>JBPCLN010000070.1:0-4968 GCA_051003235.1 Chloroflexota bacterium | reverse complement strand
ACACCCTCTGCCTCTACCTCAATCGCCTGCTCGGCAACGACGATTTCCTCCAGATCAAAGCGCTTGCTTTCCCAAACTAGCATAACCCCCTATTAGTCTACACCCATCAAGGATCACATATGTGCGCAGCAGGAGGTAGCAGCATGGCTGGCCCATACGACGAACTGTTGGCCGGCCCGGTCCAGATGCACACTTCGCGGTCGCATTGGCGGTTGCTGACGCAGGACGAGGAAATTCCTGCCCTGATCGCCCAGTTCTCCCAGGCCCAGGCCGACGCCGTCCGCGCTCGGTCCTCGCTGGCTGGGCTGGTTGCCCGCTGCCGGCTGGTGGCAGAGGAAATCGCCCGCACCTACGTTACTCGGGAGACAGACATTGCCGATATCGTCCAAGATGCCTTGCTACTGCTCAGTCGCGACCCGCCGCATCTGCGCACAGCGTCCGCCTTTCCGGCCTGGTTCGCCACCGTCGTCCACAATGTCTGTCGCCGCCGACTTCGGCGCGAGCACTCCCGTCAGGGCGAGCTTTCCCTTGACGCCCCGCCCCGCTCCGGCTGGCTGGAGTCGGACGCTCCCCCACCATTGGATGTGCCGGACCCTGACGCCGCCCGTGCCTTCCTTCACTACGAGACCGGCGAGCAACTTCAGCGCCTCTTGCAGACGCTGCCTGCCCAGCAGCGGGCGGCGCTGCTCCTCGCCTACATCGAAGATCTATCGCATGAACAGATCGGCCGGCAACTCGGCGTCTCGCCGCGCGCCGCCGAAGGGTTGGTCTACCGCGCGCTACGCCGGTTGCAAACGGTCGCCGCCCAATGCCGCGACGAGCCGGAGGAACTGACGGCATGGTGCCCACTTTTCGGTCAGAAGCGCCTGATTTACCAGATCCTGCCGGGAGTCCATCCGGAGGGGCCGCTCTGGCACCGCTGGCGCTGCCCCGGCTGCGGACTAGGCAGCGCCTGGACCGAGCCCAACGTCAGGCGCCTCAGCCGCTATCCTGCTCTGGAGACCGCCTGGTGGCAGGACCCAACAGGGTTGGCAGCCGATGCGCGGCAGTTGGCGCGCGGCCGGGGCAGGCGTTGCTGGAAGTGCGGCGAGCCGCTCTTCCGCCGGGACCGGCCGGCCGACGACGCATCAGCATCGGGCGGAACGCCGCACTACATCCTGCACTGGTCTTGCTTCCACTGCGATGTCGGCACCTTCTACGGCCATTACTTCGCCGTCGCGCCGGGGCTGTCGCCGGAGTGGCTGGCCTTCTGGCGCTCGGCGCCGCGGTTGTTGCTGGAACCGGAGCGCCTGGTCAAGACAGCCGGTGAGGAGCACATCGTGCTAACGGCGCGGGACCCCGACTCCGGGCGCCGCGCCACCCTCGCCGTGGCTCGCGCCACACTGGAGGTGCGGCGGTTTGCGGTGGAGGGCGGCTGACCAGCCCTCTCTCTGGCTACGCCATCTCTCCCCCAATTCTTGGGGGAGAGACTCCGACGAACAATTGGTGGCATCTCCCGACCATTCCAGCGCCACAACGTTTCAGGGAACGCACAAACCTGCGCCAATAGTTCCTCTCCCCCAAGCTTGGGGGAGAGGTTAGGAGAGAGGGCCCCTCCTCCGCAACGGGCAGGTGGCGCCATCCTACTTGTCCCACCACGAAAGGACCATCCCCATGTCCTCGACATCATCTCCCGTCCCCGCCGCCATCACGTCCAAGCCGGCGCCGACGCTGGGCGATGGTCACGTTGGACGCCTGCGATCGCTGGCTGACCTGGGCTGGCTGGTGTGGCTCGTCGCCGGCGCGACACCGCTGCCCTGCGCGGCGTGGGTTGCCGTCGCCCTCGCCCAGGGTACCCTGGTGCCCGTGCAGCTCGGGTTGACCAAGGCGCTCGTCGATGCGCTGGCGGCCCAAGTAGCCGGGCATGCCGGGCAGAAGGTCGGGCCCTGGCTGGGCTTGCTGGTGGTCGCATTGCTCCTCCAGCGGGTCCTGGGCGGTGTTGCGCCCTAGCTGCAAGCAACGGCCCGCGAACGCAGCGGCGCGGCATTGCTGGAACGGGTGATGCGCAAGGCGGCCGGACTGGACCTGGCCGCTTTTGAACACCAGGGCTACTACGATCAGCTCAACCAGGTACTGGCGGACGCCGACACGCGCGGTCCACAACTGCTGCAACAAGCCCTGCAACTCGTCCAAATTGTACCGGCCCTGGTGGGGTATTCGATCGCCCTGGCGGCTCTCTCGCCTCTGCTGGTCATCATTACCCTGGCCGTGAAGCTGCTGCTGGCCGGTGCCTACGGCTCGAGCGGCCAACGCAACTGGCAACTGCTGCGCGGGCAGACGCGCGACCGCCGCCTGGCGGAGTATTACGCCGGCATCCTGCTTGGACGTGACTTCGCCAAAGAGGTGCGCCTGTACGGACTTGCCGATCACCTGCTCGACCGCTGGGCGCTGCTGTTCCGCCAGGCACGTGATGCGCAGCGCCGGGCCGTCCTCTATCAAAGCCTCAACCTGCGCGCAGCGGGGGCGGCCTCCACCGGCGCAATCATGCTCGGACTCTGGTGGGTGATCGCCACCGGGTCGCTGCGCGCCGCCAGCGCCGGCTCCTTCGCGCTGCTATTCCAGTCCATCGAAGGATTGATGCATATCTCCTTCAACCTGTCCGGTACCCTCCGCTCCCTCGGCGAGCAGTCCGGTTATGCCGGCGCCTTTCGCGCCTTCCTGCTGTTGCACGAGGGAGGCTCAATTAAAACTCACTCGATCACTCCATCCCCCAATCCCCCAATCCGCCCATCGCCCCACCTCCCCAGCGGACCGGCGCGAGCATCACGTTCGAGGACGTCTGGTTCACCTATCCCGGCAGCGACCGCCCGGCGGTTGGTGGCGTGAGCTTTACCATTGGCGCGGGGGAAAAGGTGGCCCTGGTTGGGGAGAACGGAGCCGGCAAGACGACCATTGTCAAGCTCCTGCTCGGCCTGTACCAGCCGGACGCCGGCCGCATTTTGATGGATGGCGTCGATCTACGGGCAATTGATCAGCCGACGCTGCGCGCCGCAATGTCCGCCGTCTTCCAACAGTTCGTGCGCTACCAGTTGACCTTCGCCGAAAACGTCGGAATTGGGCAGCCGGCGCGATTGGACGACCGGCCCCAGCTGGAGGCGGCGGTGGAGCGGGCCGGAGCGAGCGAGATCTTGGCAAGGCTCCCCGATGGCTACGCGACGCTGCTCGGTCCGGACGTCGGCGGGGTGGATCTCTCCGGCGGGCAGTGGCAACGCGTGGCGCTGGCGCGCGGCTTCTTCCGGGAGGCGCAGATGCTGGTACCGGACGAGCCGACAGCGGCGCTTGATCCGCTCGCCGAGCTGGCGATCTTCGAGCGCTTCCTGGAACTGGCCCGTAATCGTACTGCGCTGCTGATCTCCCACCGCCTGGGGATGGCGCGACTGGCGGACCGCGTACTGGTCTTGGTACACGGGCAGTTGGTGGAAGCGGGACCGCACGACTTGCTCGTCCAGGCCGGCGGCGAGTATGCCGCGTTGTTCGGAGTACAAGCGAGGTGGTACGTATGAACGCGGCTGCATTGTCCGCCGGCACGCCGGGTGGGCGGACGCGCCGGCGCCTGTGGCGCGATATCGGCGGGCTGCTCAAAGAGTTCTTTCTCGCCCACCCCCTGGCCTCGCTCGGCCTGATCGCTGTGCTGCTGATCGGGAACGCCAGCACCGGTCTCTTCGCCACGGCGTCCGGCGGATTGGTCGACGCGCTGACCGTGGGATCGTCCGGACGGGCCGCCGGCGGCCACTCTGCACTTTTCTGGCTGGCGGTCTATGTCGTGGCGAGCGCGCTGGAAGAGTTCTTCTGGACATTCAAGAACGCTGTATCCAGCTACCTGCGCGACCAGGGCGCCTACCGCATCCAGCGGCGGGTGTTGGCGCGAGCGGCAGCCGCGCCGCTGATTCAGTTCGAGGAAGGGGCCTTTTTCGAACACTTGCAGCGGGCGGCAGCGGGAATGGGCGAGCGACTCGCCACCCTCTATCAGGGGTTGGTGGACCTGGGCCAAATACTGGTGATGCTCACGTCGATCGGCGTGGCGCTATACGTGGTGCAGCCCTTACTGTTGCCGCTGCTGGCGCTCGGCGCCCTGCCGGCGGTCTGGTTACAGGCGCGTGTGGCTACGGCGGTCTACCGGGCGCAACGCGCGCACAGCACCCCCGATCGCCTCCGCATCCACCTGCAGCGCCTGCTCACCGGACGGGAAGCGGCCGCCGAAGTGCGCCTATTCGGCAGCGCCGGCTTCTTGCTCGGTCGCTGGCGGGACCTGCGCGACGCGCGCCGGCGCGACGTTCTGGGCGCGGAGGGGCAACGCGCCGTTTCTTCAACTCTGGGCAGCCTCGTCTCCGGCCTCGCCTATGCAGGCGCTCTGGTGCTGGTCGCCTTCCTGATCCTGCGCGGTAAGCTCTCCGTCGGCAACTACGTCACGGTGGCCGCCGGCGCTCTGACCTTCACTAGCGTCTTGAGCAGCTTCATCGGCCTCTTGCGCGGGATGGAGGAGCAGTCACAGTTCCTCGGCGACCTGTTTGACTTCTGGCGGGTGGCAAAGGTAGAGACCAGAGAAGGCGCCGATCACTCCAGGCGCGTTCTCTCTCCCCGCGGCGGGGCAAGAGTCAGAGAGAGAGGTTCCCTCGGCATTCAAGTGGAAGCGCGGAACATTAGCTTTGCCTATCCGGGCAGTGCGCGAGCCGTGCTGCATGACCTCAACCTCCGCATCGAGCGGGGAGAGCGCATTGCCATCGTCGGTGAGAACGGCGCCGGGAAGACGACGTTGGCGAAAGTGTTAATCGGCCTGTATCAGCCCGATGCCGGTAACGTACTGCTGGATGGTGATCCCCTCAGCGTAACGCGCGCCGTCGCGGCCAGGCAGCGCATTGCCGCCGTCTTCCAGGACTATGCGACCTTCCAGCTTACCGCCCGCGAAAGCATCGGTTTTGGCGATCTCGC
>JBPCLN010000069.1:0-40404 GCA_051003235.1 Chloroflexota bacterium | reverse complement strand
AAAAGACAACCAGCTCTTCGCGCGCTCCGCCATCCCCCCCCCGCGACCATCTATTTTGCGTTCTAACGGCGTACGCAGGCGATGGGTGGCGGTTGGCGAGCCGGACGCGGCACAAGGGTTGCGGCTGCTGCGGATTGCACTGTTGTCGTGGCTGCGACCATGGAACGCCCGCTGGCAGTGCGCTAGGGGGACGACGTGGATCAACTACCTTCGTATCAGTTCGGCATCAGCGAGTTCACCACCTGGCCCTGGCGCTTCGAGCAGGACGTCGAGCGGTACGCCGCCCTGAGCGTGGACACGATTGAAGTCTGTGAATTCAAGCTCGACGAGCAGCGCGCCGGCGAGCAACTCGCGCTGATCGCCTCCCATGGCCTGACCATCAGTTCCGTGCAGCCAACCGTGCGGACACTCTTTCCGGGTCGCATGCAGCCAAAACCGAGCGAACCGAGTGAACGGATGGCCCATTTCCGGCGTTCCATCGAGCGCATCGCCCCCTTCGGCCACGACCTGCCCTTCGTCACCAACACCGGCAACGCCCCGAAGGGGAATATTCGCGAAGTGCTGGCGCGAGCGCAACAGGAGTACCAGACACTGGCCGGCTTCGCTCAGGACCATGGGGCGCGGGTGGCGCTGGAGCCGCTCAACGCCTCCACCATGAATGAAGAGTCGGCGATCTGGACGCTGCAGCAGGCGCTACGCATTGTGGAGGCGGTAGACCGGCCCAACTTCGGCGTCTGTGTCGACGTCTGGAACCTCTGGCAAAACGCAGAGATCCTGGACCAGATTCGGGCCTGCGGCGACCGCAACTTTATCGTGCAGGTGAGCGACTGGCAGACGCCGCGCTCCTTCGCCGACCGCTATACAGTGGGCCAGGGTGTGATCCCTCTGCCCACCTTGCTGCGGGCGATCTACGACAGCGGCTACCGCGGCCCCTACGCTGTGGAGATCTTTTCCCAGGACGTACCGGACTCGCTGTATGATGGCGACCTGCACCAACTGATCCGCGCCAACAAGGCGGGGATGGATGCCGCCTGGCGGGAGGCGTTCGGCGGGGAGTAGGGCAGGCTGGGCGAACGCCTATTGTGACGGCGAGGTAGGCCGCTCCGTGCTTGGCACGCCCTCCCCGAGGGTCTGCATCAGGCGGTTGGCCCAGGCGAACATCGCCGCGGCGTAAGTGACATCGAGGATTTCCAGGTCCGACAGGCCGGCCTGACGGAGCGGCGTGAGGTCGGCCGGCGTCATTCCCGCCGGGTCGCGGGTCAACTGCGCGGCGAAGTCCGCCACGGCGCGTTCACACTCGGGGAGGGCGGTGGCCGGCCCCTCGTCGAGCAAGCGCTGCATGAGCGCGTCCGCCTTCGTGATCTGCACGTAGCGGCGGGCATGGACGGAGGTGCAATAACGGCAGCCATTGACCAGCGAGGTGGCGACGGCGGCCAGTTCCCGATCGGCGCGCCGAGCGCCGCCGTGGCCGTACATCACGGCGTTGAAGAGCGCGGTGCGTTCGCGCAGTGCCGGCGCGTCGTGCGCCAACAGCGCGTAGTAGGGCCGGCTCTCCGCCGACGGCGCCACCTGGTCGACCAGGGCCGCCTGTTCGGGCGTGGCGCCGACATCATCGACGGTCTCCAGCCAGGGCTGCCAGCGCAGGACATCAAGGGTAAAACGCGGACGTGGTGGCACATTCATCGGGCCGCTCCCAGCAGACGAAGGCCGGCGAGGACGCGCACCTCGAAGCTCAGGAGGGCGACCAGTTGCGCGATGGTCACGATGTCGCGCGGCGTCAATCCGGCGGTTTTGAGTTCCGCCAGGTGAGCCGCGGTCGCCATGTCCGGCGTCCGCGTCAGACGGTCGACGTACTCCAGTACTGCCCGCTCGCGCGCTGGCGGCCGGTCGCCGGAAGGGAACCGCTCGACGGCAATGATCGCGGCGTCACTCACGCCCAGGCGGCGCAGGCGATCCTGATGCCAGGCGACGAGCGGTGGGCAGGGTGTCAGCACGGCGACTCGGAGAGCGACCATCTCGCGCTCCGGGCGACTCACCCCGCCCGGAGCGTCCGGCTCCAGGAGGGCCTGGTACGACCGCTGCGCGGCGCCTGCCACATCCGGGCGTTCGGCCCGCAGTTGCGCGACCATCGAATCGGCTTCGACGCCGGCCCACTGGTTGAGTACGTCCTGGTCAGCCGTGCTCGTTCGGTCTGTCGGTGCTTCCGACGCCTGTGCCATGGGGTTCCACCTCCGTACGGACTGGATAGTACCCTATCGGCGGGCGAGGCCGGCGGACGGTTGTCGGTACCGTCGAGCTCGCGACGATCCATCGCCGCTGCGGGAAGGACGACGCATGGCCAGGCAGCGCGTGCTGTTCCTCTGCACGCACAACTCGGCGCGGAGCCAGATGGCCGAGGGCTGGCTGCGCACGCGCCACGGCGACCGCTTCGAGGCGCACAGCGCCGGCACGGCGGCGACACTGGTGCGGCCGCCGGCAATCCAGGCGATGGCGGAGGTGGGGGTCGATATTGCCGGCCAGCAGAGTAAGACGCTGGAGCGTTACAGCGGCCAGGCATGGGACTACGTGATCACCGTCTGCGACCAAGCCAACGAAGCCTGCCCGTTCTTCCCCGGCGCTCGGCAACGGCTGCACTGGTCGCTGGCCGATCCCTCCAGGGCGACGGGGACCGAGGAAGAGCAACTCGCCGTTTACCGGCAGGTGGGCGATGCTTTGCGCGAGCGCATCGACGCCTTCGCCCGCCAGACGGCGCCACAGGATCGCCAGACGTGACGACCGCGGCCGGCAAGGTCCTGCGCTGTGTGGTCGCGGAGTTCCTGGGGACGGCGTTTCTGCTGATCGCCGTGATCGGTTCCGGCATCGCCGCCCAGCGCTTGAGCCCTGGCGATGGCGGCCTGGAGCTCCTGGAGAACGCCATGGCGACGGCCGCGGCGCTGGTGGCCCTGATCCTCGCCGTGGGCCCGGTCTCCGGCGCGCACCTCAACCCGATCATCACCCTGGTGGACCGACTGCTCGGCGGCATCGGCGCCGCGATGGCCGGCGCCTACATGGTCGCCCAGGTTGCGGGCGCGGTGGTCGGGGCGGCGCTGGCGAATCTGATGTTCGGTTTGCCGGCTCTAGAGATCGCCAGCAAGCCGCGGGTCGGGCCGGGGCTGTGGCTGGGCGAGGTCGTCGCCACCTTCGGGCTGGTGCTGGTGGTCTTCGGCGTGGTCCGCTCCGGCCGGGGCGGGGCGGCTCCCTTCGCGGTCGGCGCGTATATCGCCGGCGCCTACTGGTTCACTTCCTCAACCAGCTTTGCCAACCCGGCCGTCACCATCGCCCGCACGCTCTCCGACACCTTCGCCGGCATCAGCCCGGTCTCGGCCCCGGCCTTCGTCGCCGGGCAGCTCCTGGGGGCACTGCTCGCCACCGGCGTGGTGCGGCTGCTCTATCCCGGCGTTCAGGCCGTGGCCGGCGCGGTCGTCCTCCCGCACGAGGGCTAGCCGGCGGGCTTATTGGCGCGGACGAAGGCGCTGAAGAAGGCGTGGCGGAGCCGCTCCTGTTCCTCGGGCGGCTGGGCGGCCAGCCAGGCGGGCGGGCGCCCGTCGCCGCTCTCCTCCGTGGCGTAGTACCGCGTCGGCTCGATGGACACCGCGCTGAAGCCGGCGGCCTGCAGGAGGTCCAGGTACTCCCGCCGCTCCAGTGCGCCGGCGAGGCAGCCAACCCAGAGCTCGACCTGGTGGCGCAGGTCCTCCGGCACCGGGCCGTCCACGACCACGTCCGACACCGCGAAACGCCCGCCCGGCCGCAACACACGGAACGCCTCGCGCAGGACGCGCCCCTTGTCGGTGGAGAGGTTGATCACGCAGTTGGAGATGACGACGTCGACGCTGCGATCCGGCAGGGGGATCTGCTCGATCTGGCCCTTGAGGAACTGGACGTTCGTCGCCCCGGCCGAGGCCGCGTTCTGCCGGGCCAGCGCCAGCATTTCGTCCGTCATGTCGAGGCCGTAGGCGGTGCCGGTCGGCCCGACGCGCCGGGCGGAGAGCAGGACATCGATCCCGCCACCCGAGCCCAGGTCCAGCACCGTCTCGCCCGGGCGCAGGTCGAGCAGCGCCGTCGGGTTGCCGCAGCCGAGCGAGGCCAGAGCGGCCCCGGGGGGAAGCACGGCGAGTTCGTCCGCAGCGTAGAGGTTGCTCGTGACCGGGTCGGCCGCACCGCCGCAGCAGGCCGACGTGGCTAAGGCATCGCCGCAGCAGGTGGTCCCGCTCCAACAGGACGCTCCGGCGCGAGGCGGTGCAATCACCCGCAGCGCCGCCTCCGCGTAGCGCCGCCGCACCGCCTCGCGGGTCTCGCTACCATCCGCCATTCCTCATCCTTTCCTACCCACCCGACGCAGTCCGGCGCAGCGATGTGGTACCGCTGCGCGGAGCCGGTGAGCATCATATCCCCCATACATCGAAGCTTGTCGATGCATGGGGAGTGTAAGCCATCCATCGACATTTGTCAATGGGTATGGTACACTACCCGCATGCGAATTGAACTCCCCACGATACCGCAGCCGCTGGAACGGGTCCGGGGCTGCTGCGCGCCGGTCGCGCCGCCCCTCCCGCCGGAGCAGGCCGCTGTGGTGAGCGCGCTCTTCAAGGCGCTGGCCGATCCGGCGCGCGTGCAAATCTTGCACATCCTCAAGGACGCCACGGCGCCCGTCTGTGTCTGCGACTTCACGGCGACGCTGGACCAGGGTCAGCCCACCATCAGCCACCACCTGGCGCGGCTCAAGGCGGCGGGACTGGTCACCAGCCACCGGCGCGGCCTCTGGTCCTTCTACGCCTTGCACGCGGATATGCCGGCCGCGGCACGCGCCATGCTCGACCTGATCCCCTGAGGTCCGGGCGGGCGCCGGGTTGTCGCTTTACCTGACCGGAGAGTGCTTGGTACTATGAGCCCGGCCATTCATGGTTGGGCGTGCTCAGGAAGGAAACAGCCATGCCCACGCCCGCCACCGTCCCCGTCCGCCGCCTGACGCTGTACAAACACGGCGTCGCCTTCGTTGAGCGGGAAGGCGCCTACGAGGGGGAGGAGCTGGCGCTCACCTTCCCCAGGGATGCTGTGAACGACGCTCTGAAGAGCCTCCTGCTGCTGGACCGGGCGGGCGGGCGCGTGCTGGGGATCGCCTACGATACGCCCGTTCCGCGCGAGGAGCGGCTGGCCGGCAGCCCCATGCATCTCTCCGACAACCACAGCCTGCGTGATCTGTTGCACGCCCTGCGTGGGCGCGAGGTCCGCCTGACCAGCGGAGCGGGTAGCCAGAGCCGGGAAGTCCAGGGCCGGTTGATCGGCGTCGACGTGCCTGCGAAAGGGCGCGAGACGTTGGCCGGCAGCATCTCGCTCGTCGATGCAGCGACGGGGGTGGTGACGGTGCTGGCCCTGGCGAGCGTGCAGCAGGTGCAGGTGGTCGATCGTCTGGCTGCCGCCGCCCTGACGGCGCACCTTGACGCCAGCCAGGTCGAGGAGAACCGGTACACCCTCAAGGTCCGGCTCAGCCCCGGCCAGCACGATCTGCGGCTGTCGTATCTGATTCCCAGCCCAACCTGGCGCGTGAGCTACCGTATCGTGGCCGAGACCGCCGCCACGGCGGAGGCCGAGGGTGGGGGCACGTTGCTGTTGCAAGGCTGGGGACTGTTCGACAACCGGCTGGAGGAAGACCTGAGCGACGTCGCCGTGGCGCTGGTGGCCGGTCAACCGATCTCCTTTCGCTACGACCTGGCGACGTCGCGCATTCCCGAACGGCCACTGGTGGAAGATGCAGCGCGCGTGGCGCCCGGGCCGCTGGAGTTCGCCGCCGCCGCCCAGCCGACTCAGCCCTCACCTGGCCGGCAGCAGGCCTATCCGGCAATGCTGCGTGCCGCTTCCTCCAAGGGATTAAGGGAGGACGTCGGCCCGTCCGAAGCCATGTATAGTTTGGCCGACTTCGCCGGCGCCAACGCCGCCCCGGACGCTACCGGCACCGAGCAAGGCGAACTCTTCGCCTATCAGGTGGTGGCGCCGGTGACGGTCCAGCGTGGCGCCAGCGCCCTGGTACCAATCCTCCAATCGACCATGTCGTATCGCCGGCTGCTGCTCTTCAACCAGGAGAAGCTGCCCCGCCATCCCGTGGCGGCGTTGCGCTTCACCAACAGCAGCGGCCTGGTGCTGGAACGCGGGCCGGTCACGGTGCTGGAAGACGGCGCCTATCACGGGGAAGCGATGGTGCCGTTCACCAAGCAGGACGCTGAAGTCTATCTGGCCATTGCCGCGGAGCTGGGTATCACCGTGCATGTGGACACCTGGACGACGACGGAGACGGCCGGCATCCGCATCGCCGACAGCCTCTTCCAGGTCCAGCAGGCCAGCATGCAGCACAACCGCTACCGGGTCGAGAATAGCCTGCCGGCGGCCCAGGTCGTCACCATCGAGCAGCAGATTCAATTTGGGGCGGATCTGGTGGAAACGCCGGCCCCGGCATCCCAGACGGCCGAGCACTATCGCTGGGCGCTCCCCTGCCCAGCCCGCGAGACCGCGTCGCTGCACGTCACCCAACGCCAGTATCACTGGCAAGCGCGCCAGGTCTGGGACTACTCGTACCAGCAACTCGGCGCGTATCTGGACCGCCACTGGCTTGACCGTCTAACGCTGGAACGGCTGCGGAAACTGCTGGAAGAGCACGCGGCGATCGGGCACAATACCGCCGAACAGCAGCAACTGCAGGCGGAACGGACGGAAGTTTATGCCCGGGAAGAGCAGTTGCGGCAGAACATGGCGGCGCTTGGCAGCAGCGGCGCGGAGGGAACCTTCCGGGAGACGGTGGTCACGCAACTGCAAGCCTGCGAAGGGCGCGTGAACGCGATTGCCGCCCGCCTGGCGGCGCTGGCACAGGACAGCGCCGAGCGCGAGGCCGGCATAGCCCGCGAACTCGCCACGCTCAACGTGGACAGCACGTCGAATGCCGCGGAAAGGACCGGAGAGTGATCCAGTTTGACGTATAAAGCCGGGATGCGTCCGCACGGCGAGCCCGGTAGAATATGGGTCGATGGGGAAGTACAGAGGCAACGCGCGATCCCGTTCGCCTCGCTTCCTGGTGCGCCGCCTTGCAGCGGTCGTGCTGTTGCTTGGCCTGGTCGGCGTCGCGGCGGTGGCGGCCCTCGACTTGCGGATCGGCTTTGGCCGTCTGTTATTGTCGGCGGCGCCCAGCGCTGCCTCCTATCAGGGCGCGGAATGTCGCCCCGACCCCCATGCCAACGTGTATGCCGGCCTGCGGCTGGTGCTCCTCCGGCCGTGCGTCAAGGTGACGGGAGTCGTCTACACGGCAGAACAGGCGCCGGACGGCGATCTGCACATCGGCCTCTACCTGCAACCCACCGAGGTTGCGCTGATCGACGACGACAACGTCCTGGCGCTGGGTGGGCGCCTGGTCGTGGAGGTAGTGCCGGCGGACCAGGCGGGATGTACCGCCGGTCGGTCGCCGCCGGCTTCCGATCAGCCCGCCAAGAATCTGGGAACCTGCACCGGGGCGAATATCGCGGCGCCTGCCTCCGGTGATCTGATCTCGATCATCGGCGCCTACGTCATCGATGCGCAGTCCGGTTGGACGGAAGTCCACCCCGTCTGGTCCTTAGCCATCCTGGCGCATCACCAGCCGCTGCCGCCGGCACCGACATCGGCGCAGACGTTACCGCGCTGGTTTAATTGGATGCTGCACAAGGCCCAGACCGCGGAAGCGCGCTATCACGCGTCACCCTCCCGTCTGATCCAGTTGCTCCGCCGCCTGCTGCACTAAACTGCGGCACTTGTTGTAACGTTGTCCGTTCGGGTGTCGAGGATGCGTAGCGTCGAGCGTTGATCTCCTTGACACATCACCCGCCTCTTGCTAGGATGCGGTTACGTTCTGGACAGCAGCAGGCAGGAGGTGCAACCCCGGTCACGTCCATTATCGCGACGATCCATGGCGCGCAGTCGGCGCATCGGTCCATTGGCGCATTGAGGCGCCGTATTGGGAGGGAGAGTCCGCATGTCCTGGCGTACCTTAGTCATTCGACTTAGCGCAGCAGTCGCCTTTGCCATGACCGGCGCGGCGCCGGCGCTGGCGCAACCGACGAGCGCGCCGCAAACGCTGGTGGTCGGCGTCGACTATGCCGACCGGGCCAACCAGAATCCGGACCAGCATCGTGTCTTCGAGTACATCGACTTCTTCACGCGCGCCGTCACCGTGCATACTGGCGACACGCTGAATTTCCGAGCCGCGCCCGGCTCATTCCACATCATCGCGCTAGCGCCGGACGAGACGTCCGGTCGTGCCGCTTATCCCGTCGGCTTCCCAGATCCGCTTGACAAGACAACGGCCATCGGTACCGGCGGGCCGAAGATCGCCCTCGGGCCGTCCAACTTTTCCATCACCGGCGGCAGTACCCATGGCGGCGGCACGATCGCCCAGAACCCGAATGGGCCGCCCGTCTGTGGCACCGCGGCGCCCGGCCAGCAGCCCTGCACGTTTGCAGGAGGCGACGATATCGAAAACGCCGGTCCGAACCCGGGCCTGGATGCCGCAGGCAATCCGACGCCGGCCGACTGGAAGATCGTGATCAACGCGCCGCCGGGCACGTACAGCTACTTCTGTTACATCCACCCTGGGATGAACGGCACGCTCACCGTGGCGGCGCCGAGCCAGCCGGCGACGACCCAGGCGCAGATCGACGCGGCCGCCCTCACCCAGTTCACGGCGGACCGTGATGCCGCCCTGGCCGCGGAAGCGGCGGCCAACGTGCCGGCATTCACCGGTGGCGCTCCGGGCACGCGAACCTACCAGGTCGCTGTCGGCATCGGGACGGACAAGGTGGCGATTGACGAGATGCTGCCTCGCCAGGGGCCGACGCTGTCGCCAGGCGACAAGGTCCAGTACAACTGGAAGGACGTTCATAACGTCCATACTGTGAGTTTCCCGACCGACAACAAGCAATTGCCGGCGCCGTTCGGCTTCAACTGCGGTACCAGCTTCCAGAGTCCGCCCGGACCCGGCGCGCCGCCATCCGGCCCGCCGTGCATGCTACCAGGGGCCTCTCGACCGGACCTCATCGCCGATCCGGGGAACACGCCTTCCGGCACGGCGCTGACTGACCCGGCGGCGATTGTGGACTCGGGGACCATCTTCGGCACTGCCTACAAAGTTCCCGGACCGCAGCAGTGGTCGGTCGTCGTGGACTCCGCAACGAAGGCCGGCAGCTACAACTATCAGTGCCTCGTGCATGACTGGATGCAGGGCAGCCTCACGGTCGTGGCGGGCGCGAGTGTGGTGACTCCGCCGGCCCAGATTCCGTCGCAGTCCCCGCCCCAGATTCCGGCACGGATGCCGAACACCGGCGGCGGTGGCAGCACTGCCCTGTTTGGGGGCCTCGTCATTCTCGGCCTCTTGACGATCGGCATCGGCGGCACGCGGCTCGCGAGCCGGCAGCGCTGAGACTCACGCAACGGAGGTGGTGGGCGGTCGCCCACCGCCTCCGTCCAGCGTCCAGAACGCGCCTCCTCGCCGGTAGCCGGGAAGAGTTCTTCAAGGATCACTTCATCAGTAATCAATGCAGATGCCTCGTCACGTCCTGCAGCACGTAGGACCAGGGACCCGTACCGGACCTTTAGGCGATTACGCAATACGCCTTTTCAACGCACACTAATCCGGTTGGGACCGCATAAGGGGTTCGTTTAACCCAACGAAATGCGGTAGTTGCCCTCCTCCGGTCGACATCGTGGCCGGAGAAGAGCCGGAAAGTTTCTGTTGCTCCACCTTTTTCGTCGTCTTGGCTTGGCGCTATTTTTCGCTTCTCTGCTCATTGCGCCTATAGCGCCCGCGAGCTACGCCGCCTCGTCGCTCCTACCGATCCATGTGTCCGGCAATCAAATTGTCAGGAGTGATGGGCACGTCATCCGGTTGTTAGGCGTCAATCACTCCGGTACCGAAGCGGAGTGTGATCAAGGCGCCAATGCTCCCTATGGGTGGGGCACCTTCGACGGAGAAACTGACCTGGCTGCGGCGCAAAGCATTGCTTCCTGGCACACCAATGTGGTGCGCATACCACTTAATGAAGACTGCTGGTTAGGGATAAATGGCGTCAATCCGCAATATGGCGGGGCGACCTATCGGAATGCCATCGTCAACTATGTCAATACGCTGCACAGCGCCAATTTATACGCCATTATCGACCTGCACTGGAGTGCCCCGGGACGCTACCCGGCCCAGGCGCAGAATATCTTGCCCGACGCCGATCATGCCACGGCGTTCTGGCAATCGGTCGCTACAACGTTCCAGGCTGATCAAGCGGTTGTTTTTGATCTGTTCAACGAGCCAACGATCCCAGAGGGATATATGCAACGTCCGACGCAAGATCCCTGGGACTGTTGGCTCAACGGCTGCCCACTGACACAATTCATCTCCGGGGCGAACAGGGCGACGACCGCCTACACCTGGCAATCAATCGGCATGCAAATGTTGGTGAACGCCGTCCGTGGCACAGGGGCGAAGAATATCCTCCTGGTCGGCGGATTGGGCTACGCCGATGATTTATCCGGCTGGTTGACCCATGCGCCTGTTGACCCACTGCAGAACATGGCGGCATCCTGGCATGCCTACCTCATGCCCCCATGCTACGCAATGCAGTGCTGGGATAGCCAGATAGCCCCCATTGCCCAATTGTATCCCGTGGTGATCGGAGAAACGGGCGATAATATCTGCGCTCCCATCAATTTCGTCAGTTGGCTATTGCCGTGGGCCGACGCCCATGGGATAAGCTATCTCGGCTGGACCTGGAACACCCGGGCCGGATCGATGCACCTGTGCAGCAATGTGCTGATCACTGATTACTCCGGCAGCCCAACCGCCAATTTCGGCCAGTATTTTCACGACCATCTGATGTCGCTGCCGCTCACCGGCAATAGGGGGTGAACATGCGGCCCCTCGCTTGCCCCAGGCGGCTGCTCGCTGTACAATAGGTCCTGGTTGTCCCCTGGTTCGAGCGAGTGAGGACCGGGCGGATCGCGCTCCAGTCTATCCATCGCCATTTACCACGAGATCACGGGGGTTCTACCCATGACCGTTGGCATGTCGACCGCCGGGCCAGGGCGTTCCCTTGCCCGCATCGCCTTGATCTGGCTCTGCCTGCCCGCCGCGTTTCTCGCGGCGTGCGGGGCATCTTCCGCGTCGGTGTCTACCAGCGCCACGGATGCGGCATCCTTGTCGTCAGCCTCGACCGAGGCGACAAAGGTCTCGTCCGTCCCGACGGACATGACCTCGCCGGTTGTCTCGGCCACCGCTAGCGCCTCGCCGGTGGGTACCGCCGCCCCGCCGGACGCGACAGCCGCGGCCGGACCATCGCCCACAGCAGTCGCCAGCTCGACCAGCACCCCGCCCGCCCCCACCTCCACCCCCATGCCTCAAACCTCGGCGACGTCTGCCCATTCCGCAGCGACGGTTGAACGCGCGAGCACCCCCCCACCGACACCGGTCCGCGCGAGCGTTGCTACGCCAACGTCCTCTCCGACGCCCAGGCCGGGCGTGCGGGCGACAGCGACGAGTAGCCCTGCCCCTACGGCCACTTCCGTGCCAACCGCGACGGTTGCGCCATCGGCCACACCGGTCCCGCTACCTACCGCTACGCCCACTGCTCTACCGACCGCGACACGTACTCCGACCCCGACCGCCACACCCGCCCCCACTTTCGGTTCCCTGCGCGGCTCCGTTGTGGGGGACGCCAACTCCGGCGTCGACCAGGCCACGGTTGACCAGGCGGTCGTGGAAGCTGACCCAATCTCACCAGCCTCGAATCCGGTCCGCAAGGCTACCATCAACCAGGGCAAGTTCACGTTCGCCCAGGTGAACAACGGGCAGTACCTCGTCTGGGCGCACGGTTCCGGGACGTTCAGCGATCAGCAGAGCGTCACCCTCCGTGGCAACGCCCAATCCCTTGCTGCTCCGCTGCTCCTGCGCTTTGGCGTACCCCCCACGCCCACACCGACGGCTACTCCGCATGCGGGTTCCGGGCCAACGCCGACGCGAACGGCGACCAGCCGTCCACCGGCCACCCATACCGCAATCCCTTGATCGGGCGCCCGGGCGGAAGGACCTGGCCGTGAAGGCGGCTGCCTGCTGCCTACTCCTGGCGGTGTTCCTCCTCAGCGGCCGGTGGACAGCGCCGGCCGCCTCAGCGCAGACTACCGGCCAGCAGGCGCGACTCACCGTCGCCGTGGACTACGGGCGACGCGGCGCCGACGTTGACGGGACCGTGATGGGCGGTGACAGCCGTCCTGATCTGCGCGCGTGGGGCATCACAGTCGAGCAGGCCTGGCAACGTGAAAGCGGGGCGCCCTGGAGCATCCGCGGCGCCTTCGTCGCGGCCCACCTCGACGCGCTCGGCGCCGATGGCGCTTACCACCTGCGTATCGGCCCCCTGGCGCTCGCTCCCGACGACGACCTGACGCTCCTCTTTCCGTTTCTGAGCGTCGATTACGCGCGACTGTCGCCCCCGCCGGACAATCTGGCGGAGCTCCTGACGCCGCCGGCGGCGCCCACCGACGTTCCGCCAGGCGTCCTGGGCTTGCGCTACAGTGGCGGCCGCACGCTGACGCTCAACGTCCCCTTTACACCGCTGCGCCAGCAGATCACCCTGGCCATCACGCCGCTGATCGGTGAGATGCTGCTCCGCCAGCCCGCCTCCTTCCGCGTGGCGGGGCACGTGACGTTCGACGGTCTCCACGACTTCGCTGAGTTCCAACGCTATTGCCAGACGGACCCCGCCGCTCCTACGTACCGCTATCGGGTCGCCGAACTGCTCTTTTCGCTCGACGCCCCACCCGTCTACAGCATGGCGTTGCAGAATGCGCTCTACCAGTTCAAGCCGGTGCAGCTCTTCGTCAGTTCCGATCTGGGGATCTGCCACTTCGACACGAACGGCGGGCGGGTCGAAGCGGTATTCGACGGCCGGGTCTCGGCGCTCTCCCCCGCGCTCGCCCGCCAGTTCCCCGTGCAGTGGCTCACGAGCGATCCGGCGGCCGGCGCCGGCATCGTGCTGGCGACCAATCGCTCCATTGCGCTTCCGGCCGGGCGGGGTCAGGCGTACCGTCTGGTGCTGGGCGGCATCACGCTCGGCCCCGAGGACACGCTGACGGTGACGATGCCCGGCGCCGATCTGCGCACCATCGCGCCGCCCCCAACACGCTTTGACGTGAGCAACGGCCGGCCGCTGGAAGCGGTGTACGCCGGACCCCAGCGCCTCGCCTTGACGATCACCTATGCGCCTACCGCCAGCCTGATCCTGGCCCAGTTCCCGACCATTGTTCGAGCGTTGACGCGCCCGATCGAACGGGCGCTACAGACGGCGGGGCTTCGCCTCCCCGCTTCCTGGAACGGCCTGCTCGCCCTTGAAGGCGTCGCCTGGTCATGGCACGTGCTGGTGCTCGCCTTCCTGCTGCTTGCTGTGGCGGAAAGGCTCCACGACCGCCTGCAAGTGGTCGTGGGCGGCGGCGCCTGGGCGCTTGCCGCGGTCGCTCTGCTCTACACCACGCGCGGCGCCTTCGGCCTCCTCGTGCTCGCCCTCCTGGCCTATCTCTATGCGGGCAGGAAAGATAACCGCTCCGCCGGCTATATCCTGCGCGGGCTGGCCGCGCTGCTCCTCGCGGCGGCGGCGGCGGCGCTCGATCAGCGCGCCGATCGCCTGTTTGTGGTGCTCACCACGTTGGAGTTACAGACCACACCGATCACCCCGCTGGTGGCGCTGACACTGGCGGCGCTGCTAGTCATGTTGCTCGCCTTCCCGCGCCGCCAGCGCCAGCTCCTCCTGCCGCGGGCCAGCCTGGCGGTGACCGTGGCGCTGGTCACGCTCGCCACCATGGACGTGTTCCAGAAGAGCCTGCTCAGCTTGCTCGTGGTCGGCGTTGGCGTCGCCTACGTACAGCGCCGCCTCCCCCGCGCCGAGAAAGGCTTGGAGGCACCGACGGTCGTCCGGCGCTTTAGAACGGCCTGGCGCAGCCGGCTTATCCCAATCGGTGGCGCCCTGCTGGTGCTGTTTGCGGCCCAGAACGGCCTGCGGAGCACCACGGCGGTGCTCGGCGGCAGCCTCGGCCTGTGGTCGCTGCCACTCGGCCCGCTGCTGTTGCTGGTCTCGATTGTGGAAGGCTACCTCGCCATTGCCGCGCTCTACCTCTTTCTGTATCCCGCCTTGCCGTTCCAGACCGGCTATCTGAAAGCCGCCTCCCTTGCCGCCTATCTCCTCGTCATCTTCACGCTGGGGCTGGGCGCGGACGACCGGCTACTCTCCACCCTGCCGGCGTTACTCGTCGGCCGCGCCATCTACTATCTCGGCGTGCCGCTCCTGATCGGCTTGTATTTCGACATCGACCGCTTCCGCCGTCAGCAGGCCGGCAAGCAGTCGGCGGGTACTACCGCCAACGTGGCGACATTTGACCAGGCGGCCACCACCTACTTGGAACGGGTCCACGGCGTGGTCAGCACGGCGGGAAGCATCGTCGCCCTGGTCGCGCCCCAAGCATACGCCCTCGTCACCGGCAACCCACTGGTCGTCAACTACTTCGACCTCCTGGCCAAGCTGCTCAGCCAGGCCAAGCCGATCTGAGCTGCTCCTGCTACCTTGCGCCGTCAGGGTGATGCAGGTACTGGCTGACGCCCTGACGGGGATAGGTCGTTGTCGCCAATGTGGCGGCTTCCTCGAGCGGATCGCGCCCGTACTTGGCGCGGTACGTTTCGTGAATTGACCGCTCCAGGCCGGTTGGCGCCTGCAGCGGCAGATCGATCCAGGTTGAGCCGAGGCGGGCCGATTCGCGCAGCGCCAGCAGCACTTCCTGGTCCGTGCGAGCTTCCTGTCCGCCGTAGGGCGGCTCCGTCCCCTGCGTGATGGCGGCATGCATCCCAGCAAGCACGTCGGCGCGAGCCACGTCGTCGGCCGCGGCGAGGCCGTAACGGCGGTAGGGATTCTCCCAGACGAGTGGCGGATCGGTGGCGACGCGCACTGCGGCCAGCACTTGCTTGCCACCCTGCTCTTCCATCACCGACTCGATGGGGTAACGCCGCCGCTCACCGCGTTCGATGACCAGTTCGTTGCCGGCGATATAGCCGTCGGTGCCGACAATCTCCCAGTAATTGCTCCGCGCCCGGTGGATGGGTTGCTGGTAAACGCAGGTCGCGCCGCCGGCAAACTCGATCACGCCCAGTTCCCAGGGATGGAGGCGGTTGGGCTGCCCCATGAGGTCCGGGCGCTCCGGCCCTTCCACGTCCCGCGCCACCCCGAGCGCCCGCGTCGGCGCGGCCTGGATGATGCTGCGGACAGCACTCAGGCCGTGGTAGGAGCCGGAGGCATACCAGAGGTGGGCCTGGGTCACGCGGCCGATCAACCCTTCCTCCACGATCCGGCGCTTCAGACGTTCGGCGGGCCAGCGCCAGACGTTTTCGGCAACTTCGAGTTTGATCTGGTGCCGGCGCGCGGTGCCGATCATGGCGTCAGCCATGCCCAGAGTCGTGGCGATCGGCACCTCGCTGACGACGTGGACGCCCCGACGCGCCGCCGCCTCCGTCATGACGTGATGGCCGTCCGGCGGGACGATGACAAAGAGCAGATCGGGGTGGGTGGTGTCGAGCAAGGCGTCGACCGTCGCGAAGCCGGGGACGCCGTACTGGGTCGCCACCAACTCCCGGCGTACGCCGTCGGCATCGGCGATACCGGTCAGGGTGTAGAGGTCGTGTAACTGGCCGATGGTGGTCAGATGCGCCTGCGCCCGCGCTCCTGCGCCGACGACGGCGATCCTAAGCGCCGGCATGGGTTGCCCCTCCTGTTTCCCCGCCGACCAGTGGCGCCAGGAAGGCGTGGGCACGGGTGAGGGCGGCATCGACGGCCTCGGCTGTCGGCTGGTCGTCAACACGCTCGATCAAGAGCGGACCGGAAAAGCCGGCGGCGGTCAGGATGTGCAGCATCCGGGGGTGATCGACGTCGCCCTCGCCAGGGATGGGGAAGTCGGGAACCCCCTGCCCGCCCCGCTGGTCCTTGATGCAGACGCTCTTGACGAGCGGCGCCACGCCGGACTGTTCCAGGTCGTCCTCGGAGTTGAGTCCTTCGTAGAAGCGGACGTTGCCGGCATCCCAACAGGCGCGCAGGGCCGGGGACCCAATGCGTTCAATGACGTCCACGAGATCAGCGCCGGTGGCCGTGGCGCCGCGATGGGGCTTCAGCACGATGGTGACGCCGCGCTGCACTGCTGCGGGCACGGCGGCCGCCAGGTGACGCAGCAATCGCTCGATCTCGCCATACCAGCGCATCTCGCCCTTGCGTTTCTCGGCGTTGACGAAGGGCCAGGGACCCGCCGCTTGCAGCAGCGGCATGCCGAGGGCGGCGCAGAGGTTGAGATCGGCCAGCAGAGGCTCCATCTGCTCCATCGCTCCCCGCCGGGCGAACATGGTGACCGGGGTGAGGCCGAAGCCGGTGATTAAGCGCAGCAGCGCCGCTGTCTGCTCCGGTGTGGGGTCGAGCGGAATGATCGGACTGCCGGCGTGGTCGGTCCAGAGGCCAACCACCCGATAGCCGGCCTGGGCGATCCCCTGGAGCGCTCGCTCCAGCGACTCCTTGCGATAGGGCAGCGTGTGGACTCCCAACGGTAGCGGTACGGTGTGCATGCTTCTCCCTGTTACTCTGGCGACTGGTCAACGAGATTTTGCAGCAGTGGCTGGACGCCTTGCAGCGTGGCCGCCACCTCGGTCTTGCCGGCGACGATACTGGTGAGGGCCGGTTCGACGGTCGCCCGCACGAACGCATCCGAGCCTTTTACGCGGAACATCGGATCAATGCCCTGGGCCAGCGACAGCGACTCCACCAACACCTCGGGCCGGGCGTTGGGCTTGCTCTGGAAGAAGGTCTTCGACCAGGCCGCCGTGTCGTTCGCGATCACCGGCATGAAGTTGAAGAAGAGGGCGTAGTGCGACCCATTATCCAGCCACTTGACGAAATTCCAAGTCTCTTCCAGGTGCTTCGAGGTCCTGGCAACGTAGGCCATATTGGGGTCGAAGGCGTAGACGGAGCGCTTGGCTTTCGGGAAGGGCATGAAGGCCCAGTTCACCTTGTCCAGGGTCTGATAGGTGCCGAACTCCCAGGAGCCCATGGTGGACATAGCTGACAGGCCGCCTCGAAAGCCCCCTGGCGGCAGCTTCAGATTCGGCCCCGGCATCACCTTGTACTTCAGCGTCAGGTCTGAGTAGTTGGTGTAGGCGTCGATCACCGGTTGAGTAGCGCAGGTTGCCTTATCGAGTTGCGTTGACACCCAGTTACCTTCCCAGAGTACGGGCAGGTGGACACTGTAGGCGAGGGAGTCGACGCCGGCCTGGGTCAGCGTTCCGGCAGCAGCGGGGACGGTGAGCTTACGGGCGGCGTCCAGGAACGTCTCCCAGGTCCAGGCGTCGTCCCCCCACCTGGCGGGCGGCTCGGGCACGCCGGCCTTTTGGAAGAGGTCGCGATTATACACCATTGCCGGGGCCTCGGCGTGGACGGAGAGCGGCAAGCCATAGACGCCGCCCTTGTAATCGGCCTGGGTCTGCAGCCATTGCTGGTTGTACTTGGCGAGGTCGAAGTGGTCGCGCTTGATCAGCGTGCTGAGGTCGGCGTAGAGTCCCTGCTGGGCCAGGTTGGTGGCCGGGCGAGTGTTGCCGAACAGGTCGGGCGGCACCCCCGCCGCGGTCAGTGTCAGGTACTTCTGCTGGCTATCAATGATGCCGCCGGGGCCGATGATGGCCTCGACGGCCACATCCTTCTGGCTCTTTTCATAGGAAGGCAAGAACGTGTCGCCAAGCCGGCCGAGGTCCTGCGGGTTGAAGTAGGACATCCACTGGATGGTCACCGCCGCCTTATTGCCTGTGCCGACGATGCCGGTCGTCGGCGTCGGCACGGGCTTGGACGCCGCTGCCGCACTGGCCGTGCTCGAAGTTGTCGTAGCAGCGGTGGCGGCAACGCTCGTGGCAGCGCTGGAAGATGTAGCGGCGGCCGTCGTGGCCGTCTGGGCAGACGTCACCGTGCCGGCAGCGGCCGTCGAAGGCGCCGGTGCGCTGATTGCCACCGTGGTGGATGCAGCACCGGACGGGGAAGGCACCGCGGTCGTGCCACCGCAGGCGGCAAGCATGCCTACGCCCACCAGCGCAACTCCGGAGAAGCGAGCGAGCAACTGCCGGCGACCGATCATGGGCGGGGAGTAGCGATCCATAGTTGGCTACCTCCTTGTACTGGCGCCACAGCAGCCCGCCCTCTTGCGGTACGACGCAGCGACTGGACGGGAGTATAGAAACGGGAGGAGTCAAGGTCAACTCAGGGCCGTAACACCGCCGCCAGATCAGCAGCGCGGCGACAATGGGCGAGTTTGGCGTGGTAAACGGCCAGGATGCGGGCCGCCAGTTGGCGAGCGAGTGTGCTCTTGCCGCTGCCGCCCTGGCCGGTGATGAAGATGCGCCGAGCGCCTGCGAGCCTGCCCGACACGTTCAGGGCGCCCTTTCCGCGGCCCGATACCGCTGCAACGCGGCCTTCACCGGGACACCGTTGGGAGCGGGGGTGGCGGCCCAGTCGCTGATGACGGCCGGGAAGGCGCAGACGTCCTGGGCGGCGTACCAGGCCCAGGAGATCCAGCCGATGCGGTTGGCGGGATTGCCGTCCGGCGCGTCGAAGTAGTTGATCAGTTGGGTCATCTCGGTAGGGGAGCAGAACGGCTTCTGGCCGGCGAAGGGGCCGAACTCGGAGGCGACGATGGGATAGGTGGCGGTGAGGGCGCCGAACGTCAGGTGGAGTTGGGCGGCGTCGACGGATGCATAGTAGGGGTGGGTGGCGTAGACGATATTGGCTCCTTGCAACGGAAATTGAGGCACGCCGCTCAGGTCGCGCGCCCAATCGAGGCCGCCGGCGAAGACGAGGTTGCGGAAGCCGGCCTGCCGCACCGTAGTTAACAGGTCTTGCATGCCGACGGCGGGCCACCCTTCGTCAGTCGTGCAGCCGTGTAGCCAGCAGTCCCAGGTGATATTGTGCGGCTCGTTATAGAGGTCGAAGAAGACATGCGGGTTGTCTTTGTAATGCGCGGCGAGCGTGTGCCAGAACGCGAGGGAGCGCGCATCGGGCATCTCCTGCTGGCCCATTTTAGCGATGCAAGAGTCGCCGCGATCGGACCAGTGCAGATCGAGCAAGGCATTCATGCCGGCAGTGTTGACCCAGCCGACCAGGGCGTCCAGCGTGGCCAGGTAGTCGGGGCTGGTGTGGCAGGAGTCGGCGAGCAGGAAGTCCTGATTGGTGGGGATGCGGATGGTGTTCGCGCCCCAACTTGCCATCAGGGCGACGTCCGCTTGCGAGAGGTTGTCGCCTTCCGGTTGCCATTCCAGCGAGGGCCGGCTCAATCCGTGGATGAGGTAGGTCCGGCCATCGGGGCCGAGAATCTGATTGCCGGCGGTGCGGTAAAGGGTCGGCGGCTGCTGATCGGCGTTGAGCACCTGCGGGCCGGCGATGTGCTCGGGCATCGGTGGCTTTTGGATGCCGCCCAGGGCTAAGGTCAGGGCGAGGAGCACGGTCAACACGAGCGCAATGGTCAGCGATCCGCGCCCCGTCACCGCTGTCCTCACCCTCTCGCCGCCGCCACCGGCTGGGGCGGTTCCGGCACGACGCCGCGCAGCAGCGGGTCGCCGCTTTGCTCCTGCCAGGTGTGCAAGCGGGCGCGCAAGCCGGCCTGGGTGTCGGCGTGGGCGGGGTCGCCGGCCAGGTTACGCAACTGGTGGGGATCGGCCTGCACGTCGTAGAGTTCCTCCGGCGGACGGAGGGCGTCGCGCTCCGGCCCCAGGGCCGTGGCGGAGAGGCCGGCGGCAATGTCCTTCGGCAAGGGCAACGCCGGACCTTCTTCGAAGTTGCGGATGTAGCTCCAGCGCGCGGTGCGGACCACGCGGCGCGGGTCATAGACGTCGTGATAGGTCTTCTCAGCAAAGATTTCCTGGCGTTCGCCGGCGGGCTGACCGGCGAGGAGCGGGGCGTAGCTGCGTCCCTGCATGCTCGGTGGCGGCGCAACAGTGCAACAATCCAGGATCGTCGGCGCTAAGTCGACGTTGCTGAGCAGGGCACTACTGACCTGACCGGTGGCGATGCGCTCCGGCCAGCGCATGAGCAACGCCGTGCCGATGCCGGAGTCGTAGAGGGTGCTCTTGGCGCGCGGGAAGGCGATGCCGTGGTCGCTGGTGAAGATGAAGAGGGTGTTGGCGCCGGCCGGTGACTGCTCGATGGCGTCGAGTATGCGGGCGACAGCGGCATCGGCGGCGTGGATCAGGCCGTGGAAGTCGGCCAGGTCTTCCCGCACCGCCGGCTGGTCGGGCAGGTAGGGCGGCACGTCCACCAGCGCCGGGTCGTCCGGCGTGTAGCGTGCGTGCTTGAAGGGACGGTGGGTCTCGTTCGTCGCGATATTGGCGAAGAAAGGGCGATCGTTGGGGCGGCGCGCGCCGATGTAGTCGACCACCATGGGCGCGATTTCGGCGGCCAGATGGGGGCCTTGGGCGTGCAGGTAGCGGCCGTAACCCATGCGAATCGGGTTCTGCTTCTCGTGCTGCAGGCCGAACAATGCAGTCTCGTAGCCGGCCTGGCCCAGCAGTTGGGGCAGCGTCGGCACGCCGTCGAGCATATCCCAGGCGCGATTGACCAGGCCGTTCAGCCCAACGCTATGGGGGTAGCAGCCGGTCACCATGCTGCCACGACTGGGGCTGCAGAGGGGGCAGGTGGAGAAGTGCTGGTCGAAGCGGATGCCGGCGGCGGCCAGGCGGTCGAAGTTGGGCGTCGCTAAGCCCGGCACGCCATAGCATCCCAGGCGCCGGCCCAGGTCGTGACAGATCATGAGCACCACATTCGGTCGGGTATCCGCCATGAATTAGCTTCCTTTCTCCTGGACGAGGGCCAGAATCGCCTCGCCCCATTGCTCCAGCTTCTGCTTACCAATGCCATTGATATTCCCCAGAGCATAGCTGCTGGCCGGCCGGCGGATGGCGATCTCGTAGAGCGTCATGTTCGGCAGGATCATGAAGGCGGAGACGCCGTTCGCCTTCGCCTGCTCGGTGCGCCAGGCCCGCAACTGCTCGAATAGCGCCGTGGCTTCGGGCGAGGCCTCGACCGCACCCCGCAGCGCGTCGCGCTCGCTTTCGGCCGACGCCGGGTCCGGGCCATCCGTCGCTGTGTCATCGTCGGCGGGATTCGGCCGGCCCGAGCGGGCAAGAATCGGGAGGTCCAGTTCCGGCGGATTGGCCCGGCTCGCCACGCGCAACAGGCGATAGCCGTCGCGACTCTCGAAATGCTCCAGATTGCCGTGCTCGATCAACTGGCTGATCCAGCGCTTCACCTTGGAAGGTCGCGCCGCCGCCAGCAGGCCATAGGCGGCGTTCTGCTGGGCGGAGGGGGGAGCGTCGACGGCGCCGCTGAGCATGGCGGCCAGACCGCGTTCGCCGAGGGGCCAGGTGAGGTGGTGGATGGCGTCCAGGATCGCTCCCGCCAGATTCGCCGGCAGGGGCGCCGCGGCGGTGCGCTGGCGTTGGGCAGCGGTGCCGGGCGCGCATACGTCGCACATGCCGCATGGCGTCTGCGCCGTCTCACCAAAGTGCTCAGCCACCTGGAGGCGCCGGCAGCGGTCAACGTCGGCGAAGGCGATCATGCGCCGGGCGCGGTCGTGCGCCTGCTCTTCGTAGCGCCGCAGCAGGTCGCTGATGCGCCGGCTGGTGTCGGGGGGAGGCGGCAAAAGGTCGACGCGCATGGCTCGGCCCGCGTCGTAGTGGCGGCGAGCGAGTCCGGCGCGCTCCAGCATGCCGACGAAGACGCGCGGGTCCATGTCTTCCTTCAGGCCCGCCGCCGACCCGAGCTCTTCCGGCGTGATCTCCGCCCCTCCTTCGACCGACTGGCGCTTCAGTTGGGCGTAGACGGCGCGCAACTGCTCGATACTGGGGAGGTCGGCCTGGGCGAAGCGGGTGAGCGATTTGGCATCTGTCTCGCCGGCGAAGAGCACGCAGGTGCTCGTCTCGCCATCGCGACCCGCTCGCCCCACCATCTGGACATAGCTCTCCAGGGAGTTAGGAAAGTTATAGAGGAGCACCCAGCGAATGTCGGCCTTGTCAATGCCCATGCCGAAGGCGGTAGTAGCCACCACGACGCGGGCGCTACCCTGGAGGAAGCGGTCCTGGACGCGGCTGCGTTCCGCCGGCTCCAAGCGGGCGTGATAGTGAACGGCGTTGACGCCGCTCCGTTGGAGGATGGCGGCCAGCCGCTCGCACTTCTCGCGGGCGCGGGCGTAGATGATGCCGGAGCCGGGCAGGGCGCGCACCCGCGCCAGCATGGCGCGCTGCCGGTCGTCCTCGCCTTCGACGTGCTCGACTTCCAAACGCAGGTTGGGTCGCTGCACGCTGGCCCGCACCACATCCAGGTCACGGCCCAGGGAGAGGGCGATATCGCGCTCCGTCGTCGGCGTGGCGGTGGCGGTGAGGCCGAGGATGGAGGGGTTGCCGAGGTCCTCCAGCGCCGCCCGGATGAACATGTAATCGGGGCGGAAGTCGTGGCCCCACATGCTGACGCAGTGGACTTCGTCGATCACCACCAGTCCGATCTGGACGCTACGCAGGGCGGCGACAAAGTTGCGTTGGCGCAGCCGTTCCGGCGCGGCATAGAGCAACTTGTACTGCCCTTGCGCCAGCGCCTGCACCCGGCGGGCGGCCTCCCCTTGCTCAAGCGAGGAGTTGATCAACGTCGCCTGGCCGGCGATCTCCGGCGGCAGGTTGTCGACCTGGTCCTTCATCAGGGCGATCAAGGGAGAGATCACCAGGGTGGGCGTCGGGCGCAGGACGGCGGCGAGCTGATAGCAGAGCGATTTGCCGGCGCCGGTGGGCATGAGCGCCAGGGTGTCACGCCCGGCGACCGCCCGCCGGACGATCTCCTCCTGGCCGGCGCGAAAGGCGGCGAAGCCGAAGTAGCGCTGGAGGGCGGCGGCTAGCTCCGGCGCTTGCGTCGGGGTGCTCGAAGGCGTCATAGGGAAGCAAGTGTAGCACCGACGCGGCGCGGCGCCGCACGATCGCGATATCCCTCTGGCCTTGACAGGCGGGGGTGAGCCGATAGACTGGGCAGTGGGTGTTTTCTGGGGCCGGGGGTTGGCGGGCTTGTGTCCGTCGCCAGCAGGGTGACGAAGGAAGGCGGTTCGATGGCAGCACCGGCAACGACGGTAGCGGCGAAGACCATCGTGGATGCGCTGTCCGGTCCACGAGCATTCAACTTCGGCAGTGGGATGCCCGATCCGGCAACGTTTCCGTCTCAAGCATTGGCCGAAGCGGCGATGCGGATTTTGCCCCAGGCGGGCGAGGTCCTCGTGAAGTATCCCGACCCACGCGGTTGGCCTGCCCTCCGGGAAATCGCCGCCGAACGTTTCCAGAAAAACCACGGCATCGGAGTGCCCCTGGAGCAGGTCGTGCTCACGAACGGGAGCACGCAACCAATCGGTCTGGCTGCGCTCGGACTAGCCGGCGCCGGTTCGACCATCGTCGTGGAATCGTTCAGCTACGTGGGGGCCTTGAACGCCTTCCGCCGGGTGGGAGCGAACCTTGTGGGGGTGCCGCTCGACGACCAGGGGATGCGAACGGACATGCTGGCCGAGACCCTGGATCGGCTGGAAGCGGGGGGTCAGCGCCCGGCCTTTATCTACACCATCCCCAGCCACCAGAATCCGACCGGCACCACCCTGCCGGTAGAGCGCCGCCGGCAGTTGCTGGAGATCGCCCGGGCGCACAACGTGCTCATTCTCGAAGATGATTGCTACGCCGACGTCCGCTTCACCAATGCTCCCGTCCCACCAGCGCTGTACAAGCTGGCTGAACCGGGCCGGGTGCTCTACATTGGCTCGTTCTCCAAGATCCTTGGCCCTGGCGTTCGTCTCGGCTACGTCATTGCGCCGGAGCCGCTGCTCAGCGAGTTGCTGCGCCTCAAGATCGACGGCGGCACCAGCGCCTTATCCGCCATGATCGTCGCCGAGTACTTGCGCGACCACCTCTGGCCCCACATTGCCACCTGCAATCACGCCTTGAAGGCAAAACGCGACACGCTGTTGACGGCGCTGGACGAGCAGTTCGGTACGAGCGGCGTGGAATGGACCCGACCGGAAGGCGGCCTGTTCACCTGGCTACGCTTGCCGGATGAGACCGATGTCGGGCGCTTGCGCGCGTTAGCCGGCGATGCCGGTATCCAGTATGGCTCCGGCCGCGCTTTCGCCGCCGATGACCGGGAGGTTCCCTACTTGCGGCTGGCCTTCGGCTTCATTGCTCAGGCGGACATTCCCGACGGCGTCGCCGCCCTGGCCGGTTGCCTCGCTCGCAGCTAGCGGCCGGCCCGCCACCGGCACGGTATGGGACGCGCGATGAAGGACGCGCCACTTCACCTGCCAATCGGAGTACCTGTATGCCCGACCAGACCAACTCCTCATTCGGATCGACGCTACGCCGGTACCGTGTGGCGGCGCAGCTCACGCAGGAGCAACTGGCGGAACGTGCCAGTCTGAGCATCCAGGCCGTCAGTACACTGGAACGCGGCGTGAACCAGACACCGCAACAGGGCACCCTGGACCTCCTGGTGGCGGCTCTGCGCCTGCCGGAGGGAGATGCGGCAGCGCTGCGAGCGAGCGCGCGACGTAGGGTCGCAATTGTCGCAGCGCCGGCGCCCGTGCCGGTACAGCGTGCCACCAGCGATCTTCCTCGTCCGCCTACCAGCTTCATCGGCCGGGCGGGTCAACTCGCGGCGGTGCGGCGGCGGCTGGAGGGGTCCGACGCCGTTCGACTCCTGACCCTCACGGGGCCGCCGGGCACGGGTAAGACACGCCTCGCGCTGGCGGCGGCGGAGTCGCTGCGCACCGTCTACGCGGGTGATGTCCATTTCGTCCCTCTGGCGCCGATCAGCGACGCGGCGATGGTTCTCCCGTCGTTGCGGCAGACGCTGGGCCTGATCCAGGCAGTGGGCCAATCGCTGGAGACCGCGTTGGCGGAAGCATTGCGCGACCGTCATGTACTGATTGTGCTGGACAACTTTGAGCAGGTCCTTGCAGCGGCCCCCGCTTTCGCCGCCCTACTTGGCGCCTGCCCTAAGCTGCACCTGCTCGTGACCAGCCGTATCCGCCTCGGACTGTACGGTGAGCACGAGTTCCCGGTTCCGCCCCTGCAACTACCCGCGGATGACGCCGCCCTGGCTGGTCATGCGCCTATCGCCGACGCGCTGAGCCGGCTGGCTAAAATCGAAGCGGTGCGCCTGTTTGCGGAACGCGCGCAGTGTGTCCGGCCGGACTTCACCCTCAATGCGGACAACGCCGACGATATTGCCGACATCTGCCGGCGGCTGGACGGCCTACCACTCGCGATCGAGCTGGCGGCGGCGCGCATCAAGCTGCTACCGCCCCGGGCGCTCCTTGACCGGTTGGATCACCGCCTGACGCTGCTCACCGGCGGCCCGCGCGACCTGCCGGAGCGCCAGCGCACGCTGCGCGCCGCTATTTCCTGGAGCTACGACCTGCTCGCGCCGGCAGAGCAAGCGCTGTTCCGCCACCTCGGCGCATTTGTCGGCGGCTGCACGCTCGATGCCGTCGAAGCCGTATTCCCTTCTCCCAGCAGTCCCCCCCGCGCAAGCGCGTCCATCGCGGATGAAAATGGCTGCGCCCGATGGTACCGTCGAGTGTGTGCGGCGGCGGACCATGGTCGGTGTTCGTCTGGTGTCACGAACCCGCACAGCAGTCTGACCGGGGCATCGCGAGGCGCCATCGACTGTGGCAACCTGCAAGGGGGGACCACGCAGACCAGACTCTGTTGACGGCGATGCCTACGCTGCCGTGCCGAGCGACGGTCCGGAAGGGAACAAGCAATGGAGATACTGCATCGGGTCTGTTGTGGGTTGGACGTGCATCGCGATACGGTGGTGGCTTGCCTGTTGCAATCCTAACGTGGCGGGAGCAGGCGGGAAAGAGGTGCGCACGTACCGCACCACGACCGAGGGCTTGACCGCGTTGGCGGCATGGCTGGTCGGCGCAGACTGCGGGCAGGTGGCGATGGAAGCGACCGGCGTGTATTGGAAGCCGGTGTTCAATGTGCTGGAGAGCTGTGTGCAGGTGGTGGTGGCGAATGCTGCCCACATCCGGGGGATGCCCGGTCGCAAGACCGACGTGCAGGATGCCCAATGGATCGCGGAGTTGTTCCAGCACGGGCTGATTCGCCCCAGCTTCATCCCAGAGCGCTTCCAGCGGCAGTTGCGGGATCTTACGCGCACGCGCACCACGCTGATCGACGAGCGCAGCGCCGTAGTCAATCGGCTGCACAAGGTGTTGGAGGATGCCAACCTCAAGCTCAGCGGTGTGGCCAGTGACATCCTGGGCGTCTCTGGTCGGGCGATGATCGACGCCATCCTGGCCGGCGCCAGCGATCCCGCCGTGCTGGCGGACCTGGCGAAGGGGCGGCTGCGCCAGAAGCGCGAAGCACTGGAACGAGCCTTGACCGGGCAGGTCAACGACCATCACCGTCTGCTCCTCTCGATGCACCTGGCGCACATCGACTTCCTGCACGAGCAGATCGCCCGCCTGAGTGGGGAGATTGCCGAGCGCCTCCGCCCGTTTGAGGCGGAGTTGACGCGACTGGATACCATCCCAGGCGTCGGGCGATCGGCGGCTGAGGTGATCCTGGCCGAACTGGGGACGGACATGACGCGCTTCCCCTCCGCCGGTCACGCCGCCTCCTGGGCGGGCATGTGCCCCGGCAACCACGAGAGCGCGGGCAAACGCAAGAGCGGCACAGCCCGTCGCGGCAGTGTCTGGCTGCGTCGCGCCCTGACCGAATCGGCCATGGCCGCTGCCCGCACCAAACAGTGCTACCTCGCCACCCAGTACCGACGTCTGGTGGTCCGCCAAAGACACAAGAAGGCCATCTTCGCTGTCGGACACACCATCCTGGTCACCGCCTATCACCTCCTCGCTCGTCAGCAGGACTATCAGGACTTCGACCCCACTGAGCGCGACGCCCGACGCCGCGAGCGCGCCCGCCAGCGCGCCGTCGCCCAACTCCACGCCCTCGGTTACACCGTCGAGATCACCTTGAAGGAAGCAGGCTGAGACGCCATTTTCGGACCAGAAGCGCCCGGCGCGGCGCGGGCGCGTCCTTATCGTCGACGCCTCCCGGCACTACCGCAAGGGACGCAACCAGAACACGCTGGAACCCGAGCACGCCGCCAACATCCTGGACTGCTATGCCGACTTCGCCGACGCGCCGGGGCTGGCGCGCCTGATCACGCTGGAGGAAATTGCCGCCCAGGACTGGAACCTGAACATCGCCCGTTATGTGACGCCACCACTGATGGCGGACGGCCCAACCGCCGCCGAGGCGCTGGCACGTGTCCAGGAGACGCTTGCCAGCGCCTATGCCGCCGAGGACCGGCTCCTGGCGCTGCTGCGGGCGGCCGGGCTCGCCGAACGTGCGCCGTACGGTCGGGCCGACAAGGTTGGGGAGTAGCGGCATGCCGATCAGCCAGGCCAGGCTCGAATCCGCCCTCTGGGGCGCTGCGACGCTGCTGCGCGGAGTAATCGACGCCGGCGACTACAAGCAGTTCATCTTCCCGCTGCTTTTCCTCAAGCGGCTCAGCGACGTCTACGACGAGGAGGTGGCCCGCGCCCTGGCCGAGTCCAGCGGTGACCTCGCCTACGCCCGCTTCGCCGAGCTGCACCGCTTCCAGATCCCGGACTGCGCCCATTGGGACGACGTGCGGGCGCGGAGCAGCAACGTCGGCGATGCGGTCCGGCAGGCCATGGCCGCGCTCGAGGCGGCCAATCCGGACCAGCTCGCCGGCATCTTCGGCGATGCGCCCTGGACCAACCGCGAGCGACTCTCCGACGCGATCATGCGCGACCTGCTCGAACACTTCTCGGCACTCACGCTCTCTACGGCCGAGGTGCCGGAGGACGCGCTCGGCCAGGGCTACGAGTACCTGATTAAGAAGTTCGCCGACGACAGCGGGCACACGGCGGCGGAGTTCTATACCAACCGCACCGTCGTCCACCTGATGACGCGCATGCTGGCGCCGCAGCCCGGCGAGGCGGTCTACGATCCCACCTGCGGCACGGGCGGCATGCTGCTCTCCTGCGTGGCCGAACTGCGCCAGCAGGGGCGGGAGTGGCGGACGCTGCGCCTGTTCGGGCAGGAGCGCAACCTGATGACCTCGGCGATCGCCCGCATGAACCTCTTCCTGCACGATGTAGAGGAATTCCGCATCCGGCGCGGCGACACCCTGGCCGAACCGCGCTTCCTGGAAGGGGACGGTCTCCAGCAGTTCGACGTGGTGCTGGCCAATCCGCCGTACTCGATCAACCAGTGGAACCGCGCACGCTGGCAGCAGGACCCCTACGGCCGCAACACGCTGGGGACGCCGCCGCAGTCGCGCGCCGACTACGCCTTCTTCCAGCACATCCTGGCTAGCCTGCGGCCCGGCAGCGGGCGCTGCGCGATCCTGTTCCCACACGGCGTCCTCTTCCGCGACGAGGAGCGGGCGATGCGGGCGAAGCTGGTGGAGGCCGACCTGGTGGAGTGCGTGCTCGGGCTGGGGCCGAACCTTTTCTACAACTCGTCGATGGAGGCCTGCGTGGTGGTCTGCCGAACGGAGAAGCCGCCGGCGCGGCGTGGGCGCATCCACTTTATCAACGCGGTGGACGAGGTAACACGCGAGCGGGCACAGAGTTTCCTGGATCCCCGCCATAGCGAGCGTATTCTGGCCACCTACCACGCTTTTGCCGAGGAGCCGGGCTTCGCTGCGGTGGCGACGCTGGACGAGATCCTGGCGAACGACACGAACCTGAGCATCAGCCGCTACGTGCATCGAATTGGAGACGCGCCGGAAGATGTCGTCGTACTGCGGGACGCTATTGCGGCATGGCAAGTGAGTTCGAGCGGGCTGCGGGAGGCGATGGAGCAGTTGTTCGTGACCCTGGAGGAGGCCGGCGTTGGTACTTAACGCCAGCCATCCGGTAGTCGCTACCCAGATATCGAGGTGGTGCGTCGTCAAGTTCGGCGACGTCGTGCGTAATGTGGACATCGTGGAGCGAGCGCCGCTGGAGGCGGGACTCGACCGCTACGTCGGGTTGGAGCATCTCGATCCAGCGTCGTTGCACATTCGCCGTTGGGGGTGGATTGAGGACGGCACCAGCTTCACCCGTAAGTTCGTTGCCGGGCAGGTCCTGTTCGGCAAACGCCGTGCGTACCAGCGCAAGGTCGCGGTCGCTGAGTTCGACGGCATCTGCTCCGGCGACATCCTGGTGTTCGAGCCGGCCAACGACCGACTGCTGCCGAAACTGTTGCCATTCATTGTGCAGTCGGAAGGCTTCTTTCAGCACGCACTCGGCACATCCGCTGGCTCACTCTCCCCGCGCACAAAGTGGCGTGATCTGGCGAACTACGAGTTTCATCTGCCGCCGCTGGACGAGCAGCGGCGCATCGCGGAGCTGCTGTGGGCGGCGGATGGGGCGAGCCAGACCAGTTTCTGGGTTACACAGGCACTCGGAATCTTTAAGGAGGCAGTTGCGGCCAGGTTGTTCGAAGGCTCCCAGGCCGATGGGAAATCGATGCCTTGTTCCAACCTATGCGACGAGATCACCGTAGGCATTGTGTTGACGCCAGCCAAGTACTACGCGATCACTGGGACGCCGGCCCTCCGTTCCCTGAATGTGCTGCCGGATCGCTACGACCTCAATGATCTGGTCTATCTCAGCCCGGAAGGCCAGGAATTGCATCGAAAGTCCCAGTTGCGGGAAGGCGATGTCGTGATCGTTCGAACGGGACGGCCCGGTGATGCCGCAGTGGTACCGCGAGCGATGGCCGGCTTCAACTGCATCGATCTCGTGATCGCTCGGTCGAGCGGGCGGCTGCGCCCGCACTATCTTGCTCGCTTCCTCAACTCGTCAGTGGGCAGGCGGCAGACGATTGCTGGCTCTGCTGGAACGGCGCAGCAGCATATGAACGTGGGCGCGGTGAACAAGCTCGTCGTGCCGTTCGTGCCCATGGAAGAGCAAGATCGCGTGGTTGGCGTCCTGTCTGAAGTGGATGACGCGCTTGCCACCGCAGAGGGACGTTACGAGGCCTCCCGCGTCTTAGCCAGACAATTGCGGGAGGAACTGCTGTACGAAGGGCACCTGCCGCGTGTTCACCGAATCTTCCACTGTCGAAGCCCTCGTCCGCGACCTGCTTGCCGGTCCTCAAGCCATCGGGGTACGAGAAACGAGCCAGGCGTTCGAGGGACGTCAGGCTGGCGGACTCGGCTGGGAGCACATCCCCGGCCGCGCATTGCCCCGCCGGGAGACGGACGTGCTCGTGGAGGAGCACCTACGCGACGCCCTGCTTCGGCTCAACCCGGAGATCGCTTCCCAGCCGCGCTACGCCGACGATGTGCTCTACCGCCTGCGCGCTATCTTGCTCACCGCGAGCTCCGAGGGCTTGGTCCGCGCCAACGAGGAGTTCACCGCCTGGCTGCGCGGCGACAAGAGCATGCCCTTCGGCCCCGGTGGCGAGCACGTCCCCGTGCGCCTGCTCGACTTCGATCACCCCGAGGCCAACCGCTGCGTCGTCGCGAGCCAGGTTACCTTCCGTCCGCCCGAGAAGCGCTTCGACCTCGTCCTCTTCGTTAACGGCATCCCGCTCGTCGTTGGGGAGGCCAAGACCCCCAGTCGCCCGGCCGTGAGTTGGGTGGACGGCGCCGCCCAGGTCCATGACGACTACGAGGAGAGTGTCCCCGCCTTCTTTGTCCCCAACGTCCTCTCCTTCGCCACCGAAGGCAAGACCTTCCGCTTTGGCGCCATCCGCATGCCGCTGGACCTCTGGGCGCCGTGGCGGGCGGAGCGTACCGAGCGGTCGGGGCTGGCCGAAGTGCAACTGGCCGTGCGCGGCCTCTTGCGCCCGGCTGTCCTCCTGGACATCCTCCAGCACTTCACGCTCTTCGCCACGGACAAGAAGCGCCGGCGCTCCAAACTCCTCTGTCACGCCCAGCAATACGAGGCCGTCAACCAGATCGTGGATCGCGTCGTCGCCGGCTGGCCCAAGAAAGGGCTGATCTGGCACTTCCAGGGCTCCGGCAAGTCCCTGCTCATGGTCTTCGCCGCCCAGAAGCTGCGCCGGCACCCCGCGCTACGCAACCCGACCGTGCTCATTGTCATCGACCGCATTGATCTGGACACCCAGATCGGTGGCACCTTCACCGCCGTCGATGTGCCCAACCTGGAGCAGGCCACGACGCGCGAGCAGTTGCAGACATTGCTGGCCCGTGATACGCGCAAGGTCATCATCACTACGATCTTCAAGTTCGCCGAGGCGCCCGGCGAACTGAACGACCGCGCCAACATCATCGTGCTGGTGGACGAGGCCCACCGCACGCAAGAAGGGGATCTGGGCCGGCGCATGCGCGAGGCGCTGCCCAACGCCTTCCTCTTCGGCCTCACCGGCACGCCGATCAACCACCGCGACCGCAATACCTTCTGGGCCTTCGGCGCCGCCGAGGATCCGCACGGCTATATGCACCGCTACGGCTTCGAGGAGTCCGTGCGCGACCACGCCACGCTGCCCCTGCACTTCGAGCCCCGTCTGACCCAACTGCACGTGGACCGCGCCACCATTGACACCGCCTTCGCCGCCCTTACGGATCAGTGGACGGAGGACGACCGGGATGCCTTGGCGCGGCAGGTGGCGCGTATGGCCGTGCTGGTCAAGACGCCGGAACGCGTGCGCGTCGTCGCCGCCGACATCGCCGGCCACTTCCGGGAGCGCGTCCAGCCGCAAGGCTTTAAGGGGCAGGTGGTCGCCTTCGACCGCGCCGCCTGCGTCCTCTACAAACAGGCCCTGGACGAACTGCTGCCGCCGGAGGCGAGCGCGGTGGTGATGACGGTGGGGCCGGGCGAGGCGGCGTGGCGACCATTCGACCGCTCGCGCGACGAGGAGGAGCGGCTCCTGGACCGTTTCCGCGACCCGGCCGATCCGCTGCAACTGCTCATCGTCACTGCCCGGCTGCTCACCGGCTTCGACGCGCCGATCCTGCAGGTGATGTACCTGGACAAGCCGCTCAAGGAGCACACGCTGCTCCAGGCCATCTGCCGCGTCAATCGGCCGTACCCGAACAAGACCTATGGGCTGGTGGTGGATTATATTGGCGTCTTCGACGACGTGGCCCAGGCGCTGGCCTTCGATGAGCGCATCGTCCAGCAGGTTATCTCCAACCTGGATACGCTGCGGGCGGCCGTGCCGGACGTGGTGGCGCGCTGCCTGGCCCATTTCCCCGCCATCGATCGGCAACTCGGCGGCTACGAGGGCCTCATCGCCGCTCAGGAATGTCTGCCGACCGACGAGCGACGCGACGCCTTCGCCGGCGACTACGGGGCGCTCGCCCGGCTCTGGGAGGCGCTCTCCCCTGATCCCTGCCTGGGGCCATTCGAGGCTGATTATCGCTGGCTCAGTCAGATCTACGAGTCTGTCCGCCCGCCCAGCGGCCAGGGCAAACTGCTCTGGCACGCGCTGGGGGCCAAGACGGTGGAGCTGATCCACCAGCACGTCCACGTCGAGGCCTTGCGCGACGACCTGGAGACGCTGGTCCTGGATCCCGGCGTCCTGGAGGAGCTGCTCGCCAACCCCGATCCGACTAAGGTCAAGCGGATCGAGGTCGACATCGGCGGACGGCTGCGCCGGCACGGGGGCGACCCCGTCTTCATCGCCCTCGGCGAGCGGCTGGAGGCGTTGCGCCGCCGCCACGAGGAGCACCTCGTGAGCAACCTCGACTTCCTCAAGCTGCTGTTGCAGCTGGCGCGCGACGTCGTCCAGGCCGAGAAGCAGGTCGATCCGGTGCAAGAAGAAGACCGGGGCAAGGCGGCGTTGACAGCGCTGTTTGCCGAAGTGCGGAATGCCAACACGCCGGTGCTGACGGAACGCATCGTGGCGGACATCGACCAGATCGTGCGCATCGTGCGCTTCGAGGGCTGGCAGCAGACTAAGGCCGGCGAGCGTGAGGTGAAGAAGGCGCTGCGGCAGACGTTGCTCAAGTACAAGCTGCACACGGAGCAGGAGCTCTTCGACCGGGCCTACGGGTATATCGAGCAGTACTACTGAGTCGTATGTTCGGCAATGACGATGAAAGAGAGGAAGCGAACAACGCATCGATGGTGGAGTACGTCATTACACACCCACACGCATTCGTTGAACCGTCTCTAAAAGGGCACGTGTTGACAAGTACTGATGATTTCTACTGCTAATTTATGCGTTTAAAGAGCGTCACGATTGCCGGCTTCCGCTGCTTCGGTCCCGAGGCGATCTCGGTGGATCTCGGACCGGAAATCACTGCGATTGTTGGTCCGAATGCGTCGGGTAAAACGGCACTGCTGCAGAGCCTGTCCAAGCTGTTCGGGGTATCCCAGGCTGAACGCACCATCTGCCGATCGGACTTTTACTGGGCGCCCGATGCCGATCCAGAGGACCGCTCACCAAGAGACCTTTTCATCGATGTTCTGATTAGCCTACCGGAGTTGGCCGATGGTTCAGCGACTTCAGAAACTATCGCACCTCTATTCCGACACGCTCGGATCGAGCGACCAGAGGAAGTTCCAATCTGCCGGATGCGGCTAGAGGCACGCTGGGAGGACGATGGAACGGTCGATGGGGAAGTGACGCAGGAGCTATGTTGGGTGGACACGCTCAGTCCCGATCCAAAGGATGAGCAGAAAAATCCGGTAAATAGCTCGGAACGTAGCCTTATCCGACTGTACTACACGCCCGCCAGCCGAGACGCTGCCGCCCAAGTTCGGGCAACTAGTGGCGCCCTCGCCGCCCGTCTTCTTCGCGCGATCGCGTGGTCCAACAACACCAAGAATGCGGTCAAGCAGGCCAGCGAGGCCTCGGCGACCGCGTTCGAGGCCGAGGATGCGATCAAAGCCATAGGCCACGTTCTCCGAAAGCGATGGTCGGATCTCCATGACGACGACGTTGATACCAAGCCCAACCTGAGTCTGGTCGGCCGACGCTTCGAAGAGATAGTCAGACACATCGGCGTGATATTCCAGCAAGGACCGGATGGGTTCGAACGTGGACTGGAGGCCCTCAGTGACGGGCAGCAATCATTATTTTATTTTGCGCTCGCCGCAGCCGTCTTCGACCTTGAACGCCGAGTAGTGGCTCGCGAAGTCGACGGCTTTCGTGGCGACGGTCTACACATCCCGGCGCCAACGATATTCGGGCTCGAAGAGCCGGAAAACCATCTCTCACCCTATTATCTGGCGCGAATCGTGCTGCAGATCCGGTCTCTTGTGAAAACTGGCGGCGCGCAAGCGATCCTAACCAGTCATTCACCAGCCGTGCTGAGCCGGGTGAATCCACCCGAGGTTCGTTATTGCCGACGCAATTCGACCACACGCATCTCCATCATCAAATCAATCGAGATGCCGAAAGACGACGTGGCTGCGATCAAGTTCGTCCGTGGCGCGATGCTTGCTTTCCCCGAATTGTACTTCGCTCGATTCGTCTTGTTGGTCGAGGGCGATTCTGAGCGCATCGTGTTACCCCGTCTCGCTGAGGCCATTAATCTCCTCGTAGACCCGGCCTTCGTGGCAATAGTTCCACTTGGTGGGCGTCATGTTCAGCACTTCTGGCGACTACTTAGCCATCTCGGCATCCCGTTTGCAACACTACTCGATCTCGATCTCGGACGTGAAGGCGGAGGATTCGGCCGTGTGAAAACGATAATCCAACATCTTATCAATGTCGGTGTGCCGAAACAGAACCTGCTGAATCTGGGCGGTGAGAGTCTACTTTCCAATGAGGACCTGGATAGCATGCATACCTGGCAGAGTCCGGAGCTCGTCGAGACATTGGCAGTATGGGTGGATAGTCTACGTCGGTACGGTGTCTTCTTTTCCTCGCCGCTCGATCTCGATCTGACAATGCTTGGAGCGTTTCCTGACGCCTACGCGGCAATTATCCCGGCCGGAGGCGGATCAAAAATGTCGGCCGACAGAGCCGCAGAGGCAGTTCTTGGTACGGCAGGGCCTGGCCCCAACGTCTATGTTGGCAAGTTTGCAGATTTCTCACAACATTTTCCAGCTTATCGTTATCATTTCATGACCCGCAGCAAGCCCGCCACCCACCTTGCCGCCATAGCCAGCTTGGAGCTGCATGAAATCCGGGACGGGATGCCCGAGCCTCTGTGGCTATCCTCCAGCACATCGTAGAGAACCTGAAGCGGGACTAAAAATGGCGCTGCTGCCCCGCCACGTGCGAATTGAAGACTGGCATCCGATTGGGGTCGAAGAGCTCGAGGCCAATGCATTTGATGTAGTGCGGTCGACGGGTCACCGGTCCGTCATAGCGGGGCCGGGCGCAGGCAAGACCGAACTCCTCGCCCAGCGTGCGGCCTTTCTGCTCCAGACCGGCGGAGCCCCGGCGCCACGGCGCATTTTAGCCATCAGCTTCAAACGGGACGCGGCAACCAATCTAGCGGCACGCGTCCGAAAGCGCTGCCACCGGGATCATGCCGGTCGATTCGACTCGCTCACCTTCGACGCGTTTGCGAAGGGGTTGATCGATCGTTTCGGTCAGGCCTTGCCCGAACGATGGCGTCCACGATCTGACTATCAGATTATGACAACTAACGACGACCTGTATCGCGGCTTTTTGGAGGAACTTGGCGCGCCGCCGCCAACCGTCGGCAGCCGGGCGGACATCGAGGCGTTGACGGCCAAGCAGTTCGAACAGGTTCATCTGCTCGGAAAACCACTCCCGCTCGACGGTTGGCACGCTCCGACGCCGGCGCAATGGGCGGTCGACCGGTTCTGGCAATCTTCGCTGCATGGGGGGCAACAGTCTCATTTGAGCTTTCCGATGATCGGTCGCCTGGGCGAGTTACTGCTTCGAGCCAATCCGATGGCCAGAATGGCCCTGAATCTGACTTACTCCCACCTATTTATGGACGAGTTCCAAGATACAACACAGATCCACTACGATCTCTTCCGGACGATCTTTCTCAACTCGAACACCATCATCACCGCCGTCGGTGACAATAAGCAGCATATTATGCGCTGGGCGCTCGCGATGCATGCCCCCTTCGACGCGTTCGAGACCGATTTCGGTGCGGCTCGCACGTCGCTACTCAATAACTATCGGGCATCCCCCGATCTCGTGCGGATTCAGCAAGTTCTTGCACAGGCGCTTGATCCCGACGCGGCGGAGACTGTCTCAATGACAAGGCAGACAATCAGCGGGGAAAGTTGCGCCATCTGGGACTTCTCCTCCCCCCAGACGGAAGCGATGCTGCTTGCTCGGTTTGTCCGAACCCAAATCGAAGAACACGATCTTACGCCACGGGATTTCGTCTTGCTCGTCCGCCAGAAGGCTGCCGACTACGCCGACGTTCTGGCTCCGGCTTTCGCAGAGCGTGGACTTCGCTTACGGAACGAAGCGGCTCTCGTCGGCTCGGTCACGCTCCAAGAGCTGCTCGCTGAGGAGGTTTCGGAAATCCTTGTGCGCGCTCTCCGGCTCGCAATGAGCGATCGTGCGGGGCGCCTTTGGGGCGATTGCCAGGAAGCGATCGCCGTACTGCGTGGTGTGACGTCCGACGACGATTTGGCCCAAGCGCGACTTGCTCGTGAGTTAGACGTCTTCACGGGTCGCCTACGGAAGAGCCATCCCAATCCATCCGGAGACAAGGAGGAAGCGCGGGTTCTTGTCGACGCTGTGCTGGACTTCATCGGCCGGCACCGCTTGAGGGTGGCCCATCCCGCCTATCGCCAAGGCGATTGGTTCAGGAAAGTCATCGAAGCCGCAACGCTGCATCTCATAGCCAGCGCGACCGACGCCGATAGCTGGACTGAGGCGTTGGACAATTATGAGGGGGTGCAGGCCGTACCCCTGATGACGATCCATAAGAGCAAAGGGTTGGAGTACCATACGGTTATCTTTGTCGGCCTTGATGACCAGGCGTGGTGGAGTTTCACGAAGGATCCGAGCGAGGGCACCGCCGGCTTTTTTGTTGCCTTCTCCCGAGCCAAGCAACAGGTTATATTCACCCGATGTACGAACCGAGCTCGCACGAAGATCGCCCCTCTGTATGAGTTGCTCCAGCGAGCCGGGGTCGGCAACTTTCCTCAGAGTCCGTGACGATCTCTGCTACTATCGGCAAATTGGCCGGGTCTCCCTTGCTTCTTCGTCGATGAGTCGTCGTCAGCAGAACAGGAAAAGGGCCGCCAAAGAGCAGCGTCGCTACTTGGATCCTACGCAGCAGGAGAGAACAGGCGCGCCGACGGACCAACGGCGCGAGAGCGACCTGTTGGCCCCCGTGACTCAGGGACGATTGACGGGTATACGTGGAGGACGACACAACGGATGTCCGACCAAGCGGAAGCGTCCGATCCCGCCCCTGCGACGCCCAAAGTGGTTCCCAGCGTTCCGCCGCACCCCGAGGTGGCCATCGCCTTGGGCCTGGGGTGGCACGTGGCCGAGCTGTACCATTTCGAGGGGATCCCCGGCGAAGTGGAACACGGCGGCCCCGAGGGGCTCCCCGGCATCGGGGGCCTCTCGCGGGGAGATCGCGCCGACCTCCTGGTGTCGCAGATCGTCGCCGTGCTCGAACGCCTCGGCCACCAGACGCACGAGTGGGAAGCGAACCGGCAGCGGCTGGTCTCGCCTCCGGTGGACGTCGCCGCGCTCCAGCATGGCGTCGGAGACGCGCACCGCGCGCTGCTGAAGACGCTGACCGCGCGGGACGCCCCCCTGGGGAAGGCTTACGGGCTGGGCCGCGCCCTCGCCGAGACGACGCTCATCCCAACGACGCAGGAGCCGAAGAGCTTCGTCGAGCAGTTCGACCCCTATCGCATCCGGACGTTGCAGGCGCAACTTGCCGACCTGCGCGCCGCGCTGCCGAAGTATGCGGCAGAGGTCGTCGGGCGCACACTCGACGCGTGGGTTACCTGGGCGGTCGCCGGGAAGCTCGGCGCGGCCGATATCCAGTGGCCCACTGAGGAGAAACGCCATGTGGGGCAGAGTCTGCGCCGGCAAGGGGAGGTCTGGTACGGACTCTTGACCGGTGATCTGGAGCCGCTGCGAATGCTCCGTCAGGAAGATTACGCCGCTGCCGCCGAAGCGCTCTTGGCCGGGATCGGGAAACTGGCGTGGGGTTTCCTTGCCAAGAGCACGATCGGCAAAGTCCTCGGGTTCATGATCGCGCTATTGATCGCCCTCTTCGTCGGCGTCGTCATTTCCGGCCATCTGGCCGCCGTCACGGGAACTGCGGTGTTGCTGCTCGGCGCGCTCGGCGTCACAGCCGGGGGCGTTATCTCCTCCGTGCGGCAGGTTCTACTGCGGGCGCAGACTCCACTCTGGGAAGCCGAACTGACAGGTGGGATTGCTGCAGTAGCCCTTCACGTACCAACGCCGGGCCTAGCAGGGACGAGGGACCAGGCGGCACAGTAGGCATCTATCATTACCGGATTTATGTAATAGTCCAGGCGGAGGAGCTGTCGTGGACCGCGAAGGAAGGTAACGACCAGGCGGTGGGGTCTGGCAACAGGCCGCATGACTTAACTCATCCCGCTTTGGAGGCGGAAGGCTTGTTATCGTCGCGCGCATCAATTAGCACGATGTCTTGATCGGTGGTGAGGTTGAGCTCTTCAAGGATGCGCGTGACCCGTGCGAATTCTGACGGTGAGAAATATAGGATGACCTTTATCGATCTATCCGCATCACTTGCCCGCTCGTAAACCGCGACTTGATTCGCTAGGTTCTTTTTCAATTGACTGTTACTCGCCAACTTGAATTCAACGAGTGACTTATCGCTGCTTCCCCTAGAAACCTTGAAGTCTACCGGTCCCCGCCCATTATTTACTTCCCGGTTCACGTCGGACACGCTCGCGAACCAGGTAAGTCTAAACAGTAGTTGTAGGTCGTTTTCTCGCTTTATCGGCTGGTCATCGAGATAGAATAAACGATATCCGTCTTTGTTTTCGATCACGTCCTTCAAGAACAGCACTCGCTCACGTGCCTCTTCATAGGTCGTTCCCGGTACCTGATAGAATCTAGTGCCGCGCAGATTTTGCGCAACGAACTGTGTGACCTGTGCGATGAATTGCCGCTCGGTTGCGGCCACCTTCGCGTCGCTAATTGTCTTAGCACGGTCGCCGTCGTCCTCCTTGGCACGGATGTAGTACTCGAGGACGGATGGATAGGCTCGCAGCGTACTGGAAACGGCGGCGAGATACTCTTTTTTGTCAGGGTTGGGCGTGAGCTGCTTTAGGAGAAAATTATTGACTTGCGCTCGAAGCTGCTCGTCCGGCAAGGCAGTGGCGATACGCTCGTATTGGTGCACCAAGTCGTGCCTACTGATCCAGATATCGTCCTTGGTTAATATATTCTTCGGGGTAAGGATGACATACTCACTCGCATGAGTAGGTAATTCAAATTCCGCACGCTCCCAGTTCTCTGTGTGATAGTTGAAGCGAACCTTATCCACTAGGAACATCCGACGAAATTCCGGACGGAGGTGCTGCTGAGTGAAGGTTTGGGTGTACTCCAGCAGGTAGCCTTTGATAAGGTTTGTCGTGAAGTCGCTGATGTTATCACGCCCCACACCCTCAGCGATCAGGCAGAGCTTCTCGATATGGCTGCCTTTCGTTACCCGTTCCGCACCGAAGGAGGAGAAGATCGTGGTTAGATTGGCATGCAATGCTGTGGCGAAGCCAAGACCGCGTCCGCTGCCCCGGTTGCTTTCCCGGGAGAACCCGAGCCAACTCTGCTTCACCTCGCCAAAGGCGTACCAAGATTTCAGTAGACCCGGTTCTACATTGCGCGATGTGGATTTGTCCCGAAGAAATCGAATGTATCTGATGATGTCGCTATGAAACTGCCTGTAGATAGAGTCCTCGCTATTGAATAAGAGAAAAGGATCAATGAACAGTGGGATATCATTGATAAGGGAAATATTGAAGGCACCGTACGAATCGATAATTTGCGGGCCGACTTCAAAAAAGTCGGAAAAATAGATGTTGATCGCCATAAAAATCCCAACGAACGGGTTAACAGAGAAGATGTCGATTCTATGTTACCCGTTCGCAGCCAAGTGGTTAGAAGTGGCATTGTCCGCGTGGCACGATAATTTCGCGCATTGAAGTGAAGTAATTCCTGGGTGGAGCAGCGCGAAATGGCCTGATGTCTTCCTGCTTGCTTTTGTTGACGATGGCGGATGGCAAAACATCGCTCCACCACAGCATCCAGTGTTTGCTGCCATGTAGCGAATGCAACACATGCAGTCTATGGTTTCATTTGCAAGCAGTCGGTCTTCTGTGCGGCGAAAATCC
>JBPCLN010000068.1:0-7610 GCA_051003235.1 Chloroflexota bacterium | reverse complement strand
AGGTCGGCGGCCGCGTCCGCCAACTGCTCACCCAGGTCCGTTTACACCTGGCAACCGGACACCCAGGACAGCCCCTCTGGGACCTCCTCGCCGCACGCTTCGCCTCCCCGTGAATAATCCAGGCTAGGGTAGACCTGCTGTGGGCGGAAGCCCGGCAGGTCGGCCAGAGCGTCGTTGAGCCAGGCGAACCAGGCGCGCCGCTTCGCGTTGAGTGCCGGAAGCCGCCGCAGTTGCGCCCGTGCCATAGCGATACCCAGCGGGTTCGCACGATACTTCACGCCCAGCCCGATCTCGTGCAGGTCCGTGAAGGTATCGGTGGCCCGCTTTTTCTGGATGCGGCCGTAGTGGCCCAAGATCACCATGCGGTCGAGGAGGTCCGGGTCGTCGGTGGTAGCGATGCCGCCTTCTGCCGCCGACACGGCCTTGCTGGCTTGCAAGCTGAAGCAACCGACGTTACCAAGGGTGCCGACCGATTTGCCGTCGTAGCTGCCACCATGAGCGTGCGAGGCGTCCTCGACCACCGTGAGACCGTGGCGCTCGGCGATAGCCATCAACTCATCCATTTTGGCCGGGTTGCCGAACACATGCGTGACGACGATAGCTTTCGTCCGGCTCGTCACCTTGCGCTCGACGTCCGCCGGATCGGCCGTGAAGGTCGCTCGGTCGATGTCGCAATACACCGGCGTGCCCCCGCAATGCAGGATCGGCGTGATGCTGGCGTGCCACGTATAGGAGGGCACAATCACCTCGTCGCCGGCCTTGACGCCAGCGGCAAAGATCGCGGCGTGCAAAGTCGCCGTGCCGTTGCTGTGGGCGAGGGCATACTTCGCACCCACAAACTCGGCATACTCGCGCTCGAACGCGTCGAGCACGTCGTACCAGCCACCCGTGCCCGCCCGCACTTGCTCCAGCAGGGTGGTGACGGCAGCGACTTCGTCGTCGCTCACCTCTTGCCAGCGGTCGCGGAAGGGGAGGGTGACGGCCTTCGTGCCGCCCTCCAGGGCCAGGCGCTCACCGACTTGCAGCGCCATCGGCATTCTCCTTCGGTGATGTGGCCCGGGGGCGAGACAGGGACCCGCGGGTGGGCCGTCTGTATCAGCGAGATCTTATCACATTCGGATGAACCTGCTCGTTGATCTTGATCTGTTCGAGGATGGTCACCGCGGCCGCGTCTAACGCCTCGGCCCGTAGCGGTGTGTGCGCCAGGTCCAGCCTCCGGAACCAGGGGTAGCCCTCGGTCAGCAGGATCTCCTCGATATACGTGTGGAAGCGGTTGGGGTCGTCGTCGCAGGTGGGGATGAGGAGCGGCGTGCTCATGTCCACGCGAGCAGCAGCCGCCACACGTCCTCGGCATTCCCGGGCGCCTCCGCGCGCAGTTCGCCGCCGAGGGCTCGCGCCAGTTCGGCAGCCGGGCCGTAGGCGGCGGTGCGCGCCGCCGTGGACAGCGGCTCGCCCCTGGCGTCCTGGGGATTCAGGTGCAGGACGCGGGTGGGTGCGAGGGCGGCGGCCAGTTCGGGCAGGTCGTAGTGGAGCAGCACCCCCGGCAGGAAGTCGGCGACCGGGTGGACGGACCAGGGCGCGTCGATGAGGGAGCGATAGGTGGCGAAAGCGTCGTACGTCGCGACGGCGTGGAGCGCGCCGTCCAGCGCCGCTGCGTGCAAAGCGACGACCGCGCCGCCGCCCCGCCCGATGAGCGTCAGTCGGTCAGTAGCAATGTCCGGGCGGGAGCGCAGGTAGGCCAGGACACCCAGCGTATCCTGGACGCGTTGGGCGACGTGGGAGTGGCCGAGCAGGTAACTGATGTAGGAGAGCATATTCTCGGCGCCGAGCAGATCACGGCGCTCGGGGCTAAAGCCGAAGATCTCCGGCACCCAGGCCGTCTCGCCCCAGCCGCGCAGGTCGACCGCCAGGGTGGCGATGCCGGCGCGCGCCAGGGCGACGGCCAGGCCCTCCGTGCCACCATCCGCCGCCTTGCCCCGGTCGTCCAGCAAGACGGCGGCCGGTCGGCACGCTACCGGCCCGGGCGGCTGAAAAAGCAGCGCCGGTAGGGGCATGTCCATGCGCGCCTGGAGGATGAGCCGTTCGACGACACACCCGCCGACCGTCGTGGGCGCGAGCACCGTCGGAGGGGCGCCATTGAGCGCCGGAAGCGGCCCCAGTACCGCCCGTACCGCCGCTCGCACCTGCGCTTGGCGGATCCTTGCCTCGTCGATGCTCGAACACGCCCGTCGACCCGGCAGACGTTCGGCGGCCAGGTCGCGGACGAGGTCCGGCGCCGATTTGCCGCCGAGGCTGGTGAGGACCTGACCCGTGGATGTACACCAGAGGGTCCGCTCCGCTTCCGGCTCAAACGGCTCTTCCGCCACCGGGGCGTCGTGCTCCAGCCAGCGGTTGAACCAGGCGTACATCACCTCGCGCTGTTGCTGATTGTAGTCGTGGTGGGCGTCCACGACGGCCAGCGCGGTGCGGTCGGGGATGCCGAGTCCTTCATAACAGCGCTGCACGTCGTAGGCCGTGTCGCGCAGCCCACCGAGGGGGAAGGCGTCGTAGCGCGTTCCCATGAGGAGGAGCGCTCCGGGGGCGTGGCACATGAGCAGGTCGGCCATGTCGAGGTCGTCGGGGTAGGAGCGCATCACCGCCTGACAGGTTTCGCCGATCTGTCCCTGCGCGTGCATCCGCAGGTAGGAACTTGTCGAGCAGACGGGCACCGTGGCCTTTATCCGCTCGTCGAAGGCGCCCAGGAACATGGTGAAGGTGCCGCCGCCGGAGACACCGGTGCAGCCGATCCGGTCGGGATCGACCTCCGGCCGCGTGAGCAGATAGTCGAGCAGGCGTACACCGTCCCACACCATCGGGGCAATCACCGTCGCGCCGATCAATAAGGCCGCGTTGCCGACTGCGGCGTGCTGGGCGGTGCTGAGCCGTAGCCGCGGGTCGGCATCTTCGGCCGACGGATACTGGAGGCGCTCGCCCTGACCCAGCGGGTCCCAGGCGAGCGCGACGTACCCCTTGCGGGCCAGGGCGGCGTAGCGCGCCTGCTCCAGCGGCTCCGCCTTCGAGGCTGACCAGTGGCCGCTGGGGTTGAGGATGGCCGGCGCCTTGCCGGTGCCGTGGGCCGGCAGGTAGAGATTGGCGGTGACGAAGAAGCTGGGCTGCGTCTCGACGACCAGCTTCTCCACGGCGTAGCCCCGGCGTGCGAGGACGCCGACAGTGGTCACTCGCAGCGGCGAGCGCTCCGGCAGTGGACCGAGTGCGGCTCGAAAGCGTTCCCGCGTCCGCCCGATATGCGCTTCCCAGTCGGCCCCCTGCCGGAAGCCGTGCAGGGCGAGGCGCCGCCGCCAGACGTGCTCCTCGGCGTCGGCGAGCAGCACCGCCAGGTGTAGCCGCGCCCGCGCACCGGGGCGATACCGTGCGGCGAGTAATTCTAGCTCGGGCGCGGCCACCGCTACTTCCAAGCGGCCGGACGCTGATTGAACAGGGCGTTGAGCTGGCGCGCCGACTCCACCATGGCGGTGCGGATGCCGACCTTGCCGGTGCGCGCGTCGGTGATCGGCTTGTCCATCGTGGACCATGCCTTATCGCCTTCCGGGACTACGATGATGTCGGACCCGCCGGTCTCCCAGACCTTCGACACATCCTCACTATGGGTGCCCTTGAACAGATTGAGCCACTGGGGTGAACTAGCCGCAGAGATCACCGGCGGCCTGGCGACGGCCTGGATCTGCGGTGTACCGACCAGGCCCGCCGGTGTATGAATCCAGTGCAAGGCCGTCCAGGCCGCGTCCTTGGCTTTCGACGGCGCCAGGATGGACTAGCCATTCCCAGCGACCGCGGCACGCTGGGCGACCGGCCCCTTTGGCGGCGGGGCGAAGTCCAGATTCTCCGCACCGATGTACTGCCGCAGATTGGTGTGCCGGAAGAGGCCATTGATCTCAATGGCGACCATGCGCACGTCCATCGGCGACTTGTCCGCCGGCACGCCCTTGCGGGCCTTGGCCGTCGGGGAGAGCTGGTATTTATTAGTCAGGTCGACGTCAAAACCGGCCCCGGTGATGGACTTGCTGTCGTCGCCGTAGCGGGCTTTGTCTTTCGTGTCGTTCAGCATCTGGCCTCTCCAGGCCCGGACGAAGGTTTGCATCACTTTGCATCATGAATGCAGAGCGTGTTTCCGCCGATGTCGGTGGCCGGGACATTATTCTTCGGGTCATTCAGCTTGCGGCAGGTCTCCAGCAGGTCGTCCATCGTCCAATCTTTAGTCGGGTACTTGACGCTCTTGGCATCGAACATCGCCTTACTGTAAAACACGGTCTCGCCGCCGCTCTGTAACAGCAGGGACCACTGCTTGCCCTTCCAAGCCCAAGAGTCGAGATCCGCCTTGTAGTACTGGCCGGGGTCGACCTTGTCGCGGCGCATGTACTCGGCGTGGTCAGCAAACATACCTTGCAAGCCGCCGGGGACGACCCAGTCGAGTTGGTTAACCATGATGTCGACGACGGGGCTATTGCCGGCCACGTCCGCTTGGCGCTTGTCCCAGTACTTGTCGGCTGATTCCCACGCCACATGGATCTTGACGCCGGTGGCCTGCTCGGCGGCGCGGATAGTGTCGTCCCACTGCTTCTGGCGCGGCTGACCCAAGGCGTAACAGGACCAAGTGATCTCCTTGGCGCCGGCCACCCGCGCGACCCTGGAGGAGGTGGCCGCGGAGCTCGGCGCAGCGGAGGCGCTGCTGCTGGTTGCGGCGCGAGTGCTCGTCGTCGCTGCCGACACCGCGGTCGCCGCTGGTGCTGCGGACGAGGCCGCTGTGGTCGGTGCCTGCGCCGTCGCGCCGGTCCCACTGCAGGCGGCGAGCAGGGCTACGGAGAGGGCGGTCGTGCCAGGGCCGAGCAACTGGTGACCGGTCAGGCGCATGGAGGGCTGCACAGGAGCATTCCCCTTCTGCCGCGACAATGCATTTGGTGGCCAGGGGGTGACCGACGATCCCGCCCAACGAATGCCGGGACATAGGTGGCAAGCACCGAGCGGGGATGGCCCATTCTAACAACCGGGCGGCCGCCTGTCAAGCGCGGGGATAAGCGGGGGTGTGACGCAAAGGAGTGCAGACTCAGCCTGCTCGTTTCTTGGGGGCAGGGTGAGCGCGGCGAGCGGTCATTTTGCGAGCGGCGGAGCGCAGTAGGCGGAGGTTGGGCGGGTCTGGCGGCTTTGGGGGAGGATGGCGCTGGAGGCGGCGGGCTTCCCGGCGGGTGGCTTCCTGTTTGCGGAGTTGCCGGAGGATGGCAGGCCAGTCCTGTCCCCAGCGACCGGAGCAGCGACAGGCGCGCAAGGCGACCATCGGCGTGACGTTGTTGCGCTCCCAGTGCATGCCGCTGCCCTGGAGACGCGCCTCCACCACCACTTTGTTGGCGCTTTCCACGATGCCGCTGCCGATGGGCAAGCCTTGCGCCAGGAAGGCGGCGTACTGGAGTTGGGGCAACCGTGCTTCCAGGTAAGCGATGGTCTGGTCGCGTATCTGGCTGGCGCGGAGTTGATCGCTTGTCAGTCTGATGGGTAAGGCGCGCAGCGCAGCCAGGACCGGATCAGGCGTCTCGTGCTTGAGGGCGTGGGCCTGCCTGGCGAGCCAGGCGTGGAAGGCGGGGGTGTCAATCCCGAAGACGGCACTGCCCGCCGCCGCAAGGTGTTCCAGCGCGTGGGGGAAATCTACGATGCGCCCCGCATCGCGGCGGTAGGTGTCAATCACGCCCTGGATCCACAGCGCCCCATCCCCGACCGCTGCCACCGTCTGGGCCGTCTGCAAGCCCGTTCGGTGGATGAGCAGACGCTGCCCGTGGGCGAAGTCGCCCACCTCCGCCAAACGGGAGGAGGAGGCGAGATCGGTCGTGTGCGCCTCGGCGACTCCGTCCTTGCCCCGGCCCTGCTCCACCCGACCGACGACGGCGGTCTTCACTTCGGCCCACTCCTGGTGGATCAAGGGGACCATCGCGCCATCCATGCTCCACTGGACCACCGCCGACCCCAGCGGCGGCGCCGGCCACTGGCGTTCCAGGTGCGTGACCGTCGCGTCTTCCACTGCCGCCAGCGCCCTCCCGGCGCCTTCGGTGTGTCGGCGGATGGTGTCCTCACTCACCAAGACACCCCAGAAGAACGCCAGTTCCTCCGACGCCTGGGCGAAGGACATGCTACTCCCTAGCCGCACGACGCCCTCCAGCAGTTGCGGACTGAGGCTACCGGGAACCAGCCCCAACGCCTCATCCAGGGGGGAAAAGGCCAGCGTGACATGCCGGACAGACCAAGGAGGCGCGCTCCAGGCGCACCGGTTGGCGTTGGTGCGCCACCAACACCTCCCGCACCTTGTGGCCCCGGCGCTCCATTGGCGTGCGACACTTCGGGCAATCCGGCCGCATCTCCGACGCCGCATCCAAGGCCAGGTCCTCCAGCAAGCGCCGTTGCAGCCGATGGGTCACCGCCGCCGTCATCTGCTCCAACTCGGTCAAGGTGGGGCGGCGATGCTCCCGCCGCCCCACCCCCTGCTCTGCCGCCGCTGTCGCCTCGGCCCAACCAACGCCCAACCGCTCCTCTTCCTCGACCACGCCCCACGCCTCCGTTTCCCAGTACCACCTCGGCCACAGAGCCTAGCAACGTTCCTCAAAAGATCAGCGATAGCTCGCTGTGCACTACTTTGCGTCACACCCGATAAGCGGTAAGAGTCGACATCCTTGGGCAACGGCGGTAGGACCGGGTTGACGGGGGCGTGCCTTCCGGGCACCATCGGCGGATGAGCACGCCGCCCGCGTGAGTCCCACTCCGGAAGGTGCAGGAGCAAGGTTGACAGAAGAGGTTGCGTTCCCGCCGCCGTCCGCGCTGTTCGATGCCAACGCCTATCTCGGCCCGCTGGCCCAGCGCGCGCCCGGCCCGGCCGAGGACGCGCCGGGGCTGGTGGCGCTGCTCGACCGCTACGGGATCGCCCGCGCCCTGGTGACGCACACGCTGGCCAAGTGGCACGACCCCGCGACCGGCAATGCACGGCTCATGCGGGAACTCGCCGGCCAGGAACGGCTGACCGGCTGCTGGGTGGTCCTGCCCTCCGGCACGCGGGAGGTGCCGCCGGAGGAGGAGCAGGTCGCCCAACTGCTCCGCTCGGGCGCGCGGGTGGCCCGACTCTGCCCGGCGGCCTTCCGGTTGACGCTGGAGCCGTTCGAGGTCGACACCCACTGGAGCGAGCCGCGCCCCTGGCTCTACCTGGAGTGGCCGTGCCGGGCCTACCCGGCCCTGCCCGTCGTCCTACTGCGGGAGAGCCAGTCGCAGTTCCGCACGCTGTTCCGGCTGCTCGACCGCTGCCCCAACCTCGTCATCGAGACCTCCTACCTGCAGGGGCACGACGCGATCCACCTGCTGGTCGAGCGGTGGGGCGCCGCCGGCCTCGGCTTCGGCACCGGCCTGCCGGTCTGGGACCCGGGCCGGGGGGGGGGGGGGGGGGGGGGGGGGGGGGGGGGGGGGGGGGGGGGGGGGGGGGGAGGAGGGAGGAGGGGGGGCGCGCCCCCCCAACCCCCCCCCCCCCTCCCCCCCCCCCCCTACTCTGCTCGCTCTCTTCATAAGTCGCTATTGCACCGTCAGCC
>JBPCLN010000067.1:0-19478 GCA_051003235.1 Chloroflexota bacterium | reverse complement strand
TGTGGCTGCCCGTGACGCCCGTGACGGCGGTATTGACGGAAAAGGACTCGATCGCCTCCGCCACCGGACCCTGGTAGAACCAGCGCCGCACCGCCTCCAGCGCCGCTTCCCGCCCCCGGCTGCGCTCACGCACTTCCAGGTCCAGCGCCTGCTTGAAGGTCGCCGCCCAGGCCGGCTGGCGCAGCACTTCACCCGGCGCCGGCACGCGGTCATTCGGCAGGAACTGTTCGGCGGAGCTCGGCCACCAATCGCGGAAGCGAACGGCGCTCGCCTGAATTGCCGCCGCCAGGCCGGGATACACGGGAAAGCCCGACTCCGCCAGGTCCACCGCTTGCCCCAGCGTCTCGGCTAAGCCCAGGCGTCCAAACTGTTGCAGGAGCGTGATCCAGACGCCAAAGGAGGCGGGAACGGTGGCGGGCAGCAAGCCGTCGCCCGGGATCAGGGCGATACCCTGGCGCTGAAACCAGTCCAATGTCGCCAGTTTCGGCGCAGTTCCCTGGCCGCTGATGGCGGTGACCCGGCCGCTAGTCGGTTCGTAGACCAGCGTGGGACACTCACCGCCAATGCCGTTGGACTGGGGCAGGACGACCGTCAGACAGAAGCCGGCAGCGGCAGCAGCATCGGCGGCGTTGCCACCGAGCGCATAGGCCCGGGCGCCGGCGGCAGCCGCCAAATATTGCCCGGCCGCAACTAAACCGTGCCGGCCGTAATACAACGGCCGGCTGGTAAATGGTCGCGCCGCGCGCCCCGGCGCAACGTGCCAACCCTCGGCCACACCGGAAACCGGCTGCGTGCCGGATCGACCGTCCCCGCTCATCGTGCTCACCTCCGATAGCCTGCGTGCTGCCGATCATCACCGCACCGCAAAACTGCTCTACGATACACCACAAGTCGGTTAGCGTGCGTTGGGCGGCGCAGTCCGCTCGGTGTCTTCCCCATTCTCCACGGATCGCCAAACGGCCAACTTGTTACCATATACGGCGGCATGAGCGCGCGCCGAAACCGGCGAATGGTGTTCAAGGAAGGCGTACCGGCGGCATGGACGAGCAAGTCACGCATCTACGGCCCGAGTCCGAACCGACAGAGGCTCGGTACGAGATCCAGCCGGGTTTGCTGGCGCCTCTTGACCTCCCGCACGCCGGCGCGAATGCTTAGAGGACGAGCCAGCCCAATTCAGGTGCCGTCATTGGTAGGGATGGACTCGACCTCACCGCGCCTATTGTGGGCATTGTCGCTCCTGTTGCTCGTTGCCTGGGGCGCCCATTGGCACACCTTTTCGCGCCCGGAGTTGGGACTCGACGGTGCGCTCTCCGTCGACCTTGCCCGCAGCCCGCTAGGCGACATGCTGAACTTTAACGCCCGCGACGTCCATCCGCCGCTGTTTTATGCCTTGCTCAAAGGGTGGCTCTGGCTGACGGGCGCTCACTATCTCACCGCGAAGTACATCGCGATTGCCGCCAGCCTGCCGACGCTCCCGTTGCTCTACCAACTTGGACGCCGCCTCCTTCCTGCACGGGCCGGCGGCGTCGCCGTACTCTTGCTGGCCGTGGCGCCGGCTACCCTGTTCCTAGCGCCGACGGTACGCGACTTCAGCCTCGGTCTTTCCCTTTACTTTGCCTCGACGGTCGTGACACTCGACCTCTGCGTCCATCCGTCATTGCCACCGTCGCGCCCGAGAATCCGGCTGCTCGCCCTGGCGCTGCTCACGATGGCGGCGCTGCTCACCTGGTATTTCCAGCTATTCCTCCTGGGTACCGAGGCAGTCGTCCTCCTTTACGCCCATCGCCGTGTCGTGGCGGCGCATCTTGCCCTGATCGCCGGCACGGTGCTGGCACTGCCCTGGTATGTCTACGTCATCCCCCATATCACCGGAAAGCTCACGGCCGGTACAACCACCTTCGGCAGCGCCCCACAATTGCCGCATCGGCTCGACTTGCTGAATGGCCTCGCCCGGGCGCTCTTTGGCGAACCTTGGTCAGGAGGCGCCGCACTTGCACTGGCCGGCTGGCTCCTGGCCCTCGTGATCGGCCTTCTGACTATGTCGCCCGTCCCGCGCCGACGGGCAGCTTCGATGGCGCAACGGGCAGGCACCGGGCGTTGCTTGCCCGCGGCTGAGCTGTTCCTTTACCTGGCCCTCGTCACCGGTGCGACGGAAGTCGCACTCACGACACTGCGGTGGAGCGATGTTGGCGCTTTGGGCAGGTACGTGTTGCCGCTCTTGCCTTTCCTCGCCCTCCTGCAAGCACGGGCGCTGACGAACCCACGCCTTCTGCTCCGTCTCCTGGCGACGGCCGGTCTGGTCGTCTTTGTACCGATACAGCTCATCTGGTTCCACTCGCTTGCTACGGGCACGCCGATCGACTGGTCCTACGATCAGGCGCTCGCCTATGTCACTACGCACGCCGCGCCCGGCGACGCCATCTTGTTCAATGACCGCGCCCGTCGCGGCCGGTACCTGTTGGATAACGGTCCGTTGCTGTCGGCGGTGATCCACAGCGCCGGACAGGCGTACCTCGCCGACTCCGCCGCCCAGGCGGACCAAACCGCGGCATCTTTGACTCAGCATGCCGCGAGAATCTGGCTAGTGGAAATCGCCCCTTCGGTCAATGTCGCGCAGGCGGCGCTGGCGACCGATGCCTTCGGACTGCCAGCGCAGGACGTCGCCGGGAGCAGCGTCCAACTATTCCTGACGCAGGCGGCCTCGCCCCTGCGCCCAATCGGCGTGACCTTTGGCGGCGTGATTGCCCTGGACTCCGCCGCTGTTCCCACCGCCGCCTCGCCCGGAGCCGCCATTCCGTTCCAATTCGTCTGGCGTGACGTGCAGCCATCGGCGGTCTCGTATACCGTGTTTTTGCACATTACCAATGCCGCCGGCAAGCTCATTGCGCAGCACGACAGCCCACCCGTCCTTGGGTTTAGCCCTACCAGCGCCTGGCACGCCGGCCAGATCTTCATAGATCGCTGCGGCGTGTACATGCCCGCCGACTTGCCGCCAGGTGAGTACGACATGCAAGTCGGCCTCTATAAGGGCGATACCCGTCTCACCCTCCAGGATGGCAATAACCTGATTGATCTCGGCAAGCTGCGGGTGACTGGATAACTCGAGGAATAACGCAGCGACAAGGCATAATGGGGTCGAGACGCCGTACACTGCAGCAACGGGGGACATGCCGTGCCGGGGAATAGCTTTGGTCAGGCCTTTCGGCTGACGACCTGGGGTGAATCGCATGGTCCGGCCGTCGGCTGCGTTGTCGATGGCTGTCCAGCCGGGCTCCCGATCGACGAGGCGTTTATTCAATGGGAGTTGGACCGGCGCCGCGTGGGGCAGAGCCGCATGACTTCGGCGCGCCAGGAAGATGACGAAGTGCATATCCTGTCCGGCATCTTCGAGGGGCGGACCACGGGTACGCCGATCAGCATGCTGGTGTACAACACCAACGCCCGTTCGCAGGACTACGACGCCATTAAAGACCTCTACCGTCCCGGCCACGCCGACTTCACCTGGGACGCCAAGTACGGCTTTCGCGACCACCGCGGCGGTGGGCGGAGCAGCGCCCGGGAGACCGTGGGCCGGGTGGCCGGCGGGGCGGTGGCCAAGCGGCTGCTCGCCGCGTCCGGCGTCCAAATTGTTGGGTATACGCTGGCCCTTGGCGACCTGAAGGCCCAAACTTTTGACGAAGATGAGATCGAGCGCAACCTCATGCGCTGCCCGGACCCCGTCGTCGCCGCCCAGATGGTCGAGCGCGTGGACGCGGCGCGTCACGACCGCGACTCGCTCGGTGGCGTCGTTGAGGTTCGCGCCCGCGGCGTGCCGCCCGGCCTGGGCGAGCCGGTGTTCGACAAGCTGCAAGCGGCGATCGGCCAGGCGATGTTCAGCATCCCGGCGATCAAGGCGGTCGAAATCGGGGAAGGCATGGCGGTGACGCATTTACGCGGCTCAGAGAATAACGACGCCTTTGTGCGGCGGGCGGATGGCACGATCGGCACAGGCACGAACCGCCACGGCGGCATCCTGGGCGGCATCAGCAGCGGCGAGGAGATCGTCGTAAGGCTCGGAGCCAAGCCCCCCTCATCGATTGCCCAGGAGCAGCTAACCGTGGACAACCAGGGTAACTCCACCACCATCGTCGTCAAAGGGCGCCACGACCCGACCGTGTTACCGCGGCTGGTGCCGGTGGCGGAAGCGATGCTGGCGCTGGTCCTTGCCGATCATCTGTTGCGCCAGCGCCTGGCGCGCCTGACCTAACGCAACGGGCGTCTATCTCAGGACGCGAGGCGACGATAGCAGGCTGTATACTAGCAGTGTTGCGTGTGATGGATCGCGTCATCTTCGCCAGGCCGAACGGGTGTTCGCCGGGTGAACCACCGAGGAGCGCGTTCCAACCGCCAATCACCGCCGGCTGGCGCCGCGTCAGGGCCGATGGCGGCGTCACACTACCGTTGGTTCCGATCCGGTCCGCCCAAAAGGAGTGGCAACCTCAATGCAAACCACGCTTCCCTCTACGATTGGCGAGCTGCGCAAGAGCGGCTATCAGGTGCTCGGCGTCAAAGCGGAAATGCGGAAGAACCTGATCGCCAAGATCCGCCGCCGCGAAGAACTGTTTCCCGGCATCGTCGGCTATGACCAGACGGTAATCCCCCAGGTGGAAAATGCCATTCTCTCTGGGCAGGACATGATCTTGCTGGGAGAACGCGGCCAGGCTAAGACGCGCATCGCGCGCAGTCTGATCAACCTGCTGGACGCCGAATCGCCGGCGATCGCCGGCTGTGAAATCAATGATGACCCGTTCAACCCCATCTGCCGGGCCTGCAAGGAACGGATCGCCGCCGAAGGCGACGCCGTTGCCGTTGAATGGATGCCGCGCGACCGTCGTTACGGCGAAAAGCTTGCCACGCCGGACATCACGATCGCTGACCTGATCGGGGAAGTCGACCCGATCAAGGTTGCGGAGGGCCGTTACCTCTCTGATGAACTGACCATCCACTACGGGATGGTGCCGCGCACCAATCGCGGCATCTTCTGCATAAACGAGCTGCCGGACCTTGCCGAGCGCATTCAGGTCGGACTACTCAACATCATGGAGGAGCGCGACGTCCAGATCCGCGGCTACAAAGTGCGCTTGCCGCTGGATGTCTACGTTGTTGCCAGCGCCAACCCGGAGGACTACACCAATCGCGGCCGCATTATCACGCCGCTGAAGGACCGCATTGGCTCGGAGATTCGCACGCACTACCCACTGACCATCGACCACGAGGTCGGCATCATGCACGCCGAAAGCGCCAGCTTCACAACCGAAGGCTATGAAGTGATCGTGCCGAAGTACATGACCGAGGTCCTGGCCGAATTGACCCATCTGGCGCGCAAGAGCCCCGATATCAGCCAGCGCTCCGGCGTCAGCGTGCGCGTGTCGATTTGCAACTACGAAAATGTCATCAGCAACGCCTTGCGTCGCACTATCCGCCTGAACGAAAAGCATGTAGTCCCGCGCATGACCGACCTGCATGCCGTCCTAGCCTCGACCGCCGGCAAGATTGAGTTGGAAACGGTCGGCGAGGTCAAGGAAGACCGCATTGTGGAGCGCCTGACGCAAGGAGCGGTACTGGCAGTCTTCAACCGGCAGTTCTCCGTAGCGGAATTCGAAGACGTGATTCGCGCCTTTGCCGGCGGCGCCACTTTCGATGCGGCTGAGGATCTACCATCGCAACAATACTTGAAGCAGGTGGAAGCGGTACGGGGCCTGCGTGCCGGCGTCGCGAAACTCCGCGCCCAGGGCAGCCCGGCGCAAACTGCCGCCGCCGCCGAATTCATTCTGGAGGGCCTGCACCTCAACCGAAAAGTGAACAAAGATAAAGGGGAGGGCGGCGCGAGGTATCGGGGTTAGGTCGTAAGCAGCAAGGAGGCACTCATGCTCTTTCGATACCGGGCCTGGGACGGCACCCAGTTGATCGAGCCCTTCACGGCCGACGAGGTCATGGAGGCGCTCTCGGAGGAACTGCTGGCGGATGGCGACGTGCGAGCGGCGCTGGAACGTATGCTGCAATACGGCGATCAGGGCAAGCTCGACGGACGCCTGGAAGGCCTGCGCAAACTCATGGAGCAATTGCGGAATGCCAAACAGCAGCAGTTGAAGCAGCACAATCTGAACGGCGTGATGGACGATATCACCAAGAAGCTGGAGGAGATCATCCGGACGGAGCGCTCCGGGATCGATGAGCGTCTGGAGCAAGCCGGCCTCCCTCCGCAGTCACGCCAAACAACCGAGGACGACCAGGGTAGTCAGAGCACGGACGGCGAGCAGTCTCCTTCGCCACAAGGGGGGCCGAATAGCCAGCAGGCGAGCCCTAACCAACAGAGCGGCGCCGATCCGACGGGGGTGGTGCCGGGCCAGCGAGGCCAGAGCCGGCAGGGGGAACAAGGAAGCGCGCAGTCCGGTGATGGGCAGCAGGAAGCCGACAACGCCGAGCGGAGCGGCCTGGAGAAGATGCTCCAGAATATCGCCGCCCAGAAAAATGAGTTCCTCGATCAACTACCGCCGGACCCGGGCGGGCGCATCAAGAGCCTGCATGATTACGAGTTCATGAGCCCGAAAGCGCGGGAACTGTTCCAGGAGCTGTTGCAGATGCTGCAGCAGCAGGTCTCCCAGCAATACTTCCAGGGGATGCAAGAGGCGATTCAAAATATGTCGCCGGAAGATTTGCAGCGCATGCGCGATATGGTGCGCGATCTCAACAACATGTTGGAAGCCAAACAGCAGGGTCGCGACCCCCACTTTGATGAATTCATGCAAAAGCATGGTGACTTCTTCCCTGGCGTGAATAGCCTGGAAAAGTTGATGCAGCAATTGCAGCAGCGCCAAAACCAGATGCAGTCGCTCATGCAAAGTATGAGCGCCGACCAGCGCGGCCAGTTGCAAGGGATGCTGGACTCTCTCTTCCGCGATGACCGGTTGAAGTGGGACCTTGCTCGGCTGGCGTCCAATCTGCAGCAAATGATGCCAGGGCGACCGGGCCGCTACCCATTCTCCGGCGACGACCCGCTGTCCCTTCAAGAGGCCATGCAAATGATGCAGCAGTTGCAGCAAATGGACCAGTTGGAACGGCAACTGCGCCAGGCGCGCGAGGGGCGATTGGAAGGGCTCGATCCCAGTCTCGTCGAAGCGGTGCTTGGTCCCCAGGCCCGCGATCAAGTGGATCAACTCAAGCAATTGACGAAGATTCTGGAAGATGCCGGCTTCATCCGTCGGCGGGGCAACGACTGGGAACTGACCTCCCGTGGTGTGCGCAAGATCGGCCAGAAGGCGCTCAACGATATCTTCACCGATCTGAAACGCGACCGCCTGGGCAACCATGAGATGGACCGCCAGGGTATCGCCGGTGAACGCACCGACGATACCAAGCACTACGAGTTCGGCGACCCATTCCTGCTCGATTTGCAAGGCACACTGCGCAATGCTATCGGCCGCGAGGGCATCGGCAGTCCCGTCCGACTGCAGTCGGCGGATTTCAATGTGTACCGGACCGAACACCTGACCGAAGTGTCGACCGTGCTGATGATCGACCTGAGCCGGTCCATGCTCCTACGCGGCTGCTTTGTCGCGGCGAAACGCGTCGTGATGGCCCTGAACAGCCTGATCCGCATGCAGTACCCGCGGGACAACCTCTACATCGTTGGCTTCTCCGACCGGGCGCGAGAGATGAAGCCCGAGGACCTGCCGGAGATTGACTGGAGCGAGTACGTCTACGGCACAAACTTGCAACATGGCTTCATGCTGGCCCGCCATCTGCTGTCCCGTCATAAGTCCGGCACCCGGCAGGTCATCGTCATCACCGACGGTGAGCCGACGGCCCACATCGAAGAGGATGGTGAGGTCTATTTCAACTACCCACCCACCTATCGCACCTATCAGGAAACGCTGAAGGAGGTGTTGCGCTGCACCCGCGAGCGCATCGTAATCAACACCTTCATGCTGGAACGTGGCTACTATCTTGCTGATTTTATCAACCAGATGACCCGCATCAACAAGGGGCGGGCCTTTTTTGCCACGCCCGAACGGCTCGGCGAGTACGTGTTAGTTGACTACGTGCGAAACAAGAAGAAGCGCGTGAGTTAGGGGCGCCTCAACTATTTGTATCTCACGTAGCGGGACGGCGCCCGGCGACTGAAGTCGCGGGCTATACAAAGCGAAGCCGCCCTTCGGCGGCTCCTGTAGCCCGCGCAGGCGGGCTTGGCCTTGACTTGCCCGCGACTTCAGTCGCCGGGCGCGCAGGCGCGGCGCTATTCTGTGTATACTTGCAGCCACAACTTGCGCGGGCCATTCACATTCAATCGGCCGCGGCGCTGGACGACGACGACTGCCAACACAGCGGTGTGTTGCGCGGACGAGAGGGAAGGAATCAGCACGCATGGCCCTGGTCTGGTTGCCGCCGGTCGCGGCTGTCATCGCAATCGCGTTCTCGGCCTGGCTGGCGCGCTCGGTACTCGCCGCCGACACCGGAACGCCGGCCATGCAGGACGTCGCCGGCACCATTCTCGAAGGCGCGCGCGCCTTTCTGAACCGGCAGTACAAAACGATTGCATCGCTGGCGCTGGTTGTCGCGGTGCTGGTCGGCGGCGTGCTGTCCATTGTCAATAATGACGTCAGCCTTGGCATCCATACCTTCGTCGCTTTCTTGATCGGTGCCGCCTGTTCCGGCTTTGCCGGTTTCATGGGCATGTACATCGCTGTCCGTGCAAATCTGCGGACCGCCGCCGCTGCCGGCACGTCCGTTGGGAGCGCGCTCACGATGGCCTTGCGCGCCGGCGCCGTGTCCGGCTTCCTCGTGGTGGCGCTATCTTTGCTTGGCGTCTATATCCTCTTTTACGCCTACGGCGCGATCGGCAATCCGGACCGTGCCCCTGGGTTGATCGTTGGCTTCGCCTTCGGCGCCAGCTTCGTCGCCCTCTTCGCGCAACTCGGCGGCGGCATCTACACCAAGGCGGCGGACGTTGGCGCCGACCTTGTCGGCAAGGTCGAGGCGGGTATCCCGGAGGATGATCCCCGCAACCCGGCGGTCGTGGCCGACCTGGTGGGAGACAACGTCGGTGACTGTGCCGGCCGTGGCGCTGACCTGTTCGAGTCGATTTCCGCCGAGAACATCGGCGCAATGATTCTTGGCGCGGCCCTCTACCGCCTGAGCCCGGACCACAATTTCGCGTGGATCTTGCTTCCCCTGGTAGTGAGCGCTGCCGGCGTCATCGCCTCCATGATCGGCCTGCTCTGCGTGCGCCCCAACGCCGTACGCAATCCGATGCGGGCGTTAGACACCGGCTATTGGGTCAGCTCGGGCTTGTCTTTCATATTCCTGGGCATTGTCATTCGCATCCTGCTCAACAACTGGTGGTTCTTCGCCGCCGGCACGGTCGGCATCTTGTTGAGCCTCGCCTTCGTCTACATCACCGAGTACTACACGGCCGGCACCTGGCGTCCGGTGCGCGCGATCGCCAACGCTTCTTTCACCGGTTCGGCGACCACGATTATTCAGGGCCTCGCCGTGGCGTTTGAAACACCGGCCGTTCCCGTTGTGGCGATTGTCACGGCGCTTGTCGTTTCCTTCCGGCTTGGCACGAATGCCGCCCCCGCCGGGGCGACCGACATCAATACCTACGGCATCTACGGGACGGCAGTTGCCACCATGGGCATGCTTATGGTGGCCGCCTATGTGCTGGCGATGGATACCTTTGGTCCCATCACCGACAACGCCGCCGGCATCGCCGAAATGTCCGACGCCCCGGATGCGGTGCGCGACACCATGGACGACCTTGATTCCGTCGGCAACACCACTAAGGCGCTGACCAAAGGTTACGCTGTCGGTTCGGCGGCGCTGGCGGCCTTCCTGCTCTTTAGCGCCTACATCGACACTGTTCGGCAGGCGCAACTGGCCAAACATCTGCCCGTCATGGCCGCGATCGATCTCTCCGATGTGAAGGTCTTTTCCGCCGGCTTGATCGGCGCAGTGCTGATCTTCCTATTTAGTTCACTTGCCATCCGCGCCGTTGGCCGCGCCGCCGGCACGATGATCTCCGAGGTCCGCCGCCAGATTAAGGCCAATCCGGGCATCATGGCGGGCACCTCCCGCCCCGACTATGCCCGCTGCGTGGATATCAGCACCGCAGCTGCCCTGCGCGAAATGGTGCTGCCGGGCCTGCTGGCAATTGCTACCCCGATCGCCGTGGGCCTGATCTTCCGAGCGGAGGCGGAGGCGGCCTTCCTCATGGTCGCAACGATGGTCGGCATCATCATGGCCAACGTCATGAACAACGGCGGTGGGGCCTGGGACAACGGCAAGAAGTTCATCGAAGCCGGCAACCTGCGGGACGCCGAGGGTAATGTCCACGGCAAACGCAGCGCCGCCCACGCAGCCGCCGTAGTAGGCGACACGGTTGGGGACCCCTTCAAGGACACCGCCGGTCCATCCCTGCACATCCTGATGAAACTGCTGGCCACCCTGACCCTGGTGCTGGCGCCGCTGTTCATCTGAACGGAATTGTCCAGCGCAGCGGGTGGTTAGCCCGACGATTTATCGTCGGGTGGATCGCCGGGCATGCCAGAATGGCCAACAGCATCAGAATTGGGGCCTTCGGCCACGTCTCCGACGTGGGCAAGGTTAGGTGAGAGGGCCCCTCCGCCGCACCGGCCGCGCCACGTACCGTAAATCAAGCGACGGTGTGTTAGCTTGAATAGGGCATAAATTAACTGGAGAACGCGGTCGTTGAAGAATCGGGTTACTAACCCGCGGTCGATGCTGGGAAGCTGGCGAACATGGTTGGTGGTTGCCGTCATCCTGCTGGTATGCAATGTCGTCGCGGCCGCCGTCAATAACGCTACGCAACATCAGACGCCGATTGCCTATAGTCAATTTGAAACACAAGTTGAAGCAGCCAATGTTCCGTCAGTGGTGTTGGACGGACACACGATTACCGGTTCCCTCAAGACGACGACCAGCCTTCCCACGGCAAACGGTAAGGGTACGGCCGACGTCAGCGAGTTTTCCACGCAGGTACCCGCCTTTGGTGATCCCAGCCTGCTTCCCCTCCTGCGCGAAAAGAATGTGCAGGTCACGGTCAAGCCGCCAAATGGCAACAGCAGCCTGTTGCTCAATCTGGCGATATCCTTCTTACCCATTTTGCTCCTGGTGGGCTTCATGTTCTTTATGACCCGGCGCATTGGCGCGGGCCAGGATCAGATCTTCAGCTTCGGCCAGGCCAGGGCGCGCCTGTACAACAAAGAGCAGCCGGCAGTCACCTTTTCCGACGTTGCCGGTGTCGAGACGGCGCAACAGGAGCTGGAAGAGATCGTGGATTTCCTCCGCGACCCCCAGAAGTTCGGTCGCCTCGGCGGCAAAATGCCGAAGGGCATCCTGCTGGCGGGCCCCCCCGGCACCGGGAAGACGCTGCTGGCGCGGGCGGTCGCCGGTGAGGCGCACGTGCCATTCTTTAACCTTTCCGGCTCCGAATTTGTGGAAATGCTGGTTGGCGTGGGCGCCAGTCGGGTCCGCGATCTTTTTGCGAAGGCCAAGGCGGCTGCGCCGGCCATCATTTTCGTCGACGAACTGGACGCGGTCGGGCGCCAGCGCGGCGCCGGCCTGGGCGGCGGCCACGACGAACGGGAACAAACGCTCAATCAACTACTAGTCGAGATGGACGGCTTCGACCCCCGGCTGGCCGTGATCGTGATGGCCGCCACTAATCGGCCGGACGTGTTGGACCCGGCCCTGCTGCGCCCTGGCCGCTTCGACCGTACCGTTACCCTGGACCGCCCGGATCGGAACGGCCGCGAAGGGATCCTGCGCATTCATACCCGCAATGTTCCGCTAGGGCCGGACGTCGATTTGATGGTGTTGGCGCGCTCCACGCCCGGTCTGGTAGGAGCGGACCTGGCGAACGTCGTGAATGAAGCCGCGATCATCGCCGTTCGCCGGGGGGCTGACTTCGTCCAGATGCCCGACTTCGAACACGCCACCGACAAGGTCCTGATCGGCCCCGAACGCAAGTTGCTTATGGTCCCCGAGGAGCGCCGCCTCGTGGCGTATCATGAAGGTGGCCATGCCCTTGTGGCACTACTCTTGCCCAAGGCTGATCCCGTGCACAAAGTGAGCATCGTGCCCCATGGGCAAGCCCTCGGCGTCACCCTACAGATGCCACTCGATGACCGCCATAACTATCCCGAGGATTACCTGTTGGCACGAATGGCCGTCATGCTCGGCGGTCGGCTGGCGGAAGAGATCGTATTTCGCGTTCCCACTTCCGGCGCGGAAAACGACCTCATGCAGGTCACGCGGCTCGCCCGGCAGATGATCGCCCGGTGGGGCATGAGCGCGAAGGTCGGCCAGCTCGCCTACAGTGTGGCCCAGGAGCATCCCTTCCTCGGGCGCGACATCGCCAGCGAGCGGGACTTTAGTGAGAAAACGGCCGCCCTGATTGACGACGAGATGCGCTTGTTGGTGGACAGCATCTACGGACGCACGCGCGTCTTGCTGCTCGAGCACCGCCCCCAACTGGACCGCCTCGCCGACGCCCTCCTCGAACAGGAAACGTTGGACGGGCGCCAACTCGGGGAACTTCTCGACCTCCACGTCCTACCCGTCGGCAGCTAACCAGCGCGCTTCCCAGTCCGCTCGCCCGGCAAGCAGGTGCGCCTGGCGCGTTGGCTCCGGCAGGCGATAGCCCTGGTTGCAGCGCAGGACCCAGGCAACAGCATCGTCCGTACTCATGCGGTGCCCCGTTGATATCACCAACGGGCGGGCCCCACGCCGCGTGCGCAGCAAGACGGCGATGCGCTCATCGCGATCCCACAGGTCACAGCGATCGCCCGGCTCCGGACCTGGCTCGCCATCCTTTGGCCGGCCTGTCAGGATGGACTTCGCCACGCCGATCGTCGGCACGTCGAGCAGCACGCCGAGATGCGCCGCGATACCCAGGCGGCGCGGATGGGCGATCCCTTGCCCGTCGACCATAACGAGGTGCGGCGGGTTCGTCACCTGCTGCCAGGCCGCCTGGATTGCCGGCAGTTCCCGAAAGGAAAGGAGGCCCGGAATGTACGGCAGCGACGCCTCCATTTCCGCACGCCGCTCCTCGATCACGTCCAGGCCCGGCCAGCGCAGCACGACGATGGCGGCGCGGATGCGCTTATCGAAGCGCGGCGCGGCGCAGTCGATGCCGGCGATGGTCGCGACGGTCTCGAGTCGCGTTTCATGCTCGACTTCTTGAGCGAGTCGGCGTTGTAACGCAATTGCCGCAAGCCGGCTAAAGCCGGTCGGCGACGGCCAGGCGGCCTCAGCCGTCACGTCGCGCGCCGGTCACCGGGATGCAGCGCCAGCGCCGAGTAGAGCGTAGCGACATCGAAATGGCGATTAAAGAGCTCTTCAAAGCGGGCGATTTTCTTGTCCTGCCGGTAACGCGAGGTGGCGAACACCTCCTGGCTGCGCTCCACGGCCGTGAGCGTGTCCAACGGCACAGTAACGACCGGCACGCCGAGTGTACGCGCCTGTTCGAGGACGTCGGGATCAGCCGGGAACGGTCCGGTTAGGATCAAGCAACGGGTCGGCGTTTCCAGCGCGGCGTGCTGGATATTGGGTCTATCACCGCCCGTGATGACGGCCTTATTGGCCTGCCGCCGGAAGTAACTGACGGCATGCTCGGCGTTCATCGCGCCCACCATCAAGCGCTCCACCAGTTCCTCCCCCGCCTCTTCGCAGCACAGGAAGGTGCCGCCTAGCCTGGTGACCAGTTCTCGCACCGTCACGGCGCTCAGAAGCACATCGACGGGTAGGGTCCCAAGGACACGTACGCCGCGCCGCTCCAGTGCCGGACGCAGCACGCGCTGAGCGAATTCCTTGTGACTTACGGGAATTCCTGTCACGACGGCGCCGATGAGGCGGGAACCCATGGCCTGGCGCGCCGCTAGGATCGCGTCCACCACGCTTTCGCCCGTAAACCGGGCCACAATCAGGGTCGGCGCGTTGAGGGCGACGGTGACGTCGGCCACGCCCAGGCCGACCAGGGAGCCATCGACTATTGTATCGCCCGTTTCCACGAGCAGGACATCGCAGTCGGCGGACAGCGTGCCGGCAATCTTGGCAAGGTGCGGTGCGTAATTGACATCGCCTTCCAACGTCTCCAGCGCGGCGCCGATGGAGACGGGAAAGGCGACGTCAACGGCCGACGCCAGACCCAGGACGCGGCGCACGAAATCCACGGACGAGGAGCTATCGCTTCCATCTTCGACGGAACTGACGGTCTGAATGTATTCGACGCGCAGATGATCCCGGCGTAAGCGCCGGCCAAGCGCCACAGCCAGCGAGGTCTTCCCGGCGCCGCTGTCGGTCGAACACAGGCACAAGGCCAGCATCGAGTCGTCTCCTTACTGCCTTGGCATCCCTTTTGCCAGCATAGCACAGTGCGCTGCAGGAACATGACCGCGCTTGCGGCTGCGGCCCTGCCCATTCAGCGAAAGAGTGCTGACGCTAGTTGGAATGGCGCCGGTAGCGGAGCCGGCGTCGGTTGTTGTGGACGATGCTCTCCTTTGGCACGACGCTGATGCTGCCATCCGTCTCCAACACCGCCAGTTTGACGGCATCGACGTGTTCGATGCCATGCTCTCGTACAGCCGCCTCAGCGTCCTCCAGGTCTACGCCTTCACGACGCAGGGCGTCCAATAGCCACTTGCCGTCCTGACAGATGACCGTGGGATGCGCCTGGACCAGCCACCGGAACAGCGTGCTCCGCTCGCGCAATTGGCCGACAGCAAGGTTGATGAGCAGCAGCGTCGCGATGATGATCAAGCCACCGCTCAGGGAGTTGTCCGGCCCAGTCATGGCCGGCTGCACGGCGTTGGCAATGAGCAACACCAGCACCAGGTCAAAGATCGTGAACTGGCCCACTTCACGCTTACCAAAGATACGCAGCCCGAAGATCATGACGAGATAGATGACGGCGGAGCGAATGATGAGCGCCCACCACGGCGTACCGAGCACAATAATGTCTTGCACGGGATACCGCCTTTTCCGCCCCAGCCAACGCCGCTTCGCCGGAATGATACGGTATCCCAGGCGCCGCCCCGTGGCGTCAAACAGCGTGGCCGCCGGCCAGAAAGTAGGGTTCATCAGTGAAACAACCCGTTGCCGCGCGCATGGATCGTTTAGGGTCGGAGAGCGCCTTTGAAGTGCTCGGGCGGGCCCGTGCCTTAGAGGCACAAGGGGTCGACATCATCCACCTGGAAATCGGTGAACCGGACTTCGACACTCCGGAACATGTCGTTGAGGCCGGTATCAAGGCGCTCCGCGATGGCGCGACGCATTACGGGCCACCGGCAGGTATACCAGCCCTGCGTGAAGCGGTGGCGGCGGATGTCTCGGCCAGTCGGGGCGTCGCTGTTGGGCCGGATCAGGTCGTCATCACGCCGGGCGGCAAGCCGGTAATGTTCTTCTCTATTCTCGCCGCCATTGAACCGGGCGACGAAGTGTTATTGCCCGACCCAGGCTTCCCGATCTACGCCTCCCTTGTCAACTTCGTCGGGGGCGTCCCGGTGCCCCTCGCCCTGCGCGAAAAGCGGGATTTCCGTCTTGATCTCGACGAGCTGGCGGGAAAATTAACCCCCCGCAGCCGGATGCTGATCCTCAATTCGCCCCACAATCCGTGCGGCAGCGTACTGACGGCGGAGGATCTTGGCGCCATTGCCGATCTGGTGCGGGGCCGCGACCTCTTGGTGCTCAGCGACGAGATCTACAGCCGCATGACCTACGGCACCCCTCACCACAGCATCGCCGCGGAGCCGGGCATGATCGACCAGACCATAATCCTCGACGGCTTCTCCAAAACCTACGCCATGACCGGGTGGCGTCTGGGCTACGGCGTTTTCCCCGGCCGGATGGCCGAGCGCATCGCCTTACTCATGACCAACAGCAACTCCTGCACTGCGACCTTCACGCAACTGGCGGGCGTGGCGGCGCTGACCGGTCCCCAGGAACCGGTAGCGGCGATGATGGCGGAGTTCGCCGGCCGCCGCGCCTTGGTGGTAGACGGACTGAACCGCATCCCCGGCTGGAGTTGTCGGCTGCCTGGCGGCGCCTTCTACGCCTTCCCTAGCGTGCGTGCGCTGGGTGGCGACTCGCGCCGGTTAGCCGATTACTTCCTTAACCGCGGCGGCGTGGCGCTCCTCAGTGGCAACGGCTTTGGCGCCGCCGGAGAGGGTTACCTGCGGCTCTCCTATGCTAACTCCCGCCAAAACCTGCAGCAGGCGCTGGATCGCCTGACCGCAGCGACCGCCCAGCGGCCGGCGTGGTGACTTGTGACCCGGATGCGCTGCCCCATTTCTCCTACCGCGCGCCATTCGCCGTGGGAGTGCTAGGATACAGGCTGTGTGGCGCGATGGGTGCAGGCGGGAGGACGTATGGCTGAAATGGATAGCGTACTGGACGGCATTGCCGGCGTTGACGGCGTCATGGCCGCAGTTGTTGCCGGACGCGATGGCCTGATGATCCAGGGTTCGCAGCGCTCCGGCGGACACGAGGACCTGGACGCCCTGGCCGCGATCTCGGCGGACGTGGTGCGGAACCTTCGCACACTCGGCGCTGATATGGGGCGAAGCGCGCTGGATCAAGTGATCGTCGAGTTCGGCGACGGCATGGTATTGCTCCAACCGGTAGGTGACGACGCTTCGCTGGCCGTGATGGCCGGCCCGGACGGCAATATTGGTCGCCTCCGCTTCCTGGTTCGGCGGCGGGCGCCGGAACTGGCTCAACTGCTGGCGCAAATGTAGGAACCTATGTCGCTCGTCAACGTCGCTGCGCGGGAAATCCAACTGAAGTTGGTCTATTACGGTATTGGCCTGTCGGGCAAGACTACCAACTTGCGGTACTTACATACCAGCGTAGTGGGCGAAGTGATGAGCACGATGACCTCAATTGCCACCGAAGGCGAGCGCACGCTGTTCTTCGATTTCCTGCCTGTTGATGTCGGGAGGATCCACGGCTTTCGCCTTCGCTTTCAAATGTATACGGTGCCGGGTCAACAGTTATATGCGGCGACGCGCGCGGCGGTGCTGCACGGCGCCGATGCGGTAGTGATGGTGATCGACTCCCAGGTGGAAAAGCTGGAAGACAATCGGGCCAGTGTACTGGAACTGGAAGCGAGTCTGAAGGCGGAACAAAAAGACATTGTAGTGTTTCCGGTCGTTGTCCAGTACAATAAGCGCGATTTGCCGAACGCGCTGAGCGTTCCAGAGTTGGAGCAAGCACTTAATATCCGTTCCTGGCCAAGCTTCGAAGCGGTGGCATCACGCGGCACCGGCGTGTTCGACACCTTCCGGACGCTCAGCAAGGAGGCGGTCAAGCGTCTGTAAACGGAAGAATTCGTATGCGCGTGCTGCTGAGCACCGAAAATAAGGCGGGCCTGGTCCCTTTCGCCACCGAGTTGCATCGTCGAGGTTGGGAATTGGTCGCCACCGGGCGTACACACCAAGCGCTAATTGATGCCAACCTCCCGGTCACGTCGGTCGCTGAACTCACCGGCTCGCCGGAAATGCTTGGCGGGCGGGTAAAGACTCTTCACCCGCGCCTGCATGGCGGCATTCTTGCGCGGCGTGGGCACCCTGAAGATGAGCACGATGTCGCCGTGCATGGCCTGCCCCTCGTCGATATGGTCGTGGTCAACCTCTATCCGTTTGTCGAACTGCTGGCCCGCGCCGGTATGTCCGCGAGCCAACGCCTGGAGGCGATCGATATTGGCGGGGTCGCTTTACTGCGGGCGGCGGCCAAGAATCACGAACACGTCCTGGTCGTATCGCAACCGGAGCAGTACGACGGCGTGCTGGCGGTGCTCGCGTCGGAAGGAGGGCCCGACCTTGCCTACCGGCAGGAATTGGCGCTGGCGGCCTTCCGCCTGACCGCTTCCTACGACGCTGCCATTGCCTCCTGGCTCAGCGCCGGCAGTGCCGATATCTTCCCTGAACGGCTCACCCTCCCTTTCGAGAAGGTGCAGGGGTTGCGCTACGGCGAAAACCCGCACCAACAGGCGGCCTTTTACCGGCTTGTTGGGCCGGACGATGGCTACACCACCCTGGCGGGCGCGGAGCAGATCAATGGCCGGGAGATTTCCTTTAACAACTTGCTGGATTTGCAGGCTGCATTTGAAGCGGCGAGTGACTTCTCGGCCCCGACGGTGGTGATCGTCAAGCACACCAATCCCTGCGGCCTCGCCTGCCATCCGAACCTGGTCGAGGCCTATCGGCGGGCCCACGCTGGTGATCCCGTGGCGGCCTACGGTGGCGTCATCGGCTGTAACCGAACGGTTGACGAGGAAACCGCGCGCGAAATTCGCCCCCTCAATTACGACGCCATCATCGCGCCCGACTATGCACCGGCTGCCCTGGCCATCCTCAGGCGTAAAAAGCAGGGTCAGATGGTCATTCTGCGCGCCGCCGGCCAGTGGGGGACGCCGGTTGGCACTGCCGGCGCGTCGCTCGCGCGTCTGGACTTCAAACGCGTCGCCGGTGGCCTGCTGCTCCAAACGCTGGATACCCTGGCCGATGACCAGATTGCGCTCACGCCGGTGACCAAGCGCGAACCGACGCTGGAAGAAGTCACCGACCTCATCTTCGCCTTCCGTGTTTGTAAGCATGTCAAATCGAATTGTGTCGTCCTTGCCAAACACCTGGCAGTGATCGGCACCGGCGCCGGCCAGCAAAGCCGCGTCCTGGCGGCGGAAATTGCCGTCAAGCGCGCCGGTGACCGCGCCAAAGGGGCCGTCATGGCCACCGATGGCTTCTTCCCCTTCCCTGACGGTGTGGAAGTAGGCATCCGCGCCGGTGTCACCGCGGTGATCCACCCGGGCGGCTCCATCCGCGATGCCGAAGTCATCGAAGTGTGCGACAAGCACGGGATCGCGATGCTGACGACCGGTGGCGTACGGCACTTCCGGCACTAGATGACAAGGCTCTCCGAAGTAGTCGAAACGTCCGGGCCTCCGTAGGGGCAGGCACGGGAACCTGCCCCTACAACCAGAAAGCAGGCGGCACATTGGCCCTCCTCTATCAGCCCGCCTCAAAGGCTTGCGTCAGGTCCGTTCCCGGCAACAGTTCCGGCCTGGCCAGCCAACGGAAAGCCGTTGGGGCGTACTGACCGAGGAACGGTGACGTAGCGGCTTCGCCGGCCAGGTCGGACGGCACATTCTGATTGAGTAACAACGCCTTCAAGTAGTCGGCGAGCAGGATGCCCTGGGTGCAGTGACAGGTCGCATCGTAGTGCATAATGCCACGTTGGAAACGCTGGTAGACGAAGCTGTGATTACGCGGATCATAGGCCGGCGCACTGGTCGGGAGCCCCCAGAGCTCAAGGTTGAGCAAGGGCAGCAAGGCCGGGTTGCCGTCGCCGTTGGAGAAGGCATCGCGCAACGTGACGGTAGACAGGAACGTCCGGCCAAAGTTGACGGGCAAGCCATCCCA
>JBPCLN010000066.1:0-52491 GCA_051003235.1 Chloroflexota bacterium | reverse complement strand
GCGGCCGGCGGCGAGGGGATGGTGGTCAAGCCGCTCCAGTTCATCAGTCGCGGTACGCAGCGTCTTGTCCAGCCGGCGGTGAAGTGTCGGGGGCCGGAATATTTGCGGCTCATCTACGGTCCCGAGTACAGCGCCCCCGAGCATCTAGCCCGACTCCGCTCCTGCTCCCTGGGGGCCAAGCGAGCGCTGGCGCTGCGCGAGTTCGGCCTCGGGGTCGAAGCCCTGGAGCGTTTTGTCCGCCACGAGCCGCTGCGCCGTGTCCATGAATGCGTCTTCGGCGTCCTCGCTCTGGAGAGCGAACCCGTCGATCCGCGGCTATAAGGCGGCACTTGCGCTACAGTGCAGTGGTAGGAAAGGGCAGCAGGAGGGCGATGCAGTGCTGCTGACGATCACCCTCAGCCGGCCGCCAGCGACCGATCTTGGCTATTTGCTGCACAAGCACCCTGCCCGTGTGCAATCGTTCGCCCTCTCCTTCGGCCAGGCCCACGTCTTCTACCCTGAGGCGGGCGAAGAGCGCTGCACCGCCGCCTTGCTGGTCGACGTGGACCCGGTCGCCCTGGTGCAGGGCCGGCAGGGCTCATGAGCGGACGGCCTGTTGGACCAGTACGTCAACGATCGCCCTTACGCCGCTTCCTCTCTGCTCAGCGTCGCCATGGCCGACGTCTTTCGTTCCGCCACGGCCGGGCGCAGCAACGAGCGGTTGGCGTTGGTCAAGGAAGTGCTGCCGCTGGAGGCGACGCTCGCCGCCATCCCTTGCCGGGGAGGCGAACCGGTGCTGCGCCGCCTTTTCGAGCCGCTGGGCTACCACGTCACGGCGGCGGGCTACGCGCTGGACGAGCAGTTCCCGGCCTGGGGCGCCAGCCCGTACTTTACGCTGCGCCTTACCGCCCGCCGGCGCGTGCAAGAACTGTTGCGTCACCTCTACGTCCTCATCCCCGTCCTGGTGGGTACAACATCACTCGCTACGGGGATGACGGCGTGGAGGTCACAGGCGACGTGATGGAAGCGCCCGTACTTCTTGCCGTCCGCGTCTTCTCGCAGCGTGCCGTGGAGTTGCAGGAGTCGGTAGACTTGCCGCTTCTCTGCCGGGGTGGCGCTGCCGATGCCGTCCCGCACCTCGGCGGCGAAGCGTTCCAGGTCTGATGCCTCCTCGGCGCTCATGCCGCCGACGCGCATAGCCGCCAGGCGGTCGTACTCCGTCTGTAGCCGCCTGATCGTCTGCTCAGACTCTTGGGCCATGTCTTCGAGGAGTCGGTCTCGCTCCGATCCTGAGTCAACGGTGATGCGTTGACGCAGGATGCCCTTCAGATCGTCACGGTGCCGTCCCATCTCTCGTTGCAGGATTTCCAGGCGTTCGTGCTGGCGACGTTCCGCCTGCGTATGCTCCTCGCGTGATTCGGCCAGCCCAGCGGTCAACCGCTCGGGGTCGAGCAGGAACGATGCGATGCGGTCCCAGACATCCGCCTCCAGTTCGTCCGCCGGTACGTCGTGGAAGGTGCAGATGTCGTGATGATCCATCTTTGCCCGCGACGGCAGTGCCCGCCGACAACTGTAGTAGCGGTACCCGTTATTCCATCGCACGCTAACAACACCGTCACAGTGCCCGCAGGTGAACATGCCCCGGAGTGCGAAGGGGTCATCCCCTTCCGGCTTTCGCCCCTTCCGCACCTTCTTTCGTCGCGTCATAGCGGCCGCTACGGCTTCCCAGGTTTCTTGATCCACCAGCGGAGAGACGGGAATGATGATCTGTCCGGGCATCGTGTCCTCGGCGCTGCGCCATCGCTTATGGTGTCGCCCGTACACCCAGGTACCGATGTAGACCGGATTGGTGACGATGCGGTGGATACTGGCGAAATTCCAATGCGTGCCAGTCGGGCCAGGGACGCCATCGCCCGTGAGGGCGTCGGCTAGTTCAACAAGCGAATCGGTGAGCAGCGCGCGGAACATGCGCCTGACAATGGGGGACTCCTCGGGGTCCGGCTCCACCGTGGCTATCTTGCCGTCTTTGTCTCGAACGAAGCGGTAGCCGTACGGGGCCGCGCTCCCCCCGACCACCTTCCCGCGTTCCGCCTTCTCACGCTTCCCGCGTACGCTCCGGGCCATGATCTTCTCGCGTTCGTACTCGGCAATGCTTCCGCGAACATTCTTGAGTAGGCGGTCTTCGGCGGTGTCCCGTAGGGGGAGGTTGACGTATTGGATCGTGACGCCGAAGCGACGCAATTCCTCCTCGACCACTAGCTGTTTCGCCATATTGCGGGCGAGCCGGTCGGGGTCGGGGACGATGAGGATATCGAATTCGTGTCGCTTGGCTGCTGCTAGGATGGCATTCAATCCGGGGAGGTCCCAATCGTGCCCGGATGCACCCCCGTCCTCATAGTCTGCCACTACTACAGCCCCTAGCTGATTCGCTAGGGCTCGGCAGTCCTTCTCTTGAGCGCCAAGGCTGTAGCCCTTCACCTGACTCTGCGTCGAGACACGCCGGTACGTGACGACGCGTAGCTGGTTGGACGTGGCACCGTTCGTAGGTGATACTTCCTGTGGATGAACGGCCATCGGGTGTTCCTTACACTCTCGCCCGTATGCCGGGCGTCCACGCGCCACCTCGGCGCGGCACGGGCCGGTGTTGGTCGCACCGGCCTTTCGTGTCCCCTACGATTCTACGCTGATTCTACGCTCTCGCCCGCCTTCTTCTGCTCCGGCCACAGAATGATCCCAGCGTCGGTGGCACGTTGCACGGCGGTTCGCGTTACCGGGTCGTCTGTCTCTGCCAGTCGCGCCAGCAGGATTATCTGGCAGGCGTAGGCGACGCAGTGGTGCGGCCCGTCGGCCTCCGCTCGGATGATTGTCCACCTCGACGTGCCGGCCCATTCAGCCGTCGTCAGCTGCGACCAGCCGAGCAATACGCGTAGCGTATACCAGTCGGTGACGTGGCAGCGATAGCGCCGCCCCCTATTTGGCATCCGCGCCGCCTGCCGTTTGATCGGCACCCGGTGTCTTTGGCGGGCGACCTGGCCGGCGCTCCCGCGTCCGGAAGTTTTCGACATCCGAACGACGGATGATCCACTGCCGCCCGACGCGCTCGGCAGGCAGTCGCCTTGAGGTGATGTAGTAGCCGATGCGCGTCGCGCTAAGTCCGAGCAGTCGGGCCGCCTCGGCGGCGCTCACGTGTTCATCCATAGCCGCAAGTCTACCAGAAAGGCGGACGTAACGCCACTGTTGACACATAAAGGTTTAGTCGTTATGCTGTCCCTGTGGCCCCGTGTGGGGTCGGAGAGCGAAAGGAAGACTACCCATGGGTGCGACCTCGAAGGTCTGGCAGGAGCGGTGCCTAATTGATGACGTGGCCGAGCAGTTCGCGGAACAACGCGTGGCGGAGGATCCAACGGTGGAGAGCGGCTATGCCGAAGTGCGGACGTTGCTGGCCGAGTTGGAAGCTGGCGGCACGGACCACAGGGCGGTGGGTCGGTTGGAGGATGCCGTCGCCAATCTGGTCAATGCCGCTGTCCACGTGGCGGCGCTGGTGGGCCGGGCAACGGGGACAGCCTTTGATCCAGACGAGGCCTATCGGCGTGTGGTGCGGGAGATGCCCGTGCCGTTGGCCCAGGCCGGGCAGCGGACAAAGTGATGGAGAGTTTGTCTCCCATGGGAGACACGCCCGAGGCCATCCTCGCGGGGTTGCCCCCGGGCATCGCCGCCTTGCTGCGGACGATGGCGCAGCAGGGGGCTAAGGAGTACGCTGAGGCGCAGGCTCGCGCCGCCGTGGCCTCGGGGGAGCGGCAGGAGGACATCCCGGTCGGCGAGGCCGTCGAGCGGTTCGTGCGGGATCTCCGCGCCGGCAAGTCGCGGCTCACCGCCAGTTCCTACCGGTCGGCGCTGCGCCGCTTCCTGGCCTACCTGGCCGGGCAGCCGCCGGAGGAGCGCCCGGCGATGGTGTCAGGACTGACACCCAATCACATCGTGGACTTCGCCCGATCCTTGACCGACGCGCAGTCGAAGGTCTCCCGAGCGACCGTGCAGCACTATTCGACGGCTGTTGCCCGGTTCTGCGCGTTCCTCTTGCGTGAGGGCTACCGGGGCAGTGACTTTGCCCTTGGTACGATGGTGGAGCGCCTGAAGCCGATTCGGGGCAAGATCATCCATCGCCTACCGCGCGTCCCGGATGATGACGTCGTCGCGGCGATCATCGCTATTGCCGAGGCGCGACCAGCGGCCAATACGCCGATCCGCGCGGTAGGGCGGCTGCGAGACATCGCCATCTTGCGAGCGTTGAGCAACACCGGCGTGCGGGTGGCCGAATTGACCGGCTTGCGTCGGGGTGACTTGCAACCTCGCCAGTGCCGGGCTATTGTGACCGGCAAGGGCGACCGCGAGCGCTTCGTGTACTTCGACCATCCGGCCTGGGACAGCATCGCCGCCTACCTCGCGGCGCGGGATATGACGATGCACGCGACCGAGGAGGAGGGCGAACAGCCGGTGTTCGCTGGGCACCATCATAGCCGCGTGCTGGCGGTGCGGCCACTCTCCACGAGGGGCGTGCGGAAGATCCTGCGCAAACTCGTGGAGGAGGCCGGGGAGCACCACGCCGGCATCACGCCCCACCGGTTCCGGGCGTGGTTCGCCACACACATGCTTGAGGCAACAGGCGACCTGGCGGCGGTGCAGGATTTCTTGGGGCATCAATCGCCAGAGACGACGCGGCACTACGCGACGGTCTCCGGCCGGCGGCTGCGGGCATTGCACGATCAAGCGTTTGCGACGATTGGCGCGGAGACGTAGGCAGCGGTTGCAGTGGCGCCGGTCGGGGGAAACCCTGGCCGGCGTCTTTGGCGTGTAGGATGCTCGTAGGGAGTCATGAGCGATGCACGAGCATAGCTGGTACTTGACCCTCGCTCCCGACCGCTGGACGGCCACCTGTGCCTGTGGCCTGGCCGTCACGGTCGAGGAACCGGAACCCGGTAGGGTAACGTGGGAATGGACGCTGCGGGGCGCGATCCCGCCGGCGGATGTGATGCTGGAGGGCGTCGAGTCGGTAACGCGGGCGCGTCGCGAGCTGCTGGCGGGGATGGCGGCGGGGAGGAACTGAGCGTGTCCGCCGCCGTGCACCACGAGCAACGCGAGCAAGCCATCGACTTGTGGCGGATGGGGAGGAAGCTGGCTCGCGCGATGCCGAGCAGGACTATGGCCCTCGGTCGGCGTCCCTTACTTTTTGCGCTAGTGCCCGGAATTGTCTCGACCCTATGTGCCATCCGTTATTGGGCGCGTGGACAACCAGCCCAACGTGCCAGCTATAGGGACTAGAACTATTATTACTATGGCCTCATCAAATTTGCTAAATGAGGGGACAAATTGAATCACCGTCGAAGCTATACTTACCATTGCGCTGATACCGAGCACCGCACCCCAGGCTCGCTGCAGCACGATCTGGCGCAATAAAGTGATCTCGGCATACAAACGGTGTTCTTTCAAGAATACCTTTACCATCCCTATTGCGATTATTGTCGTGACAAGTGGCACGTCTTTAGGCCGGCGACATCGCCGATAGAGTGTGTCGTTCGCCGTTTCTAGGATGTCTGTCCTTAGACCATTCGGCAAGATGGTGGCCATTGTGTTAAGCGTCTCACGCGCCCTCGCCAGTAACCCCTCCAAAGGTGTATCTCGCTTTTGGTTGGTATGGCTACCGCGCCAGGCATACCAACGATGCCATTGCAATCGGAGTACCGTTATTCCGAGCTTGAAGAAGAATTTCACCAGCGTAACCATGGACTTGGTAAGCACTACCGGCATTGGTTCGCGTAAACCCATGATAAATCCGTGGCAAAAGCTCTTAGGTGGATTGGTGCCGAAGACAACGTGCCAAGGGATACCGCGCTTCTTTACGAAAAGTACCCATATGAAAGGTACTGTCAGCGCAAATCCGAGTGAGTATAGAGGAATTGACTGAAACGACCGTGTGACTCCCTCGAGCGTTGGGGACATCAATAGGATAACAATAAGCTGCACTTGTAGGAAGTGGCTCAACTGCCAGCCGAGATCAGTTGATTGGTTACCGGCACCCTTATGTGTCGGTAGGTACTGATAAGTCTGCTCGCTTGGCATGAAAATTACCCCCTAAATGCTGGTGCGACTCGACCTAACGCTACAGATCGTCGTTGTACTTCTCGCTCTAAGGCACGTTTACGTGTGAGCACCGCTGCACCTTCGGCCGTAATAACATATACGGATCGCTGCTCCGGATGCGTCGATCCGTGCGGGCCGGGAACCTCAACCTCGCGGCGTCCTTCATAGCGCACCAGACCATCCTCTCCCATCCGCTTTAGCGCATAATGCAGCGTGGACGGATCCAGGTGGCGGGTTGGGTACTTCGCCTTGGCGTACATCTCCTCCACGCGCTGGATTATTTCCACGCCCGGAATTGCATTACTCGGCTCCAATACACTCAAGATCAGCCAGCTCGGTTCCCCCATCCGTCGGAAGACGCTGTCTGACAATGCTCGGTTCTCCGTCACGTTTTATTCCTCTCCTTTTGTTTGACCGATTCAAGACATGTATACCACATCTGGTGTGAATCATTCAAGAGATGTGGCGCACCATGGGGCCATGGTTTCAACGGCCGGTGGTCACCGCGATAGATGAGCAATAGGTAGATAATTCTTCGTTCTGTAGCCGGCGTGGGGAAAAGCGACACCCGATCGACGGCGGAGGTAAGCGGTGGGCACTTGCCCACGTGGAGCGGCTGCTACGGGAGTGGGGGATTGCGCTGGACGCGGGCGAGCAGAGGACGGTATAAGCGTTACCTCCCCAGATCCCAACGAGTACAATTTCACTAGGTGACCGCACTCGGGCAAGACTGATCCGGAATTGAGCGCCGGTTAACGGGTGCGCTGATGAGCGTGTGCGTGCAGTGAAGATGTTGGGGGAGCGATGACGGACAACAACGTACTGTACTACGGCGATAACCTAGACGTCCTGCGACGCTACGTCGCCGATGCGTCGGTCGATCTGGTCTACATCGATCCGCCGTTCAACAGCAACGCCGGCTACAACGTGCTCTTTGCCGAGCAGGACGGCAGTCGCTCGGCCGCGCAGATCGAAGCTTTCGGGGACACTTGGCGTTGGGATCAGGCGGTGGCGCTGGCCGCCGTCTCCAGCAACCCGATCAGGCGGGGCTTGGGGACGCCGACGCCCGCAGGGCGGCCGTGCGGCACGGTGAGGGGTTCGTTGCTGCGCACGGCCAGGACATAGGCGCAGGGGCGCTGCTCCAACGACGTGCGCAGGGCGGGGACGCCGCCGTAGCCCTCGTCCCCCGCCACCCAGGCGGCGGGGATGCCCAGCGCGAAGGCGTGGGTCAGCATGGCCTGGGCCAGTTGGGGCTTGGTGGTGAACCCGACCGCCTCCGGCACCTTGGCTTCACGCCGCCGCTCGGCGTCCTGGGCCCACTCCTCCGGCAGGAACAGCCGACGGTCCAAGAAGGCGTGCCCCAGCGACGACGTGTAGGTCAGATAGACGCCCACCTGGCAGTGCTCCACTTTTCCCAAGGCGCCACAGTACTGCTTCTTCACCCCGACCGACTTCTCCCCTTTCTTCGCCACGCCGGACTCGTCCACCACCAGGATGCCGTCCGGCCGACCGAACACTTCCGCCACGAAGCGCTGCAACTCGTCCCGCACCGCGTCGGCGTCCCAGACCGCCGCGTACAGCAGGCGCTGCGCCCCGTTGGGGTCCGCCTCGCCCATGGCCTCCGCCAGTTGCCAGCCATTCTTGCGCTCCACGCGGTCCAGCAGGGCCTGCAAGTAGGCCAGACTGCGCTCCCGCACCTCCGCCCGGTAGAAATACGGCGCGAACCGGGCATGGAAGGCCAGAAACAACGCCTGCCACCCAGCAATCTCCTCTTCCATCACAGCGGCTCCGCTCAATCCGTCGATAGTGCAGTCTGCCCTGAGTGTGCCTACTAGTACTACAGCCTCACTTCATTTACGGCGCTCGGTAGCTCCAGATGGAAGGACATCGTCCGGCTGCTTCGCTCGTCGGCGCTCTCCAGAGGAGGCCAGAGGAAATGAGGCTGTAGTATTAAGCTTGTCACCACGATTGCATGAGATACCTGATAGTCAAGCCCTTTGACCTGGAACTGTCCATCAAGCAAGTGCGGCTGTAGTATTAATCTACTCGATATCTTTGGAGATATGGTCAGCGGATTGTGTTTCGAGGTCCTGAGCGGTCCACCTGAGCATAAGCGTGTCTTTTAAAGGAAATTCGCTTTGGACAAGCAAATCCTTGAACCGCTCACGAATGAGTTTCTTCCGTTCTTCAATGAAGTCCTCAAACCTGTCTAATTTCCAGAGCGAGCGGTCAGCGGGTATTAGGTGCATGTCAAGGTACGTCTGATCATTATTTTTGGCGAACCAAACTTCTGGCAACGTATCGCCTTTGCCACCAGAGCCGTTCTCTTTTTGGGTAAGAAGCATACAATTGGCAAGTTGATCTTGTACCCTCTTAGGATACTTCATCATATCCTTTTTGCCTGTGTCCGGGTTTAACTTCTTCTCTTTCCGGAGCACGCTTTGCGGAAAAATGTGGTCGATCTGCGGGAAATTGTTAGTATAGGCGGGCGTATAATTGAACTTACGATACCAGAGATTGAATAAAACATGAATCGTGTTCGAACCGTACCCCATCTGCCAGAAGCGATCCTCAGTCAATTCTAGGCTGCGGAGCTGGGAGCGGATAACGGCGAATGCCTCCTCGACGCTGAACGCTTTCAAGTCCTCCAACTTCTTGATTAATGCATCGAGCAGTTGGTCTGAGTGTCCACTGAACGCACCCGCGAGCGAACAGCGCAGAAGGTACGTATCCACATTCTTAGCGTCCTTCCATGCAGCAGGGAATTTGTAACGCACATAGACCAGCGGGATCAATACCAGATACGTGAGCAACGCCTTATCGCAACGAATAAACGTCCTGCCACGTACGAAATCAAGGACCTCCTGAATCGCCTCAGCGATCCCGTTCCACTTCGCCTCGATATCCTCTCGAACCCCTTCTTTACGAAATTTTGCCACTTCATAAACCGCTCCCTGCCCCAGTAGCACAAGGCAAGTCTTCAAGACGAAGTCTCGGTCGAACTCAAAGCCATGCGTGTTCAAGGACTCCAGTAAGACATCCATCTTCTCATCGGCGACTTCCCAGCTCACGGTGAGCAGAGAAAATAGCAAATCCGACTTTGCCAGCTTTGTGCCGCCCGAATTGGCTCGAATAAAAACCTCTACGACATCATCCTCAGTATAGAGAGACGGATTGTCGATGGTATCCAACTCCTGGTACGTCACGGCCTCGTCCATTTTGAACGTCCGATCAACTAAAATGAGGTGCTCCTGCACTTTAGTCAATTCTGGCTGCGTAAGCGAACGACCAGAATATGATTCGATACTTGCCATCATGTCCAAAGTTTTCTTGGGCGTGAAGATCAAATCCTTGAACTTCACCTGGGGAAAATGGGCCGTGGCTGGATCAACAAAACTAAAGCGGTATTTTACGTCGTCCGGGGGATCGACCTCGCCACTCAGTATATCGAAGTACAATTCCTTGCCTTCGTAGCTGCCGTTCAGACCAATAAATAGGCTCTGAAGACGCTGTTGCCCATCGAGAACAAGGGTTTTTTTCTTGGTATTCGGCGGCACGTAGAAGTCACTGAGGCGAAGGGATTCCTTCCAATTGTCTATGAACTTTCGACGCCGAATATTACTTGTAGTCTTCCATACGAGGAGCGTGCTAATCGGATACTCCCGCAAAATGGAATCGAAAAGACGACAGATTTGCTCATCGTTCCAAACAAACGGCCGCTGTATATTTGGTAGCCAGAACCCCCCCTCTTCATCGGGGTTGTTGAGAAATCTCACTATCTTTTTGATAGTCTCATTTTTATTCTTCATTCTCAGTTCCTTCAGCACATTTATCCGTCAGTGGCGTTCACGGAGTGGTCAGGCGGCGAGAGATGCTGGAAGGGCGAGCTGCGTTCTGTGGTAGCAAGGACGGGATAGGGTCGCCACCGTAGGCAGCGGAGCAGGCAGCGGTGGGATAGTCTAGCAGCTAACGCTGCTGTGGCCGGCAGGTTACGGTGACGGACAGGATGCGGGCGACATCGGCAGCCCTGGCCTCGGTCTGCGTACCACCACTCTGCGCGCGAAAGCGGCCTGGCCGGGCTGACCAACCCACTGCTGCGGTCGTACTCCACGAAGAGGTGCCCGTTGCTGCTGTTGACGAAGGGCACGAGCAAACTCTTGCTGTCGGCGTAGGCTCTGCCCTGCTCTAACCCGTGGGCGGGCGGCAGGTGTTCGGCTTTCGCTTCAATCAAGGCCACGGCGACGGGGTGGGTGTCGGCGTTTACTTTGACCCGAAGAGTGTAGTCAACGCGACCCCTGCTCTGTTTGCGGGCCATGCCGTCCACTATGGCAATGGACCCTGCCGTCTCTTCCCGTCGGATCAGGTCTTCCGTCCAGCCACGGGCATTCAGGGCAGGATCAATCAGCTTGGAGCGGGTATCGGCTTCGGACAGCGACACGGATTCTCCATGTTTTGGCTCCGGCCAGCCGGCACGCCACACGCCACACGCCACACGCCACCTATTATCGACTACGGGGCGTGCAACAGGCAAATGACGCCGCAACTGTGCGGTGCAAGGGCATTGCACGTCAAGGGCTTCCGGGTCTGATGGGTAGTTCCCGCTCTTTTCTATATTTGCTTTGGTATACATGAGCTACTTGTTCCTAGTACTACAGCCTCATTTCCTCTGGCCTCCTCTGGAGAGCGCCGACGAGCGAAGCAGCCGGACGATGTCCTTCCATCTGGAGCTACCGAGCGCCGTAAATGAAGTGAGGCTGTAGTATTAGTGCCAGCAGCAACCCCGGTGACACGGTCCTCGATGCCTTTTGCGGCTGTGGGACGGCCATTGCGGCGGCGCAGAAACTCGGGCGGCAGTGGATCGGCATCGACATCACCCACCTGGCAATCAACCTCATCCGCCACCGGCTGACCGATGCGTTCGGCGCCGCCGCGACGTACAAGGTGGTCGGTGAACCAACGACCGTGCAGGACGCCCGGGCCCTGGCAGAGCAGGACAAATACCAGTTCCAGTGGTGGGCGCTCGGCCTCGTCGGCGCCCGCCCCGCCGTGTCGGACCAGAAGAAGGGTGCCGACAAGGGCATTGACGGCCGGCTGTACTTCCACGAGGGTACGACGGGCGTCACCAAGCAAGTGATTCTGTCGGTGAAGGGCGGGCACACCAACGTCGGCGACGTGCGCGACTTGCGCGGCGTGATTGACCGGGAAAAGGCGCAGATAGGCGTGCTTGTCACGTTGCAAGACTCCACGCAGCCCATGCGCACAGAAGCCGCCAGTTCTGGCTTTTACGAGTGGCCTTGGGGCACCCATCCCCGGCTTCAAGTGCTGACGATCGCGGACATTCTGGCCGGAAAAAAGATCGACATGCCGCCACTCGGTCAGGTGAATCTAACTTTCCGGCGGGCACCAACAGCCAAAGCAGCCCGTGTAGGCAACCAGCCGGCACTGCAACTTGATGACAGCACTTGACCGTACAGGGAGCGGCGATGACGGCGAAGGTACGGCGCCACGCCGCGACGTTCCAACATCGCCTGCAACAAGACAATCGACGTAGCCGGTGGAGTGCAGCATGCCGGGCCACTCAGACCGACCCCGTTGAGCGGATACGACAGGTATCGCGTCCAGGCCCTAGTCCGGCAGAGCCACTCTAGCCAGGAAGCCATAAAAACGGTGAATGTAGTCATGGAGGTAGACCGGGGTGAGTGACACGTCGGCAGTGACAGCTCCGGCAGTCCTCTTCCGACTACGCGTGCTACGCGCCGCTTGCGATGCCGTATACTCGGCGCTTGAAGGCGGGCCGATAGTGGCTATACTCGCAGCGGATCGCTGCAAGGCTTCGCGTTTCTGAAAGGCTCTCGGCCATGGAAAACGTAGGAGACAAGCCGCCCCTCCCGCGCACCACGGTACAACTCGATGCCGAAAGCGTCCGGGATGTCTGGAAACGACTCAACGGTCTTCGGCAAATGACGGACGCGTTGCGCGATGATGCACACCTAGCCGCAGAGTTCGCTCCTTTCAAGGATGAACTCGACCGAACCATAGCGAAGATTGAAAAGCTGACCAAGCAAGACAAGGGACCGTGGTTCGTAGTAGATCCCGCCCGGATGGAGGACGCGCGCGATGGCTTTCGTCCCGCCATGGTCGTGATTCTCCAATTGGCGATCAAGCATCGGATGCATCGCCGCCTTGGTCCGCTGACTGGAACCATCGAGCGCGCGTTCAGAACCGCGTACGATGCGATGGATAACGCCTCCGAAGCGGCGCTGCGCTATCTGTAGTCGCCCCCCGCCCGAACGCCAAATGCGTCGTCACGACGCCCACGCTAGCCCACGTGCAGCCGCCATGGCGGTGTGCTGACGTGGGTAGATCACCTGGCGTCGTGACCCGGCCTAAGAAGGTCGAAGCTATGTCTACCTTCCCCCCCGCCGCCCGATCACGCCTCGCCCGGGCGTGGGACGAGTGGCTATGCGCATCGTGACGCGCATAATTCGGAGGAAGGCGTGATATTTGCCGCGTTTTGGCCGCTCTTTGATTCCATTCCAGATGGCGAGCAGCAGTTCTCCGGGGCAGGCCTCGCGAGGCCGGAGACCAGATTGGAGATCGCCTATTTCTCCCCGTTCTTCCGCCTCGTGGAGAATTTACTCGCAAGAAACGTATCGCTCACCGACATCAGCCCACGCCAATTTGAAAAGCTGCTGGCGGATCTCCTCGATGCTGACGGGTACTCCGTGACCCTCGGGAAGGGGGCCAAGGACGGTGGAGTAGACGTGTGGGCGGAAAGGGAACTGCCCGGCATCGGTCTCTATGCCGTTGCCTGGCAAGCCAAACATCCTTTGCCCAAGAACCGAGTTAGGATCGGGGTTGTTCGGGAACTGGCCGGAGTGCGCGCGGAACGGGAGGCCAGTAAGGGGATGATCGCCACCACGACGTATCTCACGAAGGACGCGCTGGAGATGGTCAAGCGCCACAAATACACCCTCGGCAAGGTGGACAAGGACGATCTGATGGAATGGATGGCGAGAATATCTCGCGGATAGCTTGGCCGGTGGGAGGCAGATATTACACCGCCAGATACTTGCCGCTGCTCTCCGTCGCCTTCGCGTGCAGGTACCGGCCCGTCGTCGCCACGCTGCGATGCCCCAACGTCGCTTGTACCAAGCTAATCGGCGCACCACTGTCCAACGCGTGGGAGGCGTGGGCGTGCCTCAGCCAGTGGCAAGACACGGGCAGAGGGATACCGGCCCGTTCCGCTGCCCGTCGCACGATGCGCCAAGCGGTCGGCTGCGAGATCCCGGCGCCTCGTTGTGACAGGAACACCGGCACGTTGAGGCCTGCGCCGCTCCGAAGGCTCACCAGTTCCCGCCACGTGCCGGCGGGCAGCCAGACCGCGCGGGTTTTCCCGCCCTTGCCCAACACCGTGATCTGGCCGCCGTCCGGGCGCTCCTGGCAATCCTTCCAGCGGAGGCCGATCAACTCCGACACCCGCACGCCCGAGGCGTAGAATAGGCGTAGGATGCAATGGTTGCGCCCGTCCGGCTCCAAGGCCAGCATCCGCTGCACATCGCTCTCGGGCAGGATGCGCTCGGCCAGCGTGCCCCGGATCACCGGCTGCCGGAGGGTCGCCGCCACGTTGTACCGGCAGTAGCCGATGCGACAGGCGAAGGTGAAGAGTGACTTCAAGCAGTTGATCGTCCGGGCCTGGGTCGCCGGCGCATAGCCGGCCCGTGTCGCCACGTAGTCGATCACATCACCCAGGATGATGCCGGGTAGCGGCTGGCCGGCGAACCGTAGGAAGGCGAGCGCTTCCCGCAGATACTCCCGCGCCGTCCGGGCGGGCCTACCATGCAGCCAGAAGCGCAACACCTCGCCGTCGTTCGCCGCCTGCTGTGGCACCGGGGCGGCGACGGGAGATCGGTCTACCGGCCCCTCCACCGGCACAAGGTCGGCGTTCATCGTCGCTCCCGTCGTGAATGCAAACGCTTCTTTGCATTCATCCGAAAAGGGCGATATCGCCCCATTTCCCGTGCGTTCTTCGCGTCCATAATCGCCCATCCCGCCGTCCCCTCCCCATAGTGTATTTTTGCGGCTATCGGGCCGCTAGCGCTGTCCTGGACGCACCAGGAAAGCGCTAGCCTCGGCTGCCGGGATGCATCGCCCGTTGTCCGCCGCGCGACGTAGTGCACTCCCCGCTCAGTCGAACAGGCCGCGCGCGAAGGAGAGCATCCCTGGCCGCGCGTTCGCCGGCTTGCCCTTCTGTGCCGCCGGCCGTTGGCGTTTCGCCGGGTTGCGGCGGGTGTCGGCGTGTGGATAGCCGTGTTCGCTGCGGTAGTCGTCCACGAAGGCCCGCGCCTGCCGTAACGAATTGAAGCGCTGCCGGTCCGCCAGCCAGGAGCCATCAGCCGTTTGGCGGATGACGAAATTCTTGTACTGCACAACGGTGAAGCGGTCGTACTCGCCGGGCGGCGTCGGCTTCGGTGGCCGCAGTTTCGCCGGGCGAGCGGTACGCTCCGTGCGCGTCGGTTCGCCGTCGTCGGTGCGGCTTGCGTCGTAGCCGGGCCAGGAGCGGATGGGGTGCTTCATCCCCTGGGGGCCGAACTTGCCCGCCTTGTCGATGAACATGGCCCCGGTTGGGTTGCGCCGGGTCCGCCGGCCGTAGTTACTCGCTCGCATCACTCGTTCCCTCCGGTCTGGCTGTCGGCGATGCTGGCCCGCCGATCACGTCGAGGTCTTCCAGTTCTTCGCCGTCCTCGTGCCGGTGACGCGGCAGGGGCCGGGCGATGTGCGGGTGGGAACGGCGACGCATCGTCAGGACTCGCGGGATAACCGGGGCGCCGCGACGACTGCACACGATCCGGTCGTTCGCATGTCATGCCCCCTTCGCCGCGCTGTCCCCACGGATAAGGGCGGCCAAATCGGACAATCGCAGTCGCACCAAACCCGGCTCGTCGGCCTGGCCACTGAGGGCCGGATTGGCTCGCGTCGTGCCGGCTGGGACCGGAGCCGTGGTCGTCACCGTGGTCTGGGCCACAGGCGCCGTGGCAACCGCATCGTCGGTTGCGCTGTCGCTAGCGGCATCGTCTTCCGCCTCGTCGCTCTCGGTAAAGGTCACCAGGTGCAACTGGCCAGCGAACTTCTGGAGATCGTCGCCGTAGACGACTTGCTTCCCGTTGGCATCCGTTTCCACAGCCAACACGCCACTGTCGATCAATTCGGACACGTCCTCAAGCGGGCAGCGAAGCAAGTCGCCGACCCTGCGGAGCGACAGGATACTATCCGGCTTCAAGCGTTCGATACGGTTCTCGCGGGGTTCCACGAAAATATCCGAGCACCTGGGGTGCTCGAACAAGGTCAAATCGGCCATGGCCACCTCCTCGTGCGGTACGTCAGACCGCCAGTGTCCGGCCAGCAGACGGGACGGGCAAGCGGCGGGGACGCGCCAGCCAACGAGGACAAAAGGGACCTAAACTCAAACCGCGATGGAACCCACAGAGCAAGCATGATGCGGCTGAGTGCGAGCGTCAGCGCCTGTTCGCAGGGCAGTGCGGCCCGCTGGTACCAAACCGAGCCACGCGTTCTGCGTTGAGGAAGCCTCGGGTGGCCGACCCCGTCACGCGGAATATCTTCTGGAATAAATCGGTTGCAAATTGCAGGCCACGCTGGTAGACTTCAGCGATGTAAATCGGACGGAGGTGGACCAATGGCAATGAGCAAACAGGAATTCATGCGCGTCCTCACCGCAGAACGTCGGCAAGCGGTCCTTGGCGTTATACGGAGCGGTCTAGCTATTTACGACGATCCGATCAACTATGGGGGAGACGCGCGCCGAGACCACTCCCCGATTGTCCAGGCGCAAATCCGCAGTGCGCACATTCAGGGGGAAGCCAAACGGGATTTCATTGAGCAAGACGATATTCGACTGATCCAGCGACGTGGCCGTCTCATTTTCCGGATTGCCGACTGCGTGGACATCTCTTTTAAGAAGCTAAATCTCAAGCCCAATGGGACGCTGCGACCTACGTACTCACCCACGCAGCAAGCGCTCAATTTTCTGACGCAGCGTCCCTTGGAACAGCCCCCCTTACTGCCGGACGGAATGCCCAGCCCGGTGACCAATGTAGTTGCTGGCTATGTCTTCACAGATCCGGCTGCTACGGAATACGAAGTACACATTATTTGCCCAGCGGGGCCGGATAACCAATGGGAATTGAATCTCTCCGGGTCCGACGTTGTCGAGTTCCTATCTGCACCAGACGCTTCACCGACACTTGTAGATGCAGAACGCAAAGTACGGGTCAGGATCCGCACATCAAACAAGGAGGCGAGCCTCAATGGATCCGTCGAATGACCTGTTACGTCGTGTGAACCCCGTGATGGTCACTCTCGCACGTGAATCGCGAGGACTGAATCAAACACAACTCGCGACAGAACTGGGCATTACGCAGGGGCGGCTTTCCAAGATCGAGTCTGGGGTCCTGACCATACCAGAGGATCTACTGAATCGAATTTCTCACATGCTTGGGTACCCCAAGCACTTTTTTCAACGTTCAGGCGAGCGTGTTGGAGTCGGTGTCGCTGAGCTATTCCACCGAAAGCAACAGGGAGTATCGACACGAGTGCTGGCCCGAATTCACGCGATCATAGAAATTCGCAGCGTCCTCCATTTTCCAGCATTGCTTCGCTCGGTAGAGATTTCTAGTTCCATCCCCGAACTGGACATCGAAGAATATGATTGCAACGCTGGCCGCATTGCTGATCTCGTGCGTGCAACGTTGGAGCTGCCGCGTGGTCCCATTCACCAACTTGTCAATGTCATCGAGGACGCAGGTGGCATCGTCGTGCCGTTCGACTTTGAAACGCGGCAGATTGATGCTATCAGTCGGTGGGTACCCGGCTTGCCTCCACTGTTCTTTCTCAACTCCGCCATCCCGACAGATCGCGCACGCTGGTCCCTAGCACACGAACTTGGTCATATGGTGATGCACAAGCTACCGTCTCCAGAGATCGAGCACCAGGCTAATGAGTTTGCTGCCGAGTTCTTGGTTCCTGAGCGCGACGTCCGGAGCGATCTTAGCGATCTAACGCTCCCGAAGCTGGCAAATCTAAAGCGCTACTGGAAGGTCTCGATGCAGGCGTTGCTGAAACGGGCAGAGGCCCTCGGCACTGTGACACCTAACCGAGCGCGTTACCTTTGGTCCCAGATTGGGAACGCTGGCTATCGGAGGCGGGAGCCAGTCGAGCTGGACCTCCCGGCAGAACGCCCGGAGCTTGTCCACGAACTCTTCGAGGTTCATCGAAGGGATCTTGGCTACAGTATCGCTGATCTTTGTGAGATGCTGGCAGTTCGCGAAGACGATCTCTTCACTTGGTATTGTCAAGCAGACGCCGGCAGTCCATTGCGTCTTGTAAACGCGGTCAATCAGGTTGTGGGACCCGGCACAGCGTAGCTGACGCGCCGACTCCTGGTTTTTCCCGCTTGACATCGTTTTTCTGAACCATTTGGTACCCCGTCACCTCCGCGATCACGTCGGCGCGGATGCCGAGGCAGATGAGCAGTCAGCAAGGCCCGCCCCGTACTCACGAACACTCCTCGATGAGCACCTGCGAGAGTCGCCCACAATCAACACTTCACCCGCTGTTCTAGAGACCTAGAGTCATCTGCCCTACTCTCTCCACGGCCGGCGGCTTATGCTCGAGTTCCGTTGGCTGGGGCAACTCCGCCCCGCTGAATACCTCGGCTGCGACGATGTCCTGCAGTAAGACCTCGAGTTCGGGCCACATCTTGACGGTCGCCTCCAGGATTCCCAGCACCCGCAAGAGTTCCTCCGTGAAAAGCGTGGGCCACGTCGTTGGGCGAATCTTGTCTAACTCGGAGGACGATCTTCCCGCCCCGTCCTTCATCCGATAGGCAAGCCAGTGTGGGAGTACTTGCAGTCCAGAGACACTGAAACCCCACACCTCCGGCGCAACCGGCATGAACTGCCCGGCCCCGACGTGGAGCGTCTGCGTCGCCGGATCATAGGAAAACTCGGCAGGATAGCCGCCCTCATTTGACGGGACCCCGACTATGCAGCGTGCCAATCCGTCCGGCAGCCCGCCCCCAGCCCCGCCGGGCGGAGCCATCCGCTCCCCAAAGGTGTGCAGGTACACCAGCTTCCGCCCCCGCTCCACGGCTCGGGTGAAGAGCACTGCATCCTTCGTCAAGGGTATTCGTGGACCCGGCACGCTCAACTCTTCAGCGAACCGCGCCGTGTAGTTCGGGCTGCTCAGCAGCGCGTAACAATACGCGAAGAGATCCTCTGCGGAGATTGGCAAGCCGAAGTGGCCGCTCAACTGCTCTAGCAAGCCAGCGGCCACGTTTGGGATCATCGCCTCTCTATCCCGCCAAAGAGGAATGACATGTTTGGCCCCAAACGACCCTCTGAAGTGGTCCAAGTCCGGCAACAAGGCAGTGACAGTCGCCGCGGGTCCCTCGCCCAACGTGCCAGTCAGCAAGCTCGTCATGTACACCTGGGCCGGCCCATGCGCGGCGTACAGATCCGGTCGCAAAAAATCCCCCAGGCGCGCATCATACAGCGCCCACTGTCGATCGAAACTTCGGTACCCATAGCGATTCACTTGTTCAGGTTCAGAGCCAGGGGTTAGGCTCGCGAGCGGGGCCAAGCGACTTGATCGCTGTTCCGCGCTAGGGTATGAGTCGCCGACCTTCCGGTCGCGAGTCTCCCCAAAAAGAACAGCCCGCTCGTCGTGAGCAGCACCGATGACCTTTTTCCAACGCAATGTGAGTACGTCCAGCGTCACGCCAATAGGCCACTTCCGCTTGAACTGCACGCCGGAGTGCTGCCACGGAAACAAATCCGTCATCAGCGGCCAACTGAAAAAGTTCCCTTGAGACGTGGGGAGAAACGGGTCAGGCCATCCCGAGAAGCAGTCCTGCCACTGTGCATCAGCAAAGTGGCCAATCTCGGCCAGTCTGCCCAGCTTTTCGGTCCGCGTCCCTTCAACTTTGTAGTAATGCACAACAGCCGGCTTGTCTGGCTGCGACGCAGCGTAGCGCACACCGACCGCGATCGCGACCGGATTCTGAATGGCAAACACGTTCTCGCTCTTGCGGGCGTCAATCGCGCTCCCTTCGAGATCGATGATCCACAGCTCATCAAATAGGGAGCGCATCAGCCGACGCATCCCGACGAACCCCGGCCCCTTCAGATACGATGATGCCGTGATGAAACTAATAATCCCCGGTCCTCCAGAGGACTCCAGCACTTTCCACAGCGCCCAGCGCCAGAAATATACGTACAGGTTGTATAGATTCTTTAAGTGGACACCCGCCCCACTCGCGCGGGCCGGGGCGAGGAAGTCTTCGAAGATCGCATCCGGTTTGGAATTCCCGGGCCGCTCGTCGCCCAGGCGGACCCATCCGCCCCGCTGCTTGTCCTCCGCAGCGTGGCGATCGTACGGCGGATTGCCGAGGCACACCAGCACCCGGGTGTTCGCCTTCACGTCACGGGCCAGCTTCGCCTCCTCCGCTAGCCGCCGGTGCATCACATCAGGGAGCGGTGGCTGTGCCGGAGCGTTGGGAGACTCCAGGGTATCGGCCAGGTACATATGCACGCCGTTCTGCGGCAATGCCCCACCCTCGGCCAGAATCCTCTGCGTCAGTCGAAGATGGGCTACCGCGTAGGGACCAACCAGGATCTCGAAGGCATAGCAGTTTTCCGCTGCGACGGTTGCCCGGCCTCCAACGGCTCCGGGCCCGTATACCCGCCGGACCCGCTCGAATCCAAGCTCAAGTGCCGCCAGCGGATAGGCTCCAGTGCCGGCCGCCGGATCGAGAAAAACGACGCCGTCGTCGGCGAACGCGAGGCGCTTCTGAAACCGTTCCTCAAGCAACTGGGCCACTAGCCGAACCTGCACGCCCACCACCGGCGGCGGCGTGTAGTAGACCCCCAGGCGCTTTCGCAAATCCTCATCGTACTTGGCCAGGAAGTCCTCGTAGAAATACAGCCAGGGGCTACCCAGCCGGTCCAGCGCGCTCGGGTCTACCGCCGCAATAGCCCGCTCCAGCAGTGCTATCGGTACCTCCAGCTCCTTCCGCGCAGCGGGTTGACGCAGCACCCCCAGCACTCCTGCGAGGAGTCCGTGGCCGGCTTCTATTACCTCCGCTGCCTTGTATTTCAGATCCTGCGGGGTCGCCAGTCCCTCGAGTCGAGCCAGGAGCAGTGCGTATGTGACCGTCTGCGCATAGGCATCAGCGAACTGATCATCATCGGCTCCCGAAAACAGATACTGCCGCCACTCCGCGGCGAGGCCGGCCAACGCCGAGTCCGGCTTCTTCACCGCTGCGAACGCATCTTCACGAAGGATGCGGCAAAGCGGCGCCAGCACCTCCGCCAGCGCACGTGGCGATGCCGGGACTACCGGCCCCCAGGACAGGAAGTCCCGAAACAGCCTGTCCAGCAACGTGACGTTCTCACCGGTGATTGCCTTGACGCCATCGCTAGTCACGTCGCCGGCGAGCCGAACGACCTCACCCACCCTTTTGCCGGTCCGGTACAGCCCCCACTCATTGCCATCGGTGTAAATCACATTGGGCAGGCTCTGGAACTTCCTCCATTGCTTCAAGTCGTCGCCCGAGAAGCGCTCGGGTCGTGCTCCTTTCCCCGGCGCCTTGAGCTCGACAAACCCGCCGAGCAGTTCGTCCACCTCGATCGCGAGGTCAGGGCGACCGTGCAAATCGGCAACCTGCGCCTCGAACCGTACCAGGATCGACCGTCCGATTAACTCGCCCGCTCGCTTCAGCAGCGTTTGCACGGGGGATTTCAACTGATCTTCGGGCTGGGCCCGAATCGGCGACGAAAAGCTTGAGGTCAGGCCCTGGGCAAAGGCATCCAATGCCACCCGCAGCCCTTGGGCTGTTTTCAAGCTGTCCATGCTTATTCCCTAACTTTGCCGACGCGTGACCCGATTTCCCCGCCCGTTAGTGTATACAAGCCAAGTCAGCGTGTCGGCGTTCGTCCTACTACCCCGTCGCTGCACCTACAGTGAAGCTACGATGAAACCGGCAAGCGGGGTGCGCCAGACAATGTAGTTCTCGTCGTGGCTTCACTATAGGCGACGCTCTCCGGGCGGATCATCCGCTCGACGGCGGAGACCGGTATCCACATTCGGGCGAGCGCCCGCCGGACAGGGAGCTTGCCGTCGGCGGCCAGGCGTCGAACGTGGCGCGGGCTGCACGCCAGCATCCGCGCCGCCTCGATCGGGGTGACGTAGCGCTCGGCGCCCGTCGAGGCAAGCCGCTGCCGCTGCCGCCGCCGTACCTGGTCTACCATCGCCTCGACGGCGAGCAGATGGGCCAGACAATCGCGGCAGAGGCACGCGGCGGCCGTGTCGGGTACGAGCGCGGAGCAGCGCCCGCATTCCCGATGATCGGGCGGGACGGGCGAACGGTCGGCGCGCATATCCCGCTCCTCACTCTGCCGCCACCGGCTGTGCCGCCGGGGCGGTGCTCGCCGGTGTCTGCACGGCGAGCACCCGCACCGCCGCGAGGGTCTCGATTCGCCGATCCCAAGCGCGGAACCACGCGACGACCGGCGCGAGGTCGCCGCGCTCCCGCGCGATCTGGTCCCACAGTGGGCCGAGCTCGGCGTCCGGCGCTGTACGCACCGCCTCGACGATACCGAGCCGCTCCTCCCGGTCGAGGTCGATAATCCAGCCGGCCACGTCCTCGGCCTTGGCCGCCTGCGCCGCCTCTTTCACCCAATCCGCCAGGACATCATCGGGCGGCGCGCCAGTCAGGGCGGTGGATCGCCCGTCCGCCGTCGTCGCCAGCGGTCGGACAGGGAGGGAAGGGAGCGCCGCCGGCGCGCCCTTCCCTGCGACGGCGAGCAGGAAGCTCAGCAGTTGCGGCGTGTAGGGGGCGAGTCGGTCGGCGATCTCCACCATAGGGTGCCCGCCGCCGCGCGGGACCAACTCCAGGCCGAGCGTCTTGAGCGCCTTCAGCATCGCCTGCGCCTCGGCGATCGTGAACTGGCCTGGTTCCGTGACGCCGCACTGCGCCCTCACGCGCCGCAGCATCAACTCGCGGTACGCAATGGGGTCCGCCCTGCGGAAACTCCGCAGCGCCCGGACCATCTCGGCGGCGAGGAACTCCTCCCCCGACGGTACCGGGCGATTCTTGGAGCCACGCGGGCGACCCGGCCCCCGACGCGCCGGTAGTTGGCGAACCTGCGGGCGCCGGCGACGCCTGCGGGCCGCACTGACCACCCTCACGACCACAAAGAGCGCCAACAACGCCGCCCCGGCCGCTAGCAGCGCGCCGGCATGCGCCCAGAGGGCGCTCAACGGCCACATGTGCGCTCTCCCGCCCTCAAAAACGAGTTTCACCGAATATCTCGCAATATCCCGCCTATATTTTTGCCGTTGTTGGCGCTCCCGGCACCCCTTTCGTCGGCCTTACACCCAGCTTTTGCCTCCTTCGGTAATCGTGCCTGCGCAAGCATGTCCCGGGCGCCGTCGTGGGCCTGCAAGACCACCAACTCCCGCACGGGAAGACGACTTTCCGCCCGGACCTGCGGTAGTTTGGCGCCGCAGACTTCACAGCCGCGCCAACAATCGCGCAACACATCGGCCGGCATCCCGGTCGCGTGCCGGTTTCGCCGCAGGATGCGGCGCGCACGCGGGCACTCCGGGTAGTGCAGGATCCGTTTCGCGTCCGACCACACCCACGGGACGCTCGGGTCCGGCGCCTCCTCGGGGGCATGTCGGCGAAAGGCGCCGAAGACACGCGCGAGGATCATTGCGGCCTCCGGTCTGCCGGACGCGCCGGCCACGCCTCGCCGGTAAAGACAAGCCAGACCAGCGGGCGTGGTCGCTCCCACCAGGGGCGCCGCTTCATCGGTGGCAGCGGTGGCGGCGCCGGGCAGGGAGCGGGAGCGTCGAACAGGGATGGCTGTCGAATGACGATCATGCGGCGCTCCCTTCACCCGGACGATCCTCAAGCACGATGCGCAACGGCGCAGCGTCGGGCCAGGCGGCATCCGCCCTCTGAATGTGCTCCGTGACTATGGCGCGGGCGTCTGCGCTCAGACGTAGATCCCCGTTGATCGCAGCAACGGCCAGGCGACAGGCGCGGCGCACAGCCTCGGTTCGGAGCACGTCGGCGTAGACCGTTGCGGCCTCCACCATCTCACGCCCCTCGAAACGCGCAATACAGCCCATCAGCCCGACGAGCAGTTGATCGGTGCCGACAGAGTGCGCCGGACGGTCCTTCTCGCCTGCTCGCTCAATATCCCGAAGGAGAGTCCAGCGGAATCGGAATGTCCAGTTCGTCGCTCGGTAATCTGCCGGTTCATACCCGGCGGCGAGCATCGCGGCCTTGAACGCGCCGTTACTGACATAGAAGCCTGCCGGCGCGGGCACCAGCGGCAAGTCCCGCATCCGGTTGTGGCCGGGAGTACGGTCCCGCATCGGCCCGTCGCTCCCCGTGTGCTCGAAGACGTGTTTCAGGCCGTAGGAGCTGTACCGCTGGTTCACCGTCTGCGTCGGTCGCAACGCCGCTGCAATCCAAGTGGCCAGCGTGGCGCGCTCGGCCTCGGACAGCGCCGCGTATTCCGCCGCGTCCTCGGCGGGCAATGCGCTCGTTGCCATCGGTCGGTCCCTACCGTCGTGTCGGTCGATCATTTTTGGTTCCTTTCTTTTGCTCGTGCCGGGCGAACAGATCGCCCAGGCAGGCCAGTTCTTCGGCGCTGATCGTGCGCTGTACCGCGCGCATAGCACCGCATCGGTCGCAGTGGATGCCGCCGTGCGGCGGGTTCAGCCGCCAGTCGTGCGGGCAGTCGGTACATCCTGCAGCGCCGTCAACCAACCCTATCGATGCGTAGGCGTCGGCGACAGGCGCGGTGAGCGCTTCCAGCAGTTCGGTCTTGTGCGCGACAATTCCCTGCCGGAGTTCGGGCGTCATCGCTCCTGCCGGGGCGGTGTAGCGGATCTTGTCACCATCGACTACCAGGACGATGCCGGCTGCGGCGAGCGCCTCAAGCAGATCGTTCATAGAGTGCCCTCCTCTACCGGTTCCTTGGCCGGCTCTACGTAGTCGGTACGCGCCCTCTCGCGTGCCTCCTTCATGGACACACCGATGTCGAGCAGTTCTTGCAAGCGGGTACGGTCAATCCGCGCCTTGCCCAAATTCCAAGCGACATCGGCGGCATCTAGGGGGTCGGAATGGGGTACGGCGCCATTCTCGTGGCTTCCCTGACCCGATTGGCCCTGTTCTGGTGGGCTTTCTAGAAAATCGGGCCAGGGATTTTCGGCGTTTTCGGCACTGCTACTAGAGGGAGGGAGGGAGTCTTGGCCCGATTGACCCGATTGGCCCGATAAGTTACATACCCCACCCTCTAGTATGTCAGAGGTCAGGTGCAGCACGCGCACACGCTGCCCGGCGAGGGTGACACGTGTCGTGTTGTGTCCGTGCGACGTTGATGAGAGCAGGCCGTCCTCATCGAGCCGCTTCCACAAGCTCTTTGCCTGCAATGCGATGCTGTCACCCTGGTCGCGGGCCGAGAGTTGCACGAGCGCGTAGGCAGATTCCGGCTCTAACCAGACATTCGTGCCGTCCGTCCACCCGATATGACGTCCACCAGGCTTCCAGAAGTCCACGCTGGTATCTGAGGCGCGGGTCGGATCAATCTCTCGCCGGTTCTCGTTTTGGACCCATCCATATCGCGCCGCATTCGCCTCCGGCATCTTGCCGGTCTGGTCAAGCAGGTGCGCCCGTCCGGACCTTAGCGCGCTGTCGACAAGCGCGAGGAAGCGCCGCGCCGGGTCGAGGGTCGTCTGGCGTTCCGCCTGTCGTTTGCTCGTCGCCACCAGGGCATCCCAGCCACGTGCAAGTAGTGCCGAAGCTTCCGATTGTGTGATACCACCAGCGTCGATCGCGTAGCGGGCAAAGCACCGAAGCCCGATGAATAGCCGCGCTACCGTGGACGGATTGCGTTGGTGCCCGCCGTTCGGCACGCGGTCTCGCAGTTGGGCGATAGCGTCAGCCAAGGCTGCTTGGACCGTCTCGTAGTGGTCGGCCAGCCATCGCAGGTAGCCGGCGAGCGCCGTTGCGTACAGGCCGGCGCCGGCATCGCGCTGGCACTCGGTCACGAGGGGCCAGGACAATGGCTCGGCTTCGACGTGAAAGAGACGTCCGTAAAGACTTTCGCCCGTGGTCACATCCTCGCCGGTGCTAAGCACCAGGCCACGGGGCGGACGTACCGGGCGCATCGAACTATCGCTACTCAACCGCCCCCTGCCGGTCCCGTTGGCTTGTCCTCGGATCACCTGATCCAGCTTGGCCTCCCAGCGAGCGCGCTCCGTTGGGGGACCAGCGGGCTTGTAGTCATCAATGAGGAGGAGGCAGTCCTTTGCGTGAAACGCCACCATCTCAAGAAAGTTCGCCGTGGACTTCCACTCAACGATTGCCCGCTGTTTCCTCCCGAGCGGCAATCCCCAATGGGCTTGGGCAAGGGTCGCCAGTACAGTCTTGCCCTTACCGCTGCGCCCTTCGAGATGCACGCTGAAATCTGCGCCCCCAATTGGTGCGGTCCAGATCGCGGCATACACCGGGACTGTCACGGAGTCCGGGGCCACGTCCAGCATTCGCAGGCTGGCGCGGATCGCTCCGCGAAGCGATCCGCCGGTCGTCGGCTCGGGCAACGTGTAGGCATCTAGGCCGCCCGGCGGCTCTACATGAATACCTGGGGGGGTGGTGTATATATTTTGCGGGCCAATCGGGTCAATCGGGCCATTTACTCTGGTAGAGCACGCCGAGTTGCCTTCGATATTCGGGCCACCTGGCCCGATTTTGGCGTCGGGGATCGGGCCAGGCGACGAGTTGGACGGGCCGATAGCCCCACCGGCATGGAGGAAGCGCCATTGCCCGTCGATTTCCCGCCAGCCTAAGTGGGTATAAACCCTACGCCGTGTAACGTCGCCGCTCAGGCGCTGAATGGCGTCCCTTAGTCGGTCTCGTGTCGCCTGCCCGGCGAACATAATGGCGCGACTGCCCCAGGCCGGCAGTATCCAATTCATAGAAGAAAACTGCGTCAGGGCGACCTTGGTCGCACCGAGCGGGTGCCCGTTAGCCAACGTGCCGGTAATGGCGAGTTCGCCATGCTCGCTCACTCCATCGTCGCTGATGAGTTCTTCGCTGATCGTCGCGTTGAAATTACACATAGGTTCAAACGCGACATTGCCCTTGCGGTCGCGTTCTACGATGCAGATGGCGCCGTCGTGAACGACGTAGCGGGCATCATCGGGGCGCGTTGCGCCCGCTGGTGGCGATCCCGTCGCCGGTGCTGTCGGCTGCGTCCATTCCGGCGTATCGGACACCAAGCGCTCCATCTCGGCCCGCGTTCCGCCAGCGTCCAGCCAGTCGGAGACGTCGCCACGTTCCGGTAGGCCGGGGAGCGCCAGCACCTTTACCGACGCGGCGATGCCCTGAAGGGCCGTAGCTACCGCTTCCGCATGCTTGCGCCCCGCCTCGTCATTGTCGGGAAGGATGACGACGCGGCGACCGGAGAGCCAGGACGAATATTCCGCCCGCCACTTTCCCGCACCTCCGGCGTTACAGGTTGCGAACAGGCCAAGCGAGCGGATACGATCAACGTCTTTCTCGCCCTCGGCGATGTAGATATCCGCATCGTTCGGCGCGGCCAATAGCTCGGGGAGTCGGTACGGCACGTGACGAACACCGGCGAGGTTCCACACCCAGCCGCCTTTGCCGTCTGGCCGACGCTGCTTGAATGCCTTGGGCTCGTACCGGACCACTTGGTAAGGCAGCGTGCCAGCTTCGTCGGTGTAGTCGTAGGTCGCCACGATCCAGCGCGTCGTGCCCTTGGCAGCTGGCCGTTCGGGGCCGTGCTGCGCCCCGCAGTTGCATTGCCCGGCCAGGCGATGGACATAGGTACCGGTCGCTTCCTGGAGCAGTTTGCCGGCGTGTTCCTCACGTGAACAGTGAGCGTAGAGGCCGTCAGTGGACAGGAAGCCGGAGCACCGCATGCCCTTGCCGCGCGCCAGATCATCCCATCCGCCGCAGATCGGGCAGGGGCGGGTCTTGGCAAAACGCTGAGCGCTCGTGACGGTCAAGCCGAGCCGCCTTTCCGCCGTCGGTGGCATAGAGCGGCGAGACGCGCATTGCGGATGCGGCGCGTTGCTTCAGACGGTATACTCCGTGGAGGCATTTTGGAATGTCCCTTCCTTGGGGCTGTCCACCGTCAACTTTGCGGGCGAAGGTGGGCAGCCTTTTTCATTGCGCCGGCACTCCGGCGGCGCGTCCGGTGTTGGGTTATGGGCGGCGATGTGGGCACGCGCGCGTAGAATCGCGTAGATTTCGCTCATCGTGCCGCCTGAACCTATTTGCACGACGCTACCTCGCGTTCCATACGCTGGCTGATCCATTCGCGCAGCGCGGCCAACGGGATACGGCGATCCGCCCCAACCATCACAAACGGCAACTGGCCATCGGCTAGCAGGCGGTAGACGGTAGGGCGGCTCACATCCAAAAGTTGCGCCGCCGTGTCAACACGTATGACTAACGGTTCTCGCGCAACCAGCGTTGGGTCTCGCACATCCATAATCGCGCTCCTCGTCTCTGTCTGTGCAACTGCGTGTTGCCTACGCTATACTGTGCCTGAGATGTCCATCTGCGCGAAGAAAGGGACAAAATGCCCAGCACTGACGAAGAGCAACGGCGGGCCGTCGAACGGTGGCGCGGCAAGAAGCTCGCGGACGATCAGTGGTCCTTTGGCGGGCCGGGGCCTGGCGAGGATATCGACATCACCATTCGCGCGTGGCTACCTAGGATCGCTGACTACGGAGAATGGGAGATTGCAGCGGAGATGGGACTGGCGAGGGCGGGGATAGGTGTCGCTAGCGACCCTTGGATTCGGGGGCAGGCGGAAATTGCCCTGCAAGACTTGTTCGGCCAAGGCGGCCGGCGAGCATCTGGCGACCCGCCCCCGTACCGTTCACCAATGGATGGGTACAACTGGCTCGCGAATATCGAGCAAGAGGCGATTGACATGTGTCCCCTGCCTCAACAAGGCGACCAGCGACAGGCGCGGGCGGAATTGCAAGATCACTATTGGCAGTCCGAGGCTTTCTTTACCGATGACGAGCGGAGCGATTACCGCCCGCAGCGGTGCGTTTGGATGCCTCAGGAAACGGAGAATCAGGGCGCCGAGACCAGAAGGCACCACGGCGGGCCGGGCGCCTGGTTCGTCCTGCCTGGTGAGCGGTGTTTTCTCCCGCTCACCAGGGAGCTCCGTGTGCTAGCCAACGGCGCATACACCATTTCTGTTGGTTCGCGCTGTTGGAGCCTGGGTCAGGCGACGTGTTTTATCCTGACGGGGGAGGTTCCGCAGTTGCCCCGCGTCAGACTTTGGGCATCCCATATGTCGGGAGGCGCCGCGCGGGCCTTCATCGAACTAAACGGCGTGTTCAGTTACCGGGAAATGCAGACGGCGTATCGTGCTTTGCGAGAGAACGCAAAGGCGACGGGGAAGCGATCGTTCAAGCCTTCCGATCAGCAGATAATAGATTTTTGGGAAGGCGCTGGTTCGCGATTCACGACAATTCGGGAGCGCCGCAATGCTTGGAATGCCGGTCACCCGGAAAGGCCATTCAGCAATGAATCCGCGATCCTGAAGGCGTACAAGCGAGCGAAGTCGCGAGATGGCATGGCCTAACGAGATACCCGGCTGAACCCGCCGACTACGTCACTTCGATAGACGACAGGCCATGCCGCAGGTGCCCTTCGTCCAGTTCGGGAGTAAGGTATCTTATCCATGTTGCATCATCACCTTTCCGTCAAATGCCGTCGCGCTCCCCAACATCGCAGCACCGCCGCCTATGAGGAACGACACTCCCCGTCCGTGCATAGCGACTATAGTTATCCCCGTCCTAGATGACGACAAGCACTACTGGGTGGGTGACGACAAAGTAGAGAAGCTGCTGCGCCACGGCGAAGGCTGGTTGGCCGGCCATCCCGATCGTCAGTTCATCGCCGACCGTTACCTCAAGCATCGCCGCCGGCTCGTCAACGCTGCCGTGGAGCGGCTGACCGATGGCGAAGGGGCCAATGATGCCGACGCTTCGGATGCCCTCCCCGAGCGCGCCGACGCCGTAGCAGATGAAGCGCTGCCCAGCCTGCACCAGCAGCGTCTGGACGCCGTTTATGCAGTGCTCAAGCGCAGCGACGCCCGGCGCGTGCTGGACCTCGGTTGCGGCGAGGGACGGCTGTTGAAGCTGCTCCTCGCCGACGCATCCTTCACCGAGATCGTTGGCGTGGACGTTGCCAGCCGTAGCCTGGAAGTTGCGGCCGAGCGACTGCACCTTGATCGCCTACCGGAAATGCAACGCCACCGCCTGACCCTCCTCCAGGGCGCGCTGACCTATCGAGATCGGCGCCTGGCTGGTTACGATGCCGCCGCTCTGGTCGAGGTCATCGAGCACCTTGACCCCTCCCGCCTTTCGGCGTTCGAGCGCGTGCTTTTTCCCCAGCCTGCCCGCCGGGCGCCTCCGGCACCGCGACCACCGCTTTGAATGGACCCGCGCCCAATTTCAGGAGTGGGGGAGCGAGACTGCCAATCGCGCCGGCTACGCCGTGCAATTCGCTCCGGTTGGGCCGGAGGACCCGACGCTCGGCGCTCCATCACGGATGGCGATCTTTCGCCGGGCGGACGGTGTGTAACATGGACACACGCACGATCTTTCTCGAACTGGCCTACACCTCAAGCTCCGTCCCCGAAAACCCCTCCGCCCGCGCCGGGATCAGTGACCTGCTGGTGCGCGTTCGTCTGACTGAGGATCGTGGCGGCCGACACCCTACCTCGCTGAGTGGAGCCTTGCGCTCAGCACCCCCGGTATGATGGTGTGTAGGCGTCGCCAGTTTCCAGAAATGGAGCAGAAGCCGTGGCTGCACAACCCTCCTCCGTACCGCGCACCGTTGACGAGTTTCTTGCCTGAGAACGTGCGAGCCAGGAAAGGCACGAGTACATTGATGGCCGGGTATCGCTCACGTCCGGCGGCATTGCCGACCACAACGCCTTGAGCGTCCATATCGCCAGTGCGCTGCAAGCGCTGTTACGCGCTGGAGCCTGCCGGGTCTATAATCCCGACATGCGCGTGCGGCATTCCGCGACCCGCTATGTCTATCCCGACGTGTCCGTCAGTTGTGATCGGCGGGACCGCGGCCAAATTGAGGAACTACAATCTTCCTGCCTCATCGTGGAGGTACTGTCTCCAACGACCGAAGCATACGACCGCGGCGAGAAGTTTGGCTACTATCGCGCCTGCCCTAGCGTCCAAGAGTACCTGCTTGTCAACGTACAGCGACCGGAGATTGAGCTGTTCCGTCGCGCCGGAGCGCTCTGGACACTGGCGACTTTCGCCCCGGAGGAAACGGTCGAACTCGCCAGCCTGGGCGTCCGCTTGCCACTGGCAGACGTGTACGATGGCATTGAACTGCCTGGCACGGAGACCGGCGCATAATCGAGAGGAGGTAAGGATGGTTGCACGGCAGGGCGTCGTTCTCCCCGCGCCGCCGTTGGCGGTCTGGCCACCGGATGACACGGAGGAGAGCGTCATGAGTACCGATCTCCATCAGACCGCCATTACCAATCTGCGGCTGGCGATCAATGAACTGGCAGCGCTCCATACGTCGCCCGGCGGTCCTGCGCCATGGCAGGCGGGGGGGCAAATCATCTACGGCGGCTTTCAGCGCCCCGAAGGCTCGCGCTACGACCCGTTACCAGACATCTTCGTTTGCCGCCGACCCTTCGACCGCCGGCGTAAATCGCTTGCCATCGCCCTGAATGGCCCCCCACTGCTGGTTATTGAAGTTCTCAGCGATACCACTTATGAGGTTGATCTGGATCTGGAACGCGGCAAGGGCTTCAGCTATGCCAGGTCCGGCGTGCGCGAGTACCTGACACTCGATTGGTCTGGGGAGTTTCTGCCGGAACAAGGGCGGGGCTGGCGGCTGGAAGGTGGCGTGTATCAGCGCTGGCTGCCGGAGGTCACGGGCCATTGGCAGAGCATGGAGTTGCCCCTGGCCATTGGGATGGAAGGGGCGATGGTGGCGGTCTACAGCTTGGACGGTCGTCGCTTGCTACGCGAAGGAGAGTTCGAGCGGGAACGATCGCGGTTACAACGGCTTTGGGCCGAGGAGCGCGCTCAGCAGCAGGTGGAACAGGCGGAGAGAGAGCGCCGCCACGCCGAGGAACTGGCTGCCCAGGAAGCGGAGTTGGCGCGATTGCGCCGCCGCCTGGGGGAGCTCGAGCGAGGCGAATAGCCCGACGTGGGAAGCAGACTGGCTTACCAAAGTGACGAGCCGCTCCGACGCCGTCTTTGACAAGGTCGCCGCGAGGCGTTAGCCTTATGCCAGCTGGCGGGACGTGCCGCCAACAGCGAAAGGAGGCCTGCGATGTGTGAGTACACGTCTGGGTCTGCCTCCGGCACAGCAAGGGTGAGCTCGGCGCGATAACCACGGCGATCGTGCCGTACAGGTCGCAACGCTGCCCAACCTTCTCCGAGGTTTCCCCAAACACGCGAGTCAGCCTGACGTGCTGCTCAGTTCGTGATGCGAGGAAACACGTGATGAAGGTTGAGGTGCAATGCTACAGATACAACCGCAACGTCTGTGCGCCAGGCTGTTGGCGCCGTTGCAGGCGGCCACCTTCCTCTGGCGACGGTCATTCGCCCTCGTTCTCGCCGCGGCGCCGAAGCAGACGGCAGCCCTGGGCGTCGTCATGCTACTACAGGCGGTGCTGCCCGTTGGCACATTGTGGGCGTCACGCGGCGTCGTCAACGCGGCTGCCCGGTCCTTCGGCGGCACTGGGCCGGCAACCAACGGCGGCACGGCACTGCCCTTCGCCGGCTGGATCGCCATGGCCGTTGGCGCGATTGTCGCCCAGCAACTGCTCGCGCCGTTCTCCCAGGCTGCGCAGGAGGCGGTGAGCGACCGGCTCATCGCCCACGTCAACGGTGAATTGATCGCCGCCGTCAACCGCTTCCGCGGCCTTGCCCGCTTCGAAGACCCGAGTTTCGCCAATCACCTCGCCACGGCGCGGGAGCAGGCGGTCAGTGGCTCGTTCAACTTGCTCTACTACGGGGGGCATCTGGTTGGGCGGCTGTTCACCATCGTGGCGATGAGCGCGGCCCTCTGGCGGCTGCAGCCTCTCGCCCCCTTCCTGGTGATCCTGGTATCCCTTCCTCAGGCCCTGCTTCAGTACAGCGCCGACCAGCGGATGGCCGACCGCATCTATCGCCAGAGTGAGGACGGCCGCAAACTGCACGTCTATCGCGACGCCGTCCTGGGGGACGGGCCGGCCAAAGATGTCCGGCTGTTCGACCTGGGGACGTTCTTCGTTCGCCAATACGATCCGGCGTTTGCGCGCATGAAGGCGGCGATTGGGGGACTGCGCGGGCGTCTGTTGCGCCGGATGCTCCCCGCCATCGTCCTATCCAATGCCGGCGCGGCCGCCGTCTACCTCTACGCCGTCCGGCGCGTGCTTGATGGCGGCCTCACCCTGGGCGACCTCGTCCTCTTCGGCGGCGTGTTGTTGCAGATAGAATCGGCACTGCTGCAGGCCGGCTGGAGCGTCGGCCTGTTCGCCAAGTACTTCGTCTGGCTGCCCAGCCTGTTCATCGTCCTGGATGCCGAGCCGGATCTGCCGTTGCCGCTCCATCCGGTCCCCGCGCCACGTCCCGTCCGCACCGGCCTGGTCCTGGAGCACGTCTCCTTCCGTTATCCCGGTACGGCGACGACCATCCTGCACGACGTCTCCCTGACCCTGCGGCCAGGTGAGCGCCTGGCGCTGGTCGGTCGCAACGGCGCCGGCAAGACCACGCTAGTCAAGCTGCTGGCGCGCCTCTATGACCCCACCGAAGGACGCATCCTGCTGGATGGCGTGGACCTGCGCGACTATGACCTGGCCGACCTGCGCCGCCAGACCAGCGTCGTCTTCCAGGACTTCGTGACCTATCAACTCACCGCCCAGGAAAATGTTGGCTTGGGCGACGTCGCCCACCTGGAGGACCTCGCCCACGTTGAAGCGGCGACGCAAAAGGGCGGGGCGGCGACGCTGATTGAGGGCCTGCCCCAGCGTTACGCCACGCAGTTGGGGACGCAGTTCGGAGGCGTCAACTTATCCGGCGGCCAGTGGCAGAAGATCGCCTTGAGCCGGGCCTTCATGCGTCAGGCCCAACTGCTGATCCTGGATGAACCAACTGCTGCCCTGGATGTTCAGGCGGAATACGACGTTTACCTGCGCTTCGCCGAGTTGACGAAGGGGGCCCTGACCGTGCTGGTGAGCCACCGCTTCTCCACCGTGCGCATGGCTGATCATATCTGCTATCTGGAAGACGGTCGCCTGGCCGAGGAGGGATCACACGCTGACCTCATCGCCCAAAACGGCGGCTACGCCCACCTCTATCGCTTGCAAGCGGTGTTGTACCGCGACGCGAAGGTACGGGGATCGGAAGATGGGGAGATTGGGAGATGAGGACCAAAGAGACTGGTTCCGCTTCATATGGCCGACGATCCGCCGCCTTCCGTGCCGTCCGACGCCTGCTCCTTTCCATCTCCATCGCCATGCCTTCTCATTCCGTCTTCTCCCCATCTCCCTATCTCCCGATCCCCCCATCTCCCGCTCGCACGCTTCAGCGCACCCTGGCCCTGATCTGGGAGGCGGACAGGGCACAAGCGATGGCGCTTCTCTGCACGATGCTGCCAATCAGTGCGCTGCCGCTGGCGCTGGCCTGGCTCTCCAAGCTGGTCCTGGATCGGCTGAATGTGGTTGTGGTGCTGCACCAGCGTTCTCCGGCGACGGTCGATGCCGCCTTTGTGGCTGCGGCGCTCTACGTCGGCTTGCAGTTCGTCAACCGTCTGCTTGATCCTATCGAGCGTCAGGCGGAGAGCGCATTGAGCACCAGCATCAGGAGCATGGTCGATCGGCGCACGATGGTTGCAGGCGCCGCCATCCCCGATCTAGACCACTTTGAACGCAAGGAGTTTCACGACGAGATTAACTTCCTCCTGGGGGAGATTGGTCACCGCCCGTCCGTCCTGGTCCATTACTTGCCGTTTATGGGGCAGCACCTGTTGACTGCGATCGGCTCGGTGGCGCTCCTCGCCCACATCTCCCCGCTGCTGCCCGTGGTGGTGATCGTCTGTACCATTCCCCAGGTCGTGGTACAGGAGCGCCTGGAAGAATTCGTTTACCAGTCGATTAAGGATCGGTCGGAAGCAGGACGTATGATGGCCTACTGCGCCAACGTGGTCACCACGGCGGGCGCCGCCAAGGAGGTACTAGTTTTCGGCGTCGGCCCCTGGTTCCATCGGCGCTGGCAACGCCTGTCCGAAGCTGCCCTGATCGAAACGGCCCACCTCCGGCGTGTCCGGCTCCTCTCGACGATCGGCGTCGTGTTGGGTTACGGCGCGGGGCTGGCGTTCATCTATGCCGGGGTAGCATCGGGACTGGGCAGCCATCACCTCACCGTGGGCGATTTCGCGCTCTACCTCAGCGTCGCCGCCGGTCTTCAGCAGACCCTGTCCGGCCTCGGCGGCGGCGCGACATCGACCAGGATCGCGCTGCGCCTTATGGCGCGCTGGTTCGCCTTCCTGGATGAAACCCGCCCGAGCATCGCGGTTGCGCCGGCGGGGACCGGCCTGCTCACGCCGGCACGCCTACGCCGGGGACTGGATCTCTGCGATGTGCAGTTCACCTATCCCGGCCAGGCGCAGCCGGTGCTGCGTGGCATCACCTGTACGCTCGGCGCCGGCGAAACGGTGGCGCTCGTCGGTGAGAACGGCGCCGGCAAGACGACATTGGTGAAGCTGCTCACCCGTCTCTACGACCCGACCGCGGGAGACATTTTGCTGGATGGGGTGCCGGTGGCTGAATATGACCTCAGCACGCTCCGTCAACGCAGTACTGTCCTCTTCCAGGACTTCGCCCACTTCGCCTTGAGCGCTCAGCACAACATCGGTGTCGGGGATGCCGGCGCTGCCAACGACCGCGAGCGCGTGTTGGCAGCGGCCGCCCGCACCGGCGCCGACGCAGTCCTGAACAAGCTGCCGAATGGACCGGACACACCGCTCACGCGTGCCTTCACCGGCGGTGTCGACCTCTCCGGCGGCGAGTGGCAAAAGATCGCCCTGGCCCGCGCCGCCATGCGCGACGCCGCGCTGGTGATTTTAGATGAGCCGACCGCGGCGCTGGACGCCCAGGCCGAGCACGACCTCTTCCAGCGGTTCCGGGAGTTGGCAGGAGGGCGGACCGTGCTCCTCATCAGCCATCGTTTCTCCACCGTGCGTATGGCCGACCGCATTCTCTTCCTGGAAGGCGGACGCATCATTGAGAACGGAACGCACGAAGCGTTGCTGGCCCTGGGCGGGCGCTACGCCACGCTGTTCGAGATGCAGGCGGGGGTCTATCGATAAGGCGCGCCCCGCGCTGGGGCCGGCGCCAGCCTGCTTGAGCAGCCTTGGTCCTGGTCGCCCGCTCGTTGAGGGGCGGGCGGCGCCTCACTCCTGCTTCCCTTCCAATAGCGCGCGCAAGCGTGCGACCTCGGCCTCTGCTGCCCGGCGGGCGGCCGCCTCTCGCTCGGCGCGTTCGGCTTCATGCTCGGCGCGTTCGGCCTCTCGTGCTGCCCGTGCCGCTTCTCGCTCGGCGCGGGCATCGGCAAGCAGGCGGGCGTCGGCCTCCTCGGGGAGGGAGGGGAGCAACTGGCCCCGCCGGTCCACCACCCGCAGCCAAGGCGCCTCGGTCACGACCAGCCCCAGTCCTCCCAGGGCGCGACTCCAGAGTACATCCTGCGCATCGGTGGCCCAGGGAACCCACTGCCCGGCGTCATCGCGGCGATAGCCGAACAGCTTCGGGCCGCCATCGGCGCGGTAGGGCCAGTAGATGGCGTATTCTTCCACCCCCATCGCGGCATAGTAGCCCACCTTCTGCTCCGGCTCCGTATCCCGCTCCGCACTGTCCTGCGTCACCACCTCCAGCACGAAGCGGGGCGGCTGCCCTTCCGCCGAGATGTCCCAGGTGGTCCGCCACCCCTCGTCCGCCTCCACTACGAACAGGTCCGGGCCGAGCGTGAGCGTCCCCTGCCCTTCCGGCTTGGGCATCCGCACCCCCAACTCCCCCGTGACGTGCCAGCCGAGGCCCTGCCGACTCGCGTGCAACTGCAAGATGCCGACGAGCGCCTGGATCAGGTAGAACTGGAACTCCGGCATCGTCATCCAGGGCGCCTCATTCGTGTCGTCCACTGCTGCCAACAGCTGCGCCGTCGTCAGCCCCTCAATCTCGGCCAAACTGGATCGGGCCATCGCTCACCCACCTCCGCCGCGTCACAGACTCCTTTGCCTGCCACATTCTAGCGCACCGCTGCCACGCCTTTCTCGCCGGCGACAGAGGCCCAGCTAGGGAAGGTCATTTCAGGGCGGCCACTACGGGGATAGGAACCACCTCTACCAGCGCGGAGCGAGGCGCAGGCGGCAGAACACTCCGCTACTCAGGCCGTACCAGTTGTGCCCGAATACGAAACCATGTAAGAGGTCAGATCCTGGGAGTCGGTCGGTTAGGGGGCATGGGCGGCGGGAGGGGCGAGGAGTTGGCGGCAGGCCAGGAGAGGGTCTTGGTTGCGGACGAGGGCGGTACCCAGGACCGAGGCGAGGATCATGCGGGTCTCGGTGCCGTCGCTGGAGCGGGAGCCGCCGCTGATCTTGCGGGCGGTGACCAGGCCGCGCAAGCTGCGCTCCGCCAGGTTGTTGGTGGGCGGGACCGCAGGATCGCGCACGAAGGTGAAGAGTTCATCGCTGTAGCGGCGCAACCGTTTGGCCAAGGTGGCATGCGGTTGGTCGGCGGCGAGGGTCTCCGGGCAAAGCGCAAGCACCTGTTCCTGGTAGCGGCGAGCGCGGGCGGTCCGCGCGCGACGAGCGGGCTGCGCATCGCCCTGCTCCTTGGCGGGACGGGTGCCCGTCGCCTGCTTCCAGATCGTGCCCAACTCGGCGATCCAAGCGGCGAGCGGAGCGTCCGTGGGAGCCTGCGCTGCCAGGTCCTCGATATCCCGCCAGAGGTGGGCCCAGCAGCGTTGGTGGGGACCGGGGAAGTGGTCATAGGCGGCGTAGCAATCGCTGACCAGCGTGCCGGCAAAGTTCGCCCCCAAGACGCCATCTGGGACGTGGCCGCCTCGGCTGGAGTCGTGGTGATAGTAGCGGCTCGTGGGCGTACTGAACGTCCAGATGTAACCGTGTTGCCCAGACTCCCGCCAGCCGGTCTCGTCGGCGTGGACCACCGCACTCTGGTGCACCGCCTCCCGCAGCGCCGTATACATCGGCTTCGCCTGCCGCGCGACCAAGCCCAGGAGACCAACGACCCCGCCCCGACTCAGGTGCAGGCCGTGCTCCCGCTCCAGCCGAGCCTGGATGTGCTCCAACGGCAAGCGTTCGCTGGTGTGCATCACCGTGATGGCGGCCAACAGCCGTGGCCCGAAACGGCTCTGGCCGATGCGTCCGTCCGCCATTCCCGGTGGCGCCGGTTGGACCAGCGCCCGACAGCCGGGGCAGCGGCGCGTGATGAGCACATGGTCCGTCACCTCCACCGGGGCGGGCGGCGGCAGATCAATCACCTGCACCCGCCGCCGCTCCCAGCCGCCCGTGAGCGCTGTGGCACAGTGCGGGCAGGTCGCCACCGCGTGCCTGACCTCCTGCGTCACCTGCTCCGGCCCCAGTCGCTGCCGACCACGATTGTGGATGGCTGCCCGCTTGCGTCGCGGTCGCTTGGTCTCCGGTTGCTCCGTCTTGGCTTTGGCGAAAGCCGGTGGCCGCCGCACAGACGCACCCTGCTGCTCGCCATTGCCACCAGCCGCGCGCAACCGGGTGTTCTCCTCCCGCAGCGTCGCCACCTCACCGGCAAGCGCAGCGTTCTGGGCCACCAGCGCCTCCACCCGCGCCAGCAACTCCTGCACCTGCAGCCGCACCAGCCGGTACTGGTCGGTCACTTCGGCCAGGCGGCGGTTCTGCCGGGTGATCACGCCTTGCAGCCGGACCTGCTCCTGCTCCCACGCCTGCCGCTTCGTCCGCTCCAACGTCAACGCACGGCGCAGCGCTGGCGCGTTCAGTTCGTCAGGGGACACCGGCGGCATGACCATCCGCCTATCCTGCCTGCCAGGCACACCCCCGTCAAACCCCTCCTACTCCCTTTGCCCACCCAACTCCCAGGATCTGACCTCTTACGAAACCATAGGCACGCGACAACAGCCCGCAGCGACCAAGCAACAAAATGCCGAGCGCCAAGAGCGGTTTCCACGAGAGCAAGCGAACGGTGCGGACGAGCGTTTCCAATCTGGATCACCCTCCCATGATTCGTTGTCATGGTTGGGCAGCGGTCGGTCACCGTGTTTGGAACAGCCAGGCCACCTCCACGCCCAACTCCGGGAACACGGGGCAACGCAACGTGTCACCTGGCCGCAGAACCTCCGCCTGCACCAGACCATTCCCCCGGCGCTCAAAGGTCGTGAGCGTCTGCCGGTTGGTATCGACGAGCCAGTAGGACCGCACACCGTACTGGGCGTAGGCTTTGAACTTCTTGCCGCGCGGCAACTGGTCATGGCGGGCCGTGGTGGGGGAGAGCACCTCGACCACAATATCCGGCGCACCGACGACGGAGGGGGCGTTCGGGTATTCCAGGATCGCTTCACGCTCGCGCGTCACGAAGAAGGCGTCCGGCTTGTAGGCATGCTCGACAGGAATATCAGGGGCTTGGTAGTCTAAAACCACCGTACGATCATTCCCGGCTTGCCCATAGCCGGCACGCTGGGCGTCGCCTAGGAACAGCAAGCAGGCAATTGCCGCCCGCATATGCGGATTGTCAGGTGTCGCGTAGGCCACCAGTTCCCCTTCGACAATTTCGAACCGCTCCTGGGCACCGGCTAGCTCCAAATCGGCCGCCAGCGCCAGGAACTCGGAGACGGTGTAGCGCCGGCGTTCGGTCGCAACCACTGCCATCCTGGGTACTTCTCTCACAGACTGCCCGGAAGGTTATTGTACCGCTCTGGTCAGACCACCATCTGCCGGCGCAGCGACGTAATGCCCAGTCCTAACGTGACCAGCGCCGTCCCGGCCATGACCGCGGCGTCGCGCAGGTAGCCATCCGTGGAACTGTAGAAGATGGACATCTGCAAAGCGTGGACGCCGTAGAAGGTGGGGATGACGCGGGCGATCGTCTGGACCCAGGTTGGTAGGAAAGCGGCAACACTGATGCCACCGCTGAGGAAGAACAGGTAGAAAGCTAGCGGAATGCCCAGCGCCGTGACGCGCTGGAAGCGCTGCGTGGCCGCGCCGATGGCGACGCCGAGGCCGGCGCTGGCAAGGGCGATCAGCAGGACCATCAAGAGCGTGGTGAGCCAGTAGGCCCCGCTGGGGCGCAAGTAGCCGCTCAGAGCGCCGGCGGCCAGGACGATGGCGCCGATGATCAGCGTCGTCAGCCAGCCGGCCAGCAGCTTTCCGGCAATCAGACTGGCGCGGGAAATCGGCGCCAGGAGCAACTCTTTGATCGTGGCGTCTTCCCATTCGCGCGCCGTCGCCAGTCCGGCGTTGATCATGCCGGCGATCGTCAAAAGCAACACCAGGTTTGGCACGAGGTCGAACCGCAGCAGATTGATGTCCTGCCGCCGCAGATCGCTTTCCTGCACGGTGACGTGCATGGGAGTGGCCGGCTGCTCGCCGTAGAACTCGGTGATCGCGGCCGGCAGTGATCGACGGAGATCGTTGGTGAAGTCCAGGTTCAGGTTATTGATCCGAATCGTCATCGGGTCCGGCTGGTGCGCGTCGTACGCCGCATCAAAGCCGGATGGGATCGTGATGACGGCGGAGACATCCAGATTCCGCAGTTCCTGCACCGCCTGGGCCGCGCCGGCAGGATGAATGACGAAGGCGTCGTAGCCCTGGAGAATCCTCACCAGTTGCTGGGAGTGCGGTCCATTGTCCTAGACCACCAGCGCCACCGGATTGCGGCCGACGGCACGGGCACTGAAGTAGAGAACAATCAAGATTACCAGTGCCGGCAGGATGGTGGCGGCCACCGCCGACGGCTGCCGCCGCCAGACGCCGATATCCTTGCGGGCGATGATCCAGACGGCGTGCCAATCGTGCATCAGTGCGTCACTCCTTTCCGCCGGAGCACGCCGGCACTGAGGGCGATGGCGGCGGCCGCGAAGACCACCAGGATGATCGTATTTGTCGCCGGGCTGCTCTGGGTGGTCTGGAAGCCGTGGAATGCCTGCTGGAAGACCGCAATGCCGTAGTAGACCGGCTCGAAGCGGGCAAACGCCGCCACCACCGGATCGCCCCAGTTGACCGGACCAAAAGCGCCGCTCAGGAAGAAGACCGGCAGCGCCAGACCAATACTGAGCGGCACCACCGCCTGCCGCCGCTTGAGCAACGTCCCGGCCAGCGTGCCCAGAGCAACGAACGTGACCATCAGCAGCAGAGTTAAGGCGAGCGTCTCGCCCCAGTTGACCGGCCAGACGTGCAACAACAGGACAATCACCGCCAGCACGACAATCACACTCAGCGCATTCAGCGCCAGCGCCCCCAGCACCTTGCCGGTCTGGATGGCCCAGGGACTGGCCGGCGCCAGCAGCAACTCTTTGATCGTGCCTTGCTCGTACTCCCGCGCGGCGTTGGTACCGGCTTGCAAGAGCCCGCCAATCATCAGGCCGACGACCAGGATGCTGACGGACAGGTAGGCAATGTAGCCGGTGTCCTGACGGTAGTTGTCGATCTCCTGCGCCTGCACGACGACCTGGTTGGGGAAGGCCTGGGCGTAAAAAGAGGTGATCGCCAGTGGTACGGCCCGTCGAATGTCGTTGGTGAAGTCAACGTCCAGATTGTTGATCCGCACCGGCAATTGCACCAGGCGGCCCGCCGCCAGTGCCGCGTCGAAATCCGCCGGAACGGTGACGATGGCGACGATCCTGCCATGCTGCATGAGCGCGGTGGCCTGCGTGGCAGTCGTCTCCTGTATGACGAAGGAGTGGGCCTGCGCCATAGCCGCGAGGAACTGTTTGGCGTACGGGCCATGCTCCTCCAGCACGACCGCGGTCGGCGCTTGCCCGCCGGTAAGGGCGAAGAGTAGAAAAAGCAGCAGAAAGTTGAGCGGAATGATCACGCTCACGATGGTGAAGGACCGTTCGGTGAGTGAACTCTGGATGTCCTTTACCGCCACGGCACGGATCACCCGCAGATTATGCGCGACGCCGAGCACGGCACCCTCCTCCTCTGTACCCGCCGATCAGGCGCTCCTCTGTTAGTCACGCAACGCGCTGCCGGTGAGGCGCAGAAAGACCTCGTCCAGGTCCGGTTCCCGCTGGGCGATGGAGCGCAACACCGTCTCCTGCGTCACTAGCGTCACCACCTGGCCGGTTACCTGGTGTTCGCCGGCAACGGTCACCTTCAGGATGCCGTCCTGCTGGCTGATCGCACTCACCCCCGGCAGGGCGCGCAACTGCTCAAGGAGCGCCAGCGAGGCCGGCGTCTCCGTCTCCATGGTGATGACCGTGTCGCCGAATGTGCGCTTCATGTTGGTCGGTGTATCCAGCGCGACGAGCTTGCCGTGGTCGATGATCGCCAGCCGGTCGCAGAGGACGTTGGCCTCCTCCAGGTAGTTGGTGGTGATCAGGACGGTCTTCCCTCGTCCCTTCAGGCCGAGGATGTAGTCCCAGATCGCCCGCCGGCTCTGCACGTCCACACCCAGTTTTGGCTCATCCAGGTAGACGAGTTGGGGGTCGTGGAGGAGGGCGCGCGCTAACGCCAGGCGGCGCTTCATGCCGCCGGAGAAGGTGCTAACCCGGCTGTTCCGGCGGTCGGTCAGTTGGACCAGATTCAGCAGGTCACTGATCCGGCGCTCCCGCTCCCCGCGCGGTACAGCGTAGAGTTCGGCATGGAACACCATGTTGGCCCAGGCCGTCAACTCTTCGTAGAGCGCGGTTTCCTGCGGCACCGCGCCGAGCACGGCACGCACCGCGCGGGAATCTCGACTGATGTCATACCCCAGCACCCTCACCTGGCCGGCAGTGGGCTTGGAGAGGCCGCTGACCATGTTGATCGTCGTCGTCTTGCCGGAGCCGTTTGGTCCCAGCAAGCCGAAGATCTCTCCACGGACAATGCGGAGGTTGAGGTTCTCGATGGCGACGAAATCGCCGAACCGCTTGCTCACGTCAAGTAGCTCGATCGCCGGCGCCTCCCCACCGGCGTCGACTCCATCCCGTGTGGCCGAAGGTTCGATCTGCGTCAGCATGCGTTCCATCCCTTCATCCCGTCATCTCCGGTCGCCCGTCCTCCGCGATCAGTGGGCGGATGGCGGCCTGGAGGGCGCGGTCCCATTCCTCGTCGCTCCATTGCAACCAGCCTCGCGCTTGCCAGGTGACACTGACGAACACGAGGCCCACAAAGCCAATGGCGCTGACGCCAGGATCGACTTCCGGTCGCAACGCCGGGGCGGCCTGGACGAGCGCCCGTTCGACCAGATCCCGGGCGGCGAGCGGCGCCTTGCCGATCTCCTCCGTCAACTCCGGGAAGCGCCAGTATTCGCCCATGCCAAACTGCAAGAGGGCGCGATGCTCTTTCAGTGTCCGGCGTAAGAAGCGCAACACCTGAAGGAGGCCCGCCGCCGCTTGTTCCAGACTGGAGACGTCGATGGCGAGCGGATAAGCTGCCACCACTGCCGCCGGCTGCTCGCGGCCGACAGCCGCACGGGCCAGGGTCCGCTTGTTGCCGAAGTGCCGGAAGATGGTGACCTCGTTCACCCCCGCCTTCTCCGCCAACTGCCGCATCGTGGTGGACTCGATGCCGCGCTCCGCCACCAGCTCAAGAAAGGCCGCCAGGATGCGGTCAGCCGTCTCCGCGGGCAGGTCATCCATCCCCAGCCCCCTGTCCCGCCGCTGCTATGGCCATGCCGTATGCAGGTAACCGCTTGCACGCAAGGTACCCGCTATCTCCCAGAATAGCAAGCCTCGAAAAGCATGTCACCGCTGTCAGCAGCGGCCGAACAGTGTCTTGATCCTGGCCGACCAGAAGATGGAATGGGCCTACGACCAGTTCGCTGCCCGCTGCGGCGTCCCCCCCTGGGCGGAGCGCCCCCTGGTTGGGGAACCGAATTCCGTAGCTGCGCGGACAGCGCAAACCTGAATCGACCGCAATGGTTACAAGGTCGGGGGCGTGTCATGGTGGTGCGTTTCGCCGCCAGCGGCGCATGCTGGTCGCCATGGCGGGTGGGAGGGCTTGCTACTGCTGCCCGAGCTCCTTGAGGCGGCGGCGCAGGTCCGCCAGCTCCTCATCCCGTCGTGCCAACTCCTCCCCTCGGCGAGCGATCTCCTCGTCTCGGCGGGCGAGTTCGCGGTGGACCTCGCCCTCGTGTAACTGGCGACGACCGTGCCGGTCGTAGACGGCGACCTGCACGCCTTCTAAGCCGATGACGACGCCCAACCGCAAGCTGCGCCAGCGCCCACGCCGGTCGGGTCGCCAGGGGCGATAGACGTCGCCCTCCAGCCGCCAGGCGCGCCCCTGCTCCGCTCGGTAATCGGCAAACTCGCCCGCCGGACCCAGCGTCAGGTACTCCAGCGCCCCGCCTCGCGCGTAGCTGTAACCCTTGCCATGCTCCAGATCGAGATCCGCCCGGTAGGTGATCGGGCTGAGCACCTCAATGACCAGGAGCGGCGGGCCGTCAAGCTCCAAGGACAGCGAGGAGCGGCAGAGGTCGAGCGCCTGGCGGTAGACGTAGAGGTCGGGCAGGGTGGTGTAGGGTACGCCGTTGGAGTGCCGCCAACCGGCGATCGTCGTCTGCATAAAAGCGTGCCAGGGCTGCTGCCCATCCGGGAGCGCCAGGGCGCTGGCCAACTCGTTCAGGCCCCATTTCAGCGTGCCGATCGCCTCCTGGTGGAGGTTGGTACCCACCACACTCTCCTCGGTGTCGTCCGGCGGCCAGGCCATCACCGGTGATAGCGCGATGGCGACGCCCGCTCGTTGACTCATCCTCGGCCCACCTCTCCGCTCGTACCGGACAGTGTAGCGCTCCTCAATGACGCATCCGCTCCTTGGACGAACTGCGGACTTTTCTGGAACTGCAGGCCTTGCAGGAGCTCACCGGAAAGCTGCCCGCCTTCGACTTGCGCATCGGCGTCATCGCCGTCTGGAATGGCGGTACCTTCAAGACGCTGGTTACCTCGCCGCCGGCCGGCGTCTCGACGCCGCTCCCTTCCACCACCCGCCGAACGTCGTGGCGGCCGCGATCGGCAGCGTCAACCTGACGCGCCAGCCGTACTATAAGCAGTTCGGCGCTTTCCACGAAATCTGGGATCTGCTGGTTGCGCCGGCGCTCCAGACGATTTTCACCGGCAAAGCAACGGTCAAGGACGCTATGTCCCGGATCACACCGTAGGTCGACGCGGCGCTCAAGAAGGCTGCGCAGGGCTGCCCTCCCACCACCGCGGCGTCCTGGCTCGCCATCGACTCCAACTGGGGCCAGGGGGGTAGGCACGTCACGAGCTGAGCCGCACGGGTTGGCAATGGATAGAATGGAAGGGCTCAGGCAGCGCCACCGTCGAGGCCCACTCGTTGAGCCAGCGTCGGTTGGCTGTGATCTATGCCTGTGATCCGCCGCGATGCCCCCGACGAGAGGACCAGTTGGCGAACGACAAAGCCCGATCGGCTGAAATCCAGCGCCTACGGCATCTTCCGGGTGGCGAAAGGCAACCCCGCCAAGTTTGATCTGCACTATCACGACGCCGATGAGATCTGGTTTATCATCGAAGGGCGGGCCCGCATCCTCACGGAAGGGGTAGAGTACGTGGTCAATGCCGGGGACCTCGTCTGCACCGGTATGGGAGACGAGCACCACATTCTGGAAGTGTATGAAGACCTGGTGGGCTTCTTTCAGGAGGGTGAACTGGAAGGCCTGAAGCGGCGCGGCCACCTCCACCGCGATAGTGATGGCGTGCCCGTGCCTCGGCGCCGCCTGGTTGCGGCGGGGAGCAACGGCTGATGGCCCAAAAGAGATGCCTCATGCTGGGCGGCAGCAATATGGGCGGCGGCTGGCTGCGCCGCATTTGGCCCAACTTCGCCGACCGCATGGAGATCGTCGCCCTGGTCGACATCAAACCCGAGGTCCTCAGCGATGCTGGCGACTTCCTGGGGCTGCCGGCAAACCGCCGCTTCACGGACATGGCCGCAGCGTTTGACCAGGTGGATGCCGATTTCTGCACGATCGCTATTCCGCCCGCCTTCCATAAGCAGGCGGTCCTGCATGCGGTTCGCCGCCAAATGCCGATCCTCAGCGAGAAGCCGATCGCCGACACTTGGGAGTCGGCCCTGGAGATCTATCGCGCCGTCAAGGGCGCCGAAGTCAAGATGCAAGTGGTGCAGAACTACCGCTACAACGCCCACATGCAGACCTTTCGCCAGGTGCTGCGCACTGGCGACCTCGGGCGCATCAACTACATCATGGGGCGATTCGCGCAGGATTACCGCGTGTACAACTCCTGGGGCGCCCCCTTCCGCTTTGCGATGCCCCACGCGCTGCTGATCGAGGGCGCCGTTCACCACTTCGACATGCTGCGCAACCTCAGCGGCGGCGACTGCGCGACCCTCTCCGGCTACGAGTGGAACCCTCCCTGGAGCACTTCCCAAGGGGAGTTCGGCAACCTCTACGTGATGGCCATGACTAACGGCGTCCACGCCACTTATGAAGGCAACGGCACGGCGGCCGGCGCCCAGAACGGTTGGCGCAAAGAGTACTATCGCGCCGAATGCGAAGCCGGCGCCGTCACCGTCAGCCGCGACGAAGTGGTGCGCATCCAGCGGTTCACGCCGGGCGGCAAGCTGGAGGAAGAAGAGGTCCCCACGCTCAAACCCGACTACGAAGGGCACCCCTGGATCGGGCGGGAGTTCCTGGACTGGCTGGATGGCGGGGCGACCCCGGCCACGGTCATCGACGACAACCTCAAGACCAATGCCATGCTGTTCGCCGCCATCGAAGCGTCGCGCAGCGGCACGGTGGTGAATGTCGCGGCGATGGTGGACGAGGCGGTACGTTCCGTGCAGGCGACGGCGGCCACGTCATGAGCGCGCGCTTGCCGGGGCAATATGCCAGCGTGCGGACAAGCGTCGGAGAGGAGCAACCTTGACAAAGATAGTGGTGGTGATCGCCGCGCTCGACACCAAGGGCGAGGAGGCGAAGCTGATCCGCGACACCCTGACCGCGCAGGGCGTGCAGCCGCTGGTGGTCGATGTCGGCGTGCTGGGCGCTCCGTCGATTCCTAGCGACGTGTCTCGCGCTGAGGTCGCGGCAGCCGGCGGCGGGAACCTCGAGCAGCTCGTCGCCAGCCGCGATAAGGCGCAGGCCATGGAGGTGATGCCGCGCGGCGCGGCGGTACTCGCGGCGCGGCTCTACCAGGAGGGTCGGCTGGACGGCATCATCGGCCTCGGCGGCTCAGCAGGGACCGCCATCGCCACCAGCGCCATGCGCGCGCTGCCGGTGGGCGTGCCGAAGCTGGTCGTTTCCACCGTGGCGGCCGGCGACACCCGCCCCTACGTCGGCACCAAAGATATCACGATGATGTACTCGGTCGTCGATATCGCCGGCATCAACCGCCTATCGGCGCGCATTCTCACCAACGCTGCCGCCGGTATCACCGGCATGGTCAAGGCCGAGCCGCCGAAGCTGGCCGAGCGTCCGCTGCTGGCCGCCAGCATGTTCGGCAACACCACCCCCTGCGTTGATCGCGCCCGCGAGAACCTGGAGGCTGCCGGCTACGAGGTGCTGGTGTTCCACGCCACAGGCGCCGGTGGGCAGACGATGGAGAGCCTGATCGCCGACGGCTACGTCGATGGCGTGCTGGACCTGACCACCACGGAGTGGGCCGACGAGCTGGCCGGGGGCGTCTTCAGCGCCGGGCCGCAGCGCCTCGACGCCGCCGCCCACGCCGGCGTCCCGCAAGTGATCGCTCCCGGTTGCCTGGACATGGTCAACTTCGGCGCGCCGGAGACCGTGCCGGAGCGCTACCGCGACCGCAAGCTCTACAGTTGGAACCCCAACGTCACGCTCATGCGCACGACACCGGAGGAGAACGCCCAGTTGGGCAAGATCATCGCCGAGAAAGCCAACGCCGCGACGGCAGCCGTCGCCATCATGCTGCCGCTAGGCGGCGTCAGCCAGCTTGATAGCGTCGGGGGCGACTTCTGGTGGCTAGAGGCCGACCAGGCGCTGTTTAGCGCGCTGAAAGCCAACATCCGCCCAGGCATCCCGGTGATCGAGATGCTGGAGAACATCAACGATGCTGCCTTTGCCGATCGTGCGGCGGGGCTGCTGTTGGCGATGGTGAGGAAAGGCCCTCTCTCCTGACCTCTCCCCCAAGCCTGGGGGAGAGGAACGTGGGGGAAGAGTGGTCGCAATCCTGGGGCGGCGGAGTGGGCGCGGATCGCTCAAGCAGCGCCTTCAAGCCAACCCTGAACTACGCTTGGACGTGACACAACCGCACTTGATTACAGAGTTCCTCTCCCCCAGGCTTGGGGGAGAGGTTAGGAGAGAGGGCCGTCCGTTCGGGCGCCGCTTTGCAACCAGGGAGAACACGCATGCGCTACACTCGCACCCAGGTCCTCGACCGCCTGCTGGCGCAACGGGCGCAGGGCAAGGCAATCGTCGGCGCCGGCGCCGGCACCGGCATCTCTGCCAAGTTTGCGGAGGCCGGCGGCGCTGACCTCATCATCATCTATAACTCCGGTCGATACCGGATGGCCGGGCACGGCTCGATGGCCGGTGTGCTGGCCTTTGGCGACGCCAACCAGATCGTGCAGGACATGGGCGAGCGTGAAGTGCTGCCGGTCGTACGGGACGTGCCGGTGCTGGCCGGCGTGATGGGCACCGACCCATTACGCCAGATGGATTACCTGCTGCGCCACCTGGACGCTCTCGGTTTCTCCGGCATCAACAACTTTCCCACCGTCGGCTTGATCGATGGTCGCTTCCGGATGGAGCTGGAGCGGACGAACATGGGCTTCTATCGTGAGGTGGACATGATCCGCCAGGCGCACGATCTGGGCTTCTTCACCTGCGTCTACGTCTTCAACCCGGACGAATCGCGTGCCATGGCGGAGGTTGGCGCCGACAGCATCATCGCCCACATGGGCCTCACCGTTGGCGGCTCCATCGGACTGGCGCAGAGCGATGCCATGGCGTTGGATGCTGCACCGGCTGCTGTACAAGCGATCGGCGACGCGGCCTGGCAGGTGAATCGCGAAGCCATGCTGCTCTGCCATGGGGGCCCCATCGCCACCCCCGCCGACGCCCGCTACGTGCTGGCCCGCTGTGATGCCGTTGGCTTTGTAGGTGCCAGCTCGATGGAGCGCCTGCCTGTGGAGACCGCCATCACGGACACCGTTCGGGAGTTCAAGGCGGTGCCGGTCGGGCGACGGACCGATGGCGGGCCGACGCCGTAGTGGTGTTGGCCTGCGCACGGAGAGATTTGGCGCGGTCGTAAGCTGTGCGGGCTGACGATCTCCCTGCACTACCCAAGCAAGCCGGAATCGGGTACACTCTCTCCCTGTCTCGCTATCTGCTGTGTCATCGCAGCGCGCTCGGTTGCCGCGCGCCGTGTGATCGTTGTGGTGCTGGCGCAGCCTTTTGCTCGTTTTTCGGAGGAATGCCCGTGCGTGCTCGGAGAGGTGGTGACTCCATGATGCGTTAACGTCAAGTCCGTTGGAAGGTGATCGATACTTGCATGAACTCTGCCATTAGCGTCACGCAAAAACAGCTCTCCGACTTCCTCCTTAGTGTCGCGCTGGTCCGGCCCGTGTTCATCTGGGGGCCGCCGGGAATCGGCAAATCATCTCTAGTCCAGCAGTTTGCTCAGCAGCTTGGCATGCCTTGCGTTTCCCTCCTCGGTAGCCAACTTGCGCCGGAAGACCTCATCGGCGTCCCGCAGATTGTGGATGGCGCCAGTCACTTCTGCCCGCCCCGCATGATCGCGCGCAGCGAGCCGTACTGCCTCTTCCTGGATGAGTTGAATGCCTGCTCGCACGAGGTGCAGAAGGCCTTTTATAGCCTGATTCATGAGCGACGCCTGGGCGAATACATGCTGCCCAAGGACTCCATCGTCATCGGCGCGGGCAACCGGGCGCAGGATAGCGCCATCGTCAAGCCGCTCTCCTCGGCGCTGATCAACCGCATGGTCCATGTGCACCTCCAGGTCTCGCACCGGGAATGGCTGGATTGGGCCCACGCCAACGGCATCCACCACCTGGTGATTGAGTACATTCAGACGCGCCCCGACCATCTCTGGAGCCAGCCGCCGAAGCACGAAGAGCCGTTCTCCACGCCGCGCTCCTGGCACATGCTCAGCGATGCCTTGCACGAATACGGAGACGGTGTGGATGAGCGCTGGTTGGAAGTGCTGGCATCCGGCTGCCTCTCGCCCCACCACGCCGTCCAGTTCAAGGCGTTCGTCAAGCAGCTTCGCGGCAAGTATCGCCTCGCCGCCATCCTCAGCGGTGCAATGGGCTGGCCGCGCCAGCCGGACGAGCGCGACGTGCTCTACTTCCTCGTCCAGTCTTTCCGCGCGCAGTTGGTCAAGGAGCTGCCGGCGGACGGTAGTGCCCTCACGGCAGCGCAAAGGGAGCTGGCCCATCGCAGCAAGGCGCTGCTCAAGGAGTTGGCGACGATCAGTTTGGAGTTGGCCCAGATCGTGGCAGCGAAGCAAAGCGAGGGCGATGCCCTGCCGGGCTGGTTCCTGGTAGAGGTCGTCCGCGACCTGCCGCGCCTGGTGGCAAAGAACGATGGCGCATAGGCAGACGAAGGCGGGCGCCTCAGGGCCCGACCTGGCGGAGCAACACTGCCTGGAGGGATATAGGGTACTGGCCCGGCATCCGTTGTTTGCCCCCATGGCGCTGCACGTTTGGCGAATCCGCCGCGAAGGCAACCACTGCCCGCCGGATGGTTGGGCGGTAGTGACAAGCAGTGGTGAACTGCACATCCACCCGACGCGTCGGGCGCGTCCCGAGGAGTGGCAGTACGTCTTCGCCCACTGTCTGTTGCACCTCGGCCTCGGCCACTTTCAACGGCGCCAGCATCAGCGAGAGTGGAACGTTGCCTGCGACTATGTAGTCGCCCGCCTGCTTTCGGATCTCAAGCTGGTTGCGCCACCCGATGCCTTGCACCTCTCGCTGGACCTGCCAGGCCGCAGTGAAGAGCAGCTCTATCAGCAGTTCTGCGACCAGGGTATTCCCGATCAACTGCAGCGCCTGAGCACTGCCGGCCCCCATCGGGACGATATGCGCGTCGCGGTTGGCCAGCAGGCTGCGCTGCGCCGCCCGACTGACTGGCAGGCCAGCTTCGGCAGCGGCCTAGCGGCGGCCGTGGATAGTGCAGTGCAGGTCGCCGGCGGGTACCGCACCGCCCTGGACGGCGGCAGCGATCTCCTCAGCGCCGGCCAGCTCACGCGCAACTGGTTCATGAGCAGCTATCCGTTGCTCGGGGCCCTGGCGGCAACCTTCCAGATCGTCGAAGATCCGAAGATCTGCGCCCGTCTGGGCATTTCTACAGCCGCCGTGGCGGCGGAGAGCAAAGAGATCTTCCTGAACCCGGCAGCCGGCCTTGACGATGAGGAGTGCACGTTCGTCATGGCCCACGAGCTGTTGCACGTGGCCCTGCGCCACCACGGGCGGCGCCAGGGTCGGGATTACTTCCTGTGGAATGTTGCCTGCGACTATGTCATCAACTCCTGGCTCGTCGAGATGCGGTTGGGTGACCTGCCGAAGATCGGCGCGCTCTACGACAAAGCGCTGCAAGGCTTCTCCGCGGAGGCGATCTACGACCGCATCGTGGGCGATATGCGCCATTACCGCAAGCTCGCCACCTTGCGCGGCGTCGGTCTGGGAGACATGCTGGAGCCGCCCACCCCCGACTGGTGGCTCACCGGCGACGGCATGGACCTCGATGACTTCTATCGCCGTTGCCTGAGCCAGGGACTGCTCTCGCACCAGGCACAGGAGCGGGGCTACCTACCGGCGGGTCTGCTGGAAGAGATTCGGGCAGTGAGCCAGCCGCCCATCCTCTGGGACGTCGAACTGAGTCGCTGGTTTGATGCCCAGTTCGCGCCCCTGGAGAAAATCCGTACCTATGCTCGCCCGAGCCGCCGCCAGGCGGCGACGCCGGACATTCCGCGTCCGCGCGTCATGCCTGTTGCCACGTCGGAGGATGGCCGAACCTTCGGCGTCCTCCTGGACACCTCTGGTTCGATGGACCGCATCCTCCTCGCCAAGGCGCTGGGCGCGATCGCCGGTTACAGCCTCGCCCGCGATATCCCGGCGGTCCGCGTCATCTTCTGCGACGCCGCCACCTACGATCAGGGCTACCTGCCGCCGGAGCGCATCGCTGATCGCCTGCAGATCAAAGGCCGCGGCGGCACCGTCCTGCAGCCGGCGATTGACCTGCTCGGGTCGGCGACGGACTTCCCCGACGACGGCCCACTACTCATCATCACCGACGGCTATTGCGATCGCCTGCGCATCCGGCGGGAACACGCCTTCCTACTGCCCGAAGGCCACCATCTCCCGTTCGCACCGCGGGGCGAGGTCTTTCGTATTCGCTGAGCGGGAGAGCGGCATGCAAATGGCGACCAGCCGGTTATGGGGGAGCAGTGCCCGCCCGCTTCGCCTAACCGCACGTCCATTCCGGAGCTACCCTCGTCGCCGCCCTGCTTCCCTCCCACCGTTGCTCACTCGACCAAATTGGGGCTAACCCGCCGCGACCTCAAGCAAACACACGCTCCGCGCCGCTAATGTCACTTCCAACTGCAACCGGCCCTGGCTCGCGCTGACTGCCGACTCCGCAACCATCTCCAGGCCACCAGCCCGCTGTAAGCGCTCGACTTGTTCCACGGTCGGTTGCTGCGGTTCCCCCATCGCCTGCCACACGCTATGCGCGTTGCTGTGCGTCGCGTCGATCAGCGACTGGCGCAGCCGGTAGTTGCCGTCCGGCAGACCGGCAATCTCCAGCGCGACGGACGTGGCCCTCGTCACATCCCAGTCGTCGTGGTGGTTGCAGAGCAGCACCTGGAAGGCGCCGTCGCCGTCGAGAGCAGCGATGCCGGAGACGTCGGGCGGCGTGTCAGGGCCGTCGCCGTCCGGCGTGGTGAGCGGGTCGCGGGCGGCATCGCTCTGGAGATCCAGGCGTAGCCCGCCCAGGCGCGCCAGCATGCGGAAAACGTTGAGCACCGGCTTGTCGATGCCGTTGCTACTGAGCGTGCGCAGCCCCTCGAAGTATTCGCGGTCCTCGAACT
>JBPCLN010000065.1:0-10374 GCA_051003235.1 Chloroflexota bacterium | reverse complement strand
GGCCCCAGGCAGAACACCTGGTTGATAGGTCGCATGTGGACGGCGCGCAAGCGCCTTACCCCAGCTCAGCGATCCTAATGGCCGTTCCCTTGCCCCTCTCCTCCACCCCCCCTGCTGCATCAACACTTGTACGTTGGGAAACCTCACCCCCAACCCCCTTCCCGAGAAAGGTAGGGGGCGACGACGGTGATTGGCCGTCTTCCGCGTCCCGCCTTCCCCCTTCCTTCCAAGGGAAGGGGGCGAGGGGGTTAGGTACCAATCTTGAATTCTCGCCCGCACAGCAGTCGTTCCACGCTATCCGCTATACTGTGCATGGCGCCAGCAACGGTTCACCGCCAATGGCGACCTCAGCGCTGGAGGTTTTCGTACATTCAATGACCGATTCTCTATCATCTTCCGTCAGTGGGCTGCTCGACCGGCCGGATCCAACCAATTTGGACGCCGACGAATTCGAGGCGCTCCTCGATAGCCCGGAGCATAATTTTCGCAGCCTGACTCGAGGCGACGTTATCGAAGGCACGATCGTGCGGGTTGATCCCGACGAAGTGCTGGTCGATATCGGCCTCAAGTCGGAAGGCGTCGTCAGCGGCCGCGAACTCGGCCCGGCCGAGGAAGCGAAGACGCTCAAGGTCGGCGAAACCGTCCTCGTCTCTGTCCTTATGCCGGAAACCCCAGAAGGCCACGCCGTCCTCTCCATCCGCCGTGCCAAAATGGAGAAGAGTTGGCGTCTGGCCGAACAAATCATGCAAGACAACGAGATCATCGAAGCCGATGTTATCGACCACAATAAGGGCGGCTTGCTGGTGAATGTGCATGGGCTGCGGGGCTTCGTGCCGATATCCCAGGTGCTCGGCTTGCGCCGGGAATCCGGCGAACGCGGTGATTCCAGTGAAGACGAATTGACGCAAAAGCTGGCCGAGATGATGCGGCGGTCACTGACGCTCAAGATCATCGAACTCAACCGCAATCGCAACCGGCTGATTCTGTCCGAGCGCGCGGCGGCGCAGGAGACGCGCGCCAAGAATAAGGATATTCTGCTGGAGGAACTGCAGATTGGCCAGGTCCGCAAGGGGCGCGTCAGCAACCTCTGTAGCTTTGGCGCGTTCGTCGATCTGGGCGGCGCCGACGGCCTGATCCATATTTCACAGCTCTCCTGGGGACACCTCAACCACCCCAATCAGGTACTTCACGTCGGCGATGAAGTCGACGTCTACGTGCTCGGTGTGGACCCGGTGAAGAAAAAGATCGCCCTCAGCCTGAAGCGCGCCCAGGCCGATCCCTGGGATACGATCGAAGAGCGGTATCAGGTGGGCCAACTGGTCCAGGGCATCGTCACCAAGATCACCAGTTTCGGCGCCTTCGCCCGCGTGGAGGATGGGGTTGAGGGGTTGGCCCACGTCTCGGAACTCTCCAATCGCCACATCACCAATCCGAAGGAAGTCGTCAAGGAGGGCGACGAGCGAGAGTTCCAGGTCATCCACATTGACGGCAAGAAGCGCCGTCTGGGGCTTAGCCTGAAGGCCCTGGAGGATGGCGACGCCACTTACAACGACTACGATGAAGTAGGCGCCGAGGGCGCTGAGGGCATCGACGGTCAGGACGCCGGCGCCGAAGGATTCGACGCCGAAGCAACCGATGAGGCGGAAGTAAATGGCCAGGCCGAGGTAACCGGCCTGGCCGTAGCGATTGCTGACAGTGAGGCAACCGGCGAAGCCGAAAGCTGCGGCAACTTGAGCGCTACCATTGAATCGAGTGAATCGACCGATGCACCGGAGGCTGCCCTGACACCTCCGGTGCGACGCCGATCACGACGAACAGTGGAAACCAGTGAATCCACCGATACACCGGAGGCCGACACCGAAGGGGCAGCTAGCGGGTCCGCTCAGGAGAGTGAGACCCAAAAGGACGCGGAAGCGTCCTAGGTGGCGCGCTCCCGCCTCCGGGTGAGAGCACACCACCGGCCAACCAACAGGAAAGCGAGGCAACGAGAGTGCAGCAGAACGACCGATTTGATAAGTTTAGCCAGCGGGCACGGGCTGTGCTCGCCCTGGCCCAGGAAGAAGCCCAGCGCTTCAACCACAACTACATCGGCACGGAGCACCTTCTTCTCGGCCTCGTACGCGAAGGCGAGGGCGTCGCCGCCAAGGTGCTGAATAATTTGGGCGTTGAGCTGAACAAGGTGCGCAACGCCATCGAGTTCATCATCGGGCGTGGCGACCGCGCGCCGGTCGGTGAGATCGGCTTGACGCCGCGGGCTCGGAAGGTGATCGAACTCGCGGTCGACGAGGCCCGCCGGCTTGGCCATCACTACATCGGCACGGAGCACCTGCTCCTCGGCTTGGTGCGCGAGGGCGAAGGCATCGCCGCCGGCGTGCTGGAAAGCCTAGGCGTCAATCTGGAGAAGGTGCGCCAGCAAACGATCACCGTGCTCAGCCAGAGCAACGCCGGCGGGCACCCAGAGGGGAAGCAGCAGAGCCGGACGCCGACGCTAGACCAACTCGGCATGGATCTCACCGCCATGGCCACCGATGGCCGTCTGGACCCCATCATTGGCCGCCAGAAGGAAATTGAGCGGGTCATTCAGATCCTCTCCCGGCGCCAGAAAAACAACGCCGCCCTGATCGGTGAGCCAGGCGTCGGCAAGACGGCGATCGCGGAGGGTCTCGCCCAACGGATCATCGCCGGCGATGTGCCGGAAACTTTGCACGGCAAGCGCCTGCTGACCCTGGATATTGGCTCCCTCGTCGCCGGCACAAAGTACCGTGGCGAATTCGAAGAACGCCTGAAGAAGATCATCGAAGAGATCCGTTCCTCGCGCGACGCGATCCTGTTCATCGATGAGCTACACACGCTCGTCGGCGCCGGCGCTGCGGAAGGGGCGGTCGACGCTGCCAATATCCTCAAGCCGGCCCTCGCCCGTGGCGAACTGCAATGCATCGGCGCGACCACGATGGATGAGTACCGCAAGTACATCGAACGCGACGCCGCCCTGGAGCGCCGCTTCCAGACGGTGACCATCCGCGAGCCGACGGTCGAGGAGACGATTGAAATCCTCCACGGCATCCGGGAGCGCTACGAACAGCATCATCGCCTCACGATCAGCGACGAGGCGCTCAAGTCCGCCGCCGAAATGGGCGCCCGGTACATCACCGATCGTTTCCTCCCCGACAAGGCAATCGACCTGATCGACGAAGCCTCCAGCCGCGTCCGCATGCAGCGCAGCGGCCAGCCGCAGACGCTGAAGCAGGCGCTCAAGGATCTGGAGCAACTGCAGTCCGAGAAGGACTCGGCAATTCAGAATCAGCAATTCGAAAAGGCGGCAGCACTGCGCGATAAGGAGGCGCGGCTGCGCGAGCGGATCGACAGCGCCGAACTGACGGCCAGTAGCGCCGCCCAGGCGGATCGCCCGGTGGTGAGCGCTGACGACATCGCCCATGTGGTGTCCATGTGGACCGGTATTCCGGTCATGCGGATCGCTCAGGAAGAGTCGAAGCGCCTCCTGGAAATGGAACAGGCGCTACACGCACGTTACGTCGGCCAGGATGAAGCGATCGGTAAGCTGGCCCAAGCTCTACGCCGAGCGCGCGCCGGCTTGAAGGACCCCCGGCGACCGATCGGCAGTTTCATCTTTGTCGGCCCCACCGGGGTCGGTAAGTCCCACCTGGCGAAGATCCTGGCTGAATTCATGTTCGGCAGTGAGGACGCTCTCATAACCGTTGACATGTCGGAGTTCATGGAGCGGCACGCCGTAGCCCGCCTCGTCGGTGCCCCTCCTGGGTACATTGGCTACGACGAGGGCGGGCAACTGACGGAAGCGGTACGCCGCAAGCCCTATTCCGTCGTCCTGCTGGACGAGATCGAGAAAGCCCACCCGGAAGTCTTCAACATCCTTCTGCAAATCCTGGAGGATGGTCGCCTGACCGACGCCAAGGGTCGGGTGGTGGACTTCCGCAATACGATCATCATCATGACTTCTAACGCCGGGACCGATCTGTTGAAGAAGTCGGGCGCCTTAGGCTTCCAGCGCACCGGGGCGGCCGACGAAACAAAGGCCTCCTACGAGCGGATGAAGGAAAAGGTCAATATCGAGCTCAAGCAGATCTTCCGACCGGAGTTCCTGAACCGGCTTGACGACACCATCGCCTTCCACGCGCTCAGTCACGAGCAGATCCGCGCCATTGTCGATATGGAACTGAAGCGCGTCCAGGTGGCGTTGACCGAGCAGCAACTCATCCTGGAAATGACCGAACGCGGGAAAGATTTCCTTTGCGAGAAGGGCTACGACGTCCAGAACGGCGCCCGGCCCTTGAAGCGCGCCATCACGACCTGGGTGGAAGACAAACTGGCGGAAGGCATCCTGTCTGGTAGGCTCCACCCCGGCGACACCGTCGTCGGCGATGTCGGCGATGGCGAACTTTTGCTGATCCGCAAGGTCACCGAGGAAGAAGCCTTCCCCATGCTGGCCGGAGCGGTCGGCGAGGCGTAGGCGACCTCAATCCGGCGCTGTGGCGCCACCTCTCTTCCTCAGGGAGAGCGGAAGGAGGCCAGACCGGGAGGGAGTGCATGCCCGCCAAAGCGCGGACGGTCTACACCTGCCAGCAGTGCGGGGCACGGCAGCCGAAGTGGGTCGGGCGCTGTCCCGACTGCGGCGCTTGGAATAGCCTGGTCGAAACCGTCGAACGTCCCGAGCCGGCCACGGCCGGGGCGCGACGAGATTCGGCGGGCGCCGGGCCAAGTCAGGCGCTGGCGCTGCCCCGCATCCCGACCGCCGATTGGTCGCGGTTGCGGCTGCCCATGGGCGAGTTTAATCGCGTGCTCGGCGGCGGCATCGTGCCCGGTTCCGTCGTCCTGGTGGGCGGCGACCCGGGTATCGGCAAGTCCACCTTGCTATTGCAAGTCTGTGGGGCCGTCGCGCGCGATTCCGGTACCGTACTGTACGTGGCGGCGGAAGAGTCCGCCCAGCAGGTAAAGCTCCGCGCCGATCGTCTCGGTATCAGCGAAGACCGTCTGCTGATCCTCGCCGAAACGGACCTCTCGACGATCCTCGATCACCTGGAATCCGATCCGCCGGTACTGGCGGTCATCGACTCTATTCAGAGCGTTGCCACCGATGATCTCAGCGCTTCGGCGGGGAGCGTGAGCCAGGTACGGGAATGTGCGCAACGCCTGGTCCACCTCGCCAAACGGCGCCATATCTCGATTTTCCTGGTCGGCCATGTCACCAAGGAAGGGGCGGTGGCCGGTCCCCGCGTACTGGAGCATATCGTTGATGTCGTGCTGTACCTGGAAGGGGAGCGTGTTAGCAGCTATCGCATCCTGCGCGGCGTGAAGAATCGCTTCGGCTCGACCGACGAGATCGGGCTGTTCGAGATGGGCGAAACCGGCCTCACGGAGGTGGCGGATAGCGCGGCGCTCTTCTTTGCCGGGCACAGCGGCTCAGCGCCCGGCACCGTAGCCGCCGTGACTACGGAGGGAACCCGGCCCCTGCTGGTGGAGGTGCAAGGGCTGGCTGCACCGACGAGCTTTGGCTTACCCCGCCGGTCGGCGAACGGCTTCGACGTCAACCGGCTCTACCTATTGCTGGCCGTCCTTTCGCGTCGGGCCGGCGTGTCCCTCGGCAATCAGGACGTCTATGTCAACGTTGTCGGTGGCGTGCGCCTCACCGAGCCGGCCGCCGACCTCGCGGTGACATTGGCGGTTGCTTCCAGCCTGCGCGATCAAGCGGTGCCGGGGGACATGGCCGTCGCCGGCGAGGTCGGCCTTTCCGGCGAGTTGCGCTCGGTGCGCCAACTGGACCGCCGTCTGGCGGAAGCGGAGCGGCTCGGCTTCAAACGCATCCTGGTACCGGCGATCAGTAACGCCGCGGGCCGGCGCAGCCCGTCGCGCCGCACCAGCGGCATCGAGGTCATCGAGGCGCGCTGGGTCAGCGAGGCCCTGGACCGCGCCCTGGGGCCGGCGCCAAAGTTCACCGCCGGCCGCCGCCGCGACGAGGAGCCGGTCTTCGAGGTGGTTGCACGGGAGCAGGTGCTGGATTTTGGGATGGGGGACGACGAGGAGGACCTTCCTTGCACGCCCTGAACCGAAGCCGCGCAGCAACCCGCCGCTGAAGCAGCGGGTTACGTTCACAAAGCCTGCTGAAGCAGGCTGCCCGCAATGCAGATTCCGTCCCGGCTTCGGTAATCAGTGAGGTCGAGTCCTGAGCGGCCATGACTGGCGCATCGGCTCGCCGAGCAGCCTCTGTATGGATAGAGCGGACAACGTCCGGCAGTTCCCGCCGTCGCACGATCCGGAAGGTCACGGGAATCTTCTCGGCGATGTGACCCCATAGCGATTCTGCCGGCGTATCGGACGGCGTGAAGTCAATCACAATGACGTCAGCGAAATCGGCACCGAGTTGTAAGATTAGACTAAAGAAGGCAGCGGAGAGCGCGCCAATGGTCGCCTCTAAATCCTGCCCAACGATCAAGAGGTTGCTACCACTTTTGCGACGAAGCGTTGCCGCGGTCGGGATCTCGCGCACATCAATGGGATCGCCGAGCCATGCCTCGGCGGTCACGGTGACTGGCCCCGGCCCAGTGGTGAGCTGGTTGCTGAAGGCTTCGCTGTCTTCAATCATCGCCAGTGCGTTCCCTGTAAACACCAGTTGGCGTGGAGCATTTGGACGTGGGAACTTATTGTCCATAGTGCGGAGCGTCCGAAGATAGGCATCGCGCTCGTCGCCCGGCAGCCAGGCGACCTGGAAGCGTTGGTTTCCTTCGACAAGGCCCAACCGGTCGTTGTAAATGGCGTCACCCGCTGAGCGCCTTATGAGCATTCTGTCTGATGCGCTCCGACTTATCGAAACGCGGATCCGAAACCGTTTTTCAAGACATCGCCATTCAACAGGACTTCTTCGACGAACTGGCCTCCGATCCGCAACCGTTTCTCAATCGCTTCGGGCGTCATGAGGAGCCAACGGACGAGATCTAGGCCATCAGATCCCGAATCCTATTGATCAATCCCAGTACAGCATTCAAGGACCGCTGGATTTCTTCTCAGGTCAGTCCAGCCTTGATACTTGAGGGATAACGCTCAGCCATATAGTAGAGCGTGATGACTTGGCAGACCGCACGAAAGTCCTCGAGATCGGGAGCAGAGCGGGTCGCCGCGTCCAGCAATACTTCCAGATTGTGGATCCGCTGAAGCTTCCAGCCGCGGCTAAGCAAAAATGCCTTAAGGAACTTCTCGACCGCCTGTTGAAGACAAAAACCGGCCAACTCTGGATCGTCGTCGCGCAGTGACCGCGACGCCCGCTCGAGATCCTTCCCAGCGATCCGTAGCCATTCGGGCGGATACATGGATTCGTCAGGCGGCATAGAGCACCTCGCCTTTCAGGAGCATCTCTTCAACAAAGTGATCGCCGATGCGCAGCCGCTGCGCAACCTCGGCCGGTGTCATGACAATAGGCTCTAACGCAACGTGCTGATGCAGGCCTGTTGCGAGGCGCAAAACGTCGACCTGGCGATCGATATACCGGTCCGGTGTGTCCTTCACAATCAGCAGATCGATATCGCTCTCACCGTGCGGCTCGCCGTAGGCGTGGGACCCGAAGAGGACGATCTTCTCCGGGGCGTATTCGGTGACGAGGCGGCGGACAATCACTCCGATCACTGCCTGAACGTGGGCATCTCCGCGCATGATTTCCTCCTTGCTCCACCGGCACATGCCCGCTTTTGTGCAGTCCAATGGTAGAATATATCCAGACACTTCGTCACATAGCAGGGAAGATGTGCTGACCTATGGCAATTGAACCATCACGGGACCGCGATATTCGCATCGAAGACGAGATGCGAACCTCCTATCTCTCTTATTCGATGAGTGCCATCAAGCGCGCCACGCCGGATGTGCGGGACGGTCTCAAACCGGTCCACCGGCGGGTGCTCTATGGCATGCTGGAACTCGGGCTACGCCGCAGTGGCGGCTATCGCAAGAGCGCCAAAGTGGTCGGCGAAGTGATGGGACGTTTCCACCCGCACGGCGATATGGCCATTTACGACACGGTCGTGCGTTTGGCGCAGCCGTTCTCTATGCGTTACCCGCTGGTGGACGGCCAGGGTAACTTCGGCAGCGTCGATGGCGACTCGCCGGCAGCCAGCCGCTATACAGAGGTCCGCCTTACCGCCATTGCCGAAGAATTGCTGGCCGATATCGACCAGGACACTGTTGACTTCCAGGACAACTACGACGCCACGGAGCGGGAGCCCACCGTCCTGCCGACACGGGTGCCGAACTATCTCGTCAACGGCAATATGGGCATCGCCGTCGGTATGGCGACCAGCGTGCCGCCGCACAATCTGGTTGAAGTGTGCGACGCCCTGGCCTATATGATCGACCACCCTGACGCGACGGTCGATGACCTGCTCAAGATTGTCAAAGGGCCGGACTTCCCCACCGGCGCGCTTATCCTGGGACGGGACGGCATTCAGCAGGCCTACGCCACCGGCCACGGGCGCATTGTGCAGCGCGCCGTTTGCGAAATCGAGCAAATGCGCGGCGGGCGCAATGCCATTATCGTCCGCGAACTGCCGTATCAGGTCAACAAGGCGCTGATGCTGGAACGCACGGCCGAACTGGTCAAGGGCAAAAAGATCGACGGCATCACCGAGATACGGGACGAGAGCGACCGTGACGGCATGCGGGCCGTCTTTGAGTTGCGGCGTGACGCCCAACCGCGCAAGGTGCTGAACGCCCTCTACAAGCACACACAGTTGCAGTCCAACTTCAGCGTCAACATGCTGGCGATTGTGGATGGTGAACCGCGGGTGCTCACCCTCAAGCGCTGCTTGCAGGAGTTCCTGTCCTTCCGCCAGACGGTAATCACTCGCCGCACCCGCTATCAACTGCGTAAGGCGCAGGAGCGTGCCCATATCCTGGAAGGGCTGACGCGGGCCCTCGATATGCTCGATGAAGTGATCGCCTGCATTCGCCGCTCCCAGACTGGTGACTCCGCCGTTCATAACCTCATGCACGACTTCAAATTCAGTGAAGCGCAGGCGCGGGCCATCGGCGATCTCGCCTTGCGCCGCCTGGCCTCACTGGAACGCAAGAAGATCATTGACGAATATAAGGCGCTGCTGAAGACGATTGAGGAACTGCAGGGCATCCTCGCCGATATCCGCAAGGTGCTGGACATTGTCAAGAAGGAATTGACCGAGCTCAAAGAGAAGTTCGGCGACGCTCGTCGCACGCGCATCGTCGACGAGACGGGCGAGTTGAGCGAGGAAGACCTGATTCCGCACCAGCAGGTGCTCGTCACCCTCACCACGCAGATGTACGTCAAGCGCAGCCCGGCCGATGGCTTCCAGTCGCACCACCGGGGCAGTCGGGGCAAGTTGGGCATGCTCACGCGCACGGAAGATGCGGTGCAACACTCCTTTGTGGCCGATGCTCTGGATTCGGTGATGTACTTCACCAATCGGGGCCGGGTCTTCACCCTGAAGGTCCACGAACTGCCCGATGTCTCGCGGCAGGCCAAAGGGCTGCCCATCGTCAATCTGCTCGCGCTGGAGCCACGCGAAACTATTACGGCTATGCTCGGCATCACGTCCTTTACGGGGTCGGAGCAGCGCTTCTTGCTTATGGCGACGCGCCAGGGCACCGTCAAGAAGACCGCAATTGCCGACTACGCGAACGTGCGCCGGAACGGCCTGATCGCCATCTCGCTAAACGAGGGTGACGATCTGGCCTGGGTCCGCCCGACGGACGGCACCCAGGAAGTCGTGCTGGTGACGCGGCAGGGGCGGGCGATCTGCTTCGCGGAGACGCAAATCCGACCGACCGGCCGCGATACGGCCGGAGTGAAGGGCATCACGCTTGGCAAGGAAGACACGGTGATGAGCATGGCCGTGGTGCCGTCGTCCGGCCTTGTTGCCCACACCAGCGACCTGCTGGTTGTGACTTCCTTGGGTTATGGCAAGCGGACGTCAATGGAGGAATATCGCAAGCAAACGCGCGGCGGGCAGGGCGTGACGACGGCCAAGCTGGGCGAAAAGACCGGCACGATTGTTGCGGGACATATTGTGAACGAGGATGATGCGGAGCTCATGCTCACGACTGCCAACGGCATTGTCAATCGCCTGCCGCTGGCCCAAGTTCGCCAGTCCGGCCGTAACACCCAGGGCGTAATGTTGATCCGGCTCAGTGCCAACGATGGGGTTGCCGCTGCTACTGTCATCAGCAAGAACGGCGAGGAGACGGTCGTGCAGGAGTAAGCTCGACTTTGGCCGTTCAGGCGGCGTAGCAGAGGGTCTCGGTCAGGTGGTCCACGAATTTGCGGGGGAGTTTTATGATATCGGGGTCGCGAGCGGACAACGCAAAACCCTCGTGGTCCCAGAG
>JBPCLN010000064.1:0-6638 GCA_051003235.1 Chloroflexota bacterium | reverse complement strand
GGCGTGGGCGTGTGCCAGCCGTACGATGGCCGCACCGGAGGCGAACATGTGCAGGCAGCCTCGATTGCCACAGCCGCAGACCGGCCCGTCGGGCACGACCGTGACGTGCCCCAGTTCGCCGGCGCCGCCCGCCCCGAAATAGAGCTTGCCGTCGATTAATAATCCGGCGATGATGCCGTTGCCGACGAAGACGTAGGCCACGTCCTGGATCCCCTGGGCCCGGCCGTGCCAGTGCTCCCCGAGCACGGCAACTTTGGCGCGGTTGGCGACGCGAATCGGTAGCGCGATTCGAGCCTCGATCAGGTCGGCGATGGGAATATCTCGCCAGCCGTGCGGCACAGAGAGCCGGATTATGCGGCCGGCTAGGTCCAGCGATCCCGGTGTGCCGACACCGAGCCCGAGGATGGGCGTCGCAGTCTGGGCCCGCAAGCGTTCGACTGCTGTCGTAAGCGCCGCCACGAAATCCTCCGGGCGGCCACCGGTGATACCGACCGTTTCCACTACCTGCGGCCGCGCCTGCAAGTCCGCGAGGATCGCCACGCAGCGTTCATCGTCTAGTTGGGCTCCCAGGACCAGGTGGGCCGTGGCATTCAGCTCCAATACGATGCGGCTGCGCCCGCGGCCTTCCTGCTTGGTGCCGACCTCGCGCACGATTCCATCGCTGAGCAAGGCGGCGACGATGTCCGATACCTGCGCCTTGCTCAGGCCGCAGGCCGCCGCCAGCTCCGTTCGCGTTGTCTGCCCGCGGCGGCGAATGACTGCCAGGACCGCTTCCCGCCCCCGGCCGTTGAGGAGTCCGGCCATGTGTGCCCTCTATCCCGCCCGTTATCGTCATCAACCAAGATTCTCCCGCCGTGCGGCCCCCGACGCCGGCGGGACGACGAATGGATGAACCTGTTGACAGTCCCGATTGTAGTGTGTTACACCGTATTAGTTCGGAAAGCGGACAAAATGGGCATGGCGCCGGCTCGGCATGCCATTCAGGAGTCCGCCCCAACTACAATAATGGGGTCGGTTCATACGGAGAGGAGTTGACATGCCCAGTTCTTCCTTCACGTCGCGCCGGATGCTCCTGCGGCAGGCGCTCGGCGCCGCCTTGGCGCTGCCGGCGATCGGCGTGTTAGCCGCGTGCGGTGGCGCCGCCACGACGACGGTGACCACGTCGGCAGCGACGAGTTCAGCAGCGGCTACCAGTGCCGCCGCCGTTCCTACTGCGGTGACCAGTACGACCAGTGCGGCGACGCAGGCGGCCAGCACCGCGGCGGCGGTCACGACCAGTGCCGCCAGCACGACCGCCGCGGCGGCGAGTACCACCGCCGCTACCACAGTCGCCGTCGCATCGGCTGCCACCAGTACGACGGCGGCGTTGTCGATCAAGCCGGGCACGTCTGGGACGCTGACCTGGATGGTCGAGTTCTCCGGGCCGATGAACGCTCCGCAGTATGACGCGTTCCTGGCGCCCTGGAATCAGGCGAATCCCAACGCGAAGGTGGAACCGGTCAGCATCGGTGGTGGCGATGCCGACAAGTACGAGAAGATCCTCACCTTCGCCGCCGCTGGGACGCCGCTGGATGTCATCGGCAAGGTGACCTTCATCCAGGCCATGGCCAAACCGGGCGCCTTGCAGCCTCTCGAACCGTTCATCGCGCGGGACAAGTACGACATTAGCGGCTACAACCCGAACACCTTGAAGACCTTCGGCTCCTACGGCGGCAAGCAGTACTCCCTGCCCTGGGGTCTCGGCGGTAACGCCATCGCCTTTATCTACAGCCCGAATATGATCGCTGCCGCCGGCCTCACGCCGCCTTCGCAGGATTGGAAGAACCCCTTCACCTGGGATCAGTACCGTGAATATGCCCAGAAGCTGACCAAGAAGCAGGGCACGACCTATTCCGTGGCGGGGGCGGAGGAACTGGGTAACTGGGACTACACGGTGCCGATGGCGTGGGGGGCGCACTGGGTCTCGCCGGATGGCACCAAGGCGATCTGCAACTCACCGGAGATGATCCAGGCGTTGTCGAGTTACCTGGACATTATCCTGAAAGACCAGACGGACACGGCGACACCGACGGTGAAGCTCTCCGCCAGCGGCAATGACAAGCGGTGGGCGGCCGGACAGACGGGGATGTCGTACATCGGCGGCTGGCAGATGAACACCTTCACCGACCCGGCGGCGTACAAGAACGACTACGTGATGGCGACGTTCCCCAAGGGCACGGCGACGAGTCCCGATCAGGACACGATCCAACTGGCGGTTGGCGCCAACATCAAGGATTCCGCCAGCGCCTGGAACCTCATCAAGTGGCTCTTGCAAGACGGGCGCTACGCCAATCTGGTTTCCCGTATGCCCGTGTTGACCTCCGATGCCGTGGTCTGGTCGAAGAAAGCCTTTGCCAAGGTGCCGGCGACGGCGGGCGTCGATGTGCTCACCAGTTCGCTAGCGATCGCTGCGGCGCCGGACCCGGTGCGGGCGATTCCCGCGAACTCGCAGTTTGAGAAGACCATCGCCAGCCCTTTGTGGGCCAATCTGGTGGCGCAGAAGACGACGGTGCAGGACGGCCTGGCCCAGGCCCAGACCCAGTTGCAAGCGCTGCTGGATCAGACCAACAAGTAACCACCCGGCGACTGCGCCGGCCTGCCGGTTCGCCCCTCACCCGTGCGGGCGGGGGCGGCGCAGCAGTTCGATCAGATCGTTCGCTTCGACGTGGGCGGTTGTCGGCGGTTCGCGGTCGGTCTTCCGGCGTACGGACACCAGTTGGTACGGGGCGGACAACCGGAACGGGGCGATCTCCTGCCGCCGCTCCAACGCCCGTTTCGCCGCTTCCCGAATCAGCGCGTGAGCGCGTGTGGAGTGCAGATGGGTGGCCGCACCGTTAAATAGTTCGTTTTGACGGCTGTCCAGACCGCTCGCTGAGCCACGCGGCACTCCCCATTTCACGCTGACCGTTTCGATGGCGGGGACGAGGTCGCGCGCCTCGGCGCCGGCAGCGGCGTCGCCCGTGTGCAACACGTAGGGGACGCCGAAATAGGACGCCACCAGCATATTGCAGCCCATCTCACCGAGACTGCGCCCATTGATGGAAAGATCCTCGATGGCAAAGGAGCCGGTGTGGGCCAGGTGACCGCCATCGGTGTTTGCCTTGGCGTGCTGGCCGACCATGAAGGCGACGGTGAAACTCTCGTCGATGCCGAATGGGTAGCCGAGCGGCCGTCCGGTGAGCAAGCGCGCCGCCGGATGGAGCAGGAGCGGGTTGATCGCCCCGTTGCCGTGGCCGTCGAGGACCAGGAACTCGCCGGCCCCCGCTTCCAATGCTCCCTCAATTGTGGCGTTGACTTCGCCGGTCACCAGCTCCCGCGCCATTTCGTAGTAGCGGGCGCCGGGTGCGAGAAAGTCGTCGGCGTTGACCACACCGGCGACGCCCTCCATATCGGTCATGATGTAGATCTTCACACTCTACTCCAGTCCTGTCTTCAAGTCCCGTATCGACCCGCCGGTCAGCCCATCCCGACCTCCGCGGCCAGCGCCAGGGCCGCCGCCGTCAGGGCCGTTGCCGTATCGTCCGTGAATGGCGCGGGGCGGTGGTAGGCGACGTGGGCCTGGGCCGACTCGTAGCCTCCCTCGGCGTAGGCCTGTTTCGTACAGAGATAACCGGCCATGCCGTTGGCGTAGCCGAGCACGAGCATCGCTGCGTTGCCTTTGGCGTCCGCCAGCCCCGCCTCAATGGCCAGGGCGATTTCCACCATCAGTTCCCCCGCCACCGCGATCAGCAGGAACGGCCCCAGGCGTAGCGCCTGCACCTCGCATGGCTCCCCCACCGGCAGGTGGCCGTCGCGCTCGAGCTGGGCGAGCAACCGCTTGGCCCAGCCACCGCCGCGCTGGGCATCGGCGGTGAGCAGTTCGTCGCGGCTCGGCAGGCGTTGGTAGCGGAGGGGCACATCGCGAATCGCCCCTGCCAACCCGCCAGCGCCGTCCCAGCGCGGGGTGACGTCGCCGGGCGCACGGGGGATGCCGCTGACCTCCTCGGCCACTCTTACCGCCTCCGCCCCCACGGCCCGCCCGATGCGCTCGAGTTCCACGTTCGTAGCGCCGCGGAAGCGTCCGCGTTCATTGACCAGATTGGGTCGCACGTCACCGAAGGCGCCGGGTAAGAAAAGGGCACGAGTCTCGCCGCCGAACATGTGCTCGATGCAGCGGCGCGCGGCGCCGGGATAGTCGGCGCTGATCGCATAGTTATCGGCGCCGAAACAGGTGGCGTGGCAGCACACGTCGAAGAGAACAGCCAGCGGCGCCTCCCGTTCCACTGTGCTGTCCACCCGCAAGAGGCGCAGCCGGCGGTCGATCGGTCCCGCCGGGTTAGGCAGCATTTGCATACCATCGGCGGTGTGAACGCGACGTTCGATGGAGAAGCCGATATGCCCCTCGCCATAGGCCAGGTGCGCCGGAACCATCTGCCGCGCCGCCATCGCCACCGCTCCGGCGATGTCTTTCTCCAGAACGCGAACATAGTCCTCGTCGCAGGGCTGGCTCGCCAGGGGCATCGTGACCGGCCCGCCGTGCGTGTGGGAGCAAGCGACGAGGATGCATTCCAACGGGATGCCGCTTTCGGCGGCGATCTGACTGCGAATGGTCGCCACCGAGTCGCGGCTGAGGGCGATCACGTCCACCGCCACGATGGCTGCTCGGCGTCCTGCCGCCTCCAGCACCAGCGCGGTCGCGCGCAGGTCGTCCCGAATCCGCTCGCTCGGCCGGGTCCGTCCCCCGTAGCCACACTGCCAGATTCCCACCGGCGGCGTCATGTCGACGCCGCTCACGCCGGCCAGCAAATTCGCCAAAAGCTCGCCCCCTTGTGCTAACCAGGCGATTATATGCCGTGGCGTGGCCGGTGTCTGCGCGGCGAGAACGGTAGTTGACATCACCGGTCGTCTGCCCTATAGTGCCTGCCGGCAGGCCGGTACTGGACCGATCTGCACAACCCGAATGGTTCATTGCGCCACCCCGAAGGCCCTGGCAAACGGCGCTGGCGGGAGTCCGCCAGGCTCATCGAGAGAAAGTGAGGCATGTTGTGTACGGTGTTAGCACTCGGCGCAAGCTTCTCCGGTTCGCTGCGGCTTCCGGCACCGCCGCCGCCTCCGCCGCACTCCTCGCCGCCTGCGGTGGTGCGGTCACGGCGACGGCTCCCAACGTGACCGGTTCCGTTAGCGCCACCGCCCCTTCCACCGCGGCGGTCGCCTTGTCCAGTAGTGCGGCGCCGAGCACGAGCGCCAGTGCTACCACATCAGCCGGTAGCGTGGCCACATCAGTTAGCAGCGCGGCCACATCCGTGAGTAGCGCGGCGACTTCGGCCAGCAGTGTGGCGACGGCGACCACTAGTGCCACCAGTGTCGCGGCCGCCACCAGCGCGCCGGCCGCCAAGCCGGGAAGCCTACAGGTCACGTCACGGCGGACCGGCGGCTCCGATTCCTACAAGGCCGAACAGGCGCTGTACGATGACCTCAGCAAGGAGCATCCCGATATCCATGTCGAGGTCAGCGGCGGCAACGACATCGAGCAAATCGTGCTCACGCGCCATGCCGGCGGATCGCCGGTCGACTTCTTCGAAAACGACTTCGGCACCTGGAGCGATCTGGCGACGAAAGCCGTCGTCGCCGAGTTGACGCCGTACTTCGCCAAGGCCAAAATCGGTCTCGATATCTTCGCCCCCGAGGCGGTGCGGAACTACTCCCTGCAAGGAAAGACCTACGGGCTGCCCGTGAGCATGTCGGTCGACGCGCTGGCCTATAACGTTGACCTGTTTGACGCGAACGGCCTGCCGCATCCGCCGGTCGATCCCAAGGATCCGAGTTGGACGATGGAGCGCTTCCTGGAAGTGGCCCAGAAGCTCACCAACGGCAGCGACCAGTACGGCTTTGGCGGCAGCGCCAACGGCTACGACAGCGGCGGCGTCACCGACGGCACCTATTTTGGGATGCCTGGTTGGGACGACGTGGCCCAGAAGTCGCGTTTCGACTCCCCGGAATGGGCCAAGGGGGCCCAGTACTGGCTGGACCTCCGCAACAAGTACAAGGTCCAGCCGAACGCCGATCAGGCCAAGGCTTTGCGCACCACCTTCACCGACCCGTTCCTGTCCGGTAAGGTCGGCATGAATGTCGTCTACTCCATTAGTTGGAAGCCCGAACAAATCCACATGAAATGGGCCCTGGCCACCATTCCCTACTCCGGCACCGGTAACAATATCTCCGGGCGCATGTACCCGCACGGTCTGCACATGGAGGCAGCCTCACCGAACAAGGACAAGGTCTGGACGATCTTCCAGTGGCTCACCGTGCCGGCCAACGGCGGACGCTATCCGCTCATCGCCGGTCACTTTGTCTCACCGATCCTGAACGGCGGCTCCGATCTGGCGCAGAAGGCGGCGCAGACGCGGTTGGGCGTGGATCCCCACGCTTTCGTCCTGGAGGCGCCCACCTTGCTCCCTTCCGGGACCGGCATCCTGAAGTACGCCACCTGGCCGGCCATCCTCAAGCAGTTGACGCCCATGTACGCTGCCGTTCAGGCCGGGACGCAGACGCCGGACGACTACGGCCGCCAGGCGGCGAAGCTGGTCAACGACGGCATCCTCCGCGTCGGCTAGGCATGC
>JBPCLN010000063.1:0-14556 GCA_051003235.1 Chloroflexota bacterium | reverse complement strand
ATCATCTGCCGCTACGTCTTTCTGCGGCGGGAGAACGTCGATTGGAGTGGTCGCCGTCGCTCCTGGACTGACAACCTGCTCTGGCACCACGGCTGCCACGCCACCGATATGTGCCTCTGGCTGCTCGGCGAGACGGTCCCCGGCAACGTCACGGTAACGGCCCACGTGGCGCAGCCGGATCTCAAAATGGGCATTCCGATGGACCTATCAATCCTGCTCCGTACCCAAGGCGACTCCCTGGCCTCGGTCAACATGTCCTACAATTCGCATCTCAGCCGTTACGATTACCTCATTATCGGCGATGAGACAACGCTGCTGGTGAGCGAAGGGAAGCTGGTCGGCAAAGAGGGCGTCCTCCTCAATCCGGCGCACGTGCCTGCCGGTGACAGCCCTCAACTGTTGCAGGACCGCGAGTTCCTTGCCGCAATCCGGGAGCACCGCCCACCGGCAATCAGCGGCGCCTCCGTGATGCCGGCAATGTGGGCCTTGGAGCAGGTGCAGTTGGCCGTGTAATCGGGACGAAAAGGGCGAGGAAGGGGCCGGCAGTGGCAGTGGCACAGAAGCTCACGTACTTGGACCTCCTGGCGTTGCCGGATGACGGTCGGCGGTATGAGCTTTTTGATGGGGAGTTGATTGTGGTTGCTTCGCCCGTCACCCGCCATCAGCAGGCCTCCAAACGATTGGAGTTTGCGCTCTATGCTGCCGAAATGGCGGGGTATGGCGAGGTTTTTGACGCCCCGTACGACGTACAGCTCGATCCATTCAACGTCGTCCAACCTGATCTGATCTTCGTCGCCGCGAACCGCGCCGTGATTGTCACCGACGAGCGGATCGTGGGCGTCCCCGACCTGCTGGTGGAGATTCTCTCACGCAGCACGGCGGGTATCGATCTGGGCCGAGGGCCGAAGGGCAAGCTGGGCACGTATGAGCGCTTTGGCGTGCCCTACTACTGGATTGTCGAAGCCGCGAAGGGGACGCTCACCGAGCACACATTGCGTGATGGCCGGTATCCGCCCGAGCCGCTGGTGCGGCGAGCCGGCAAGCACATCGCCTGCCCGCTTTTCCCAACGATCACGATTGATACTGCGGATCTATTCCGGTGATGGTCCTTCCTGCTCCCTTTTGTGAGGGGCCGTATGGACCTTTTCCCTACGCCATCACCGGCGCCGCGGCGATGAATTTCTCCACCATATCGCGAGCCACGTCATCGTGGTACTGCACGGCCGGCGACTTCATAAAATAGGCGGACGGCCCTTCCAGGGTGCCGGCGATGCCGCGATCACGGGCGGTCTTGATGCAGCGTACGGCGTCGATGACGATGCCGGCGGAGTTGGGAGAGTCCCACACCTCCAGTTTCAACTCCAGATTGAGCGGTACGTCCCCGAAGGTGCGGCCTTGCAGAGTGATGTAGGCCCACTTGCGATCGGTGAGCCAGGGCACGTAGTCGGAAGGACCAATATGGACGTTATCAGGGTCCATTTGCTCGTCCAACTGGGAGGTGACAGCCTGGGTTTTGGATTGCTTCTTGGACTGTAAGCGGTCGCGTTCCAGCATGTTCAGGAAGTCCGTATTGCCGCCGACATTAAGCTGGCTGGTGCGCTCCAGTTGGACGCCGCGATCCTGGAAGAGCCGCGTCAACACGCGATGGGTGATGGTGGCGCCGACCTGACTCTTGATGTCGTCGCCAATGATCGGCAGCCCGGCTGCCTCGAAGCGCCGGCGCCACTCCGGCGTACCGGCAATGAAAACGGGGATGCAGTTCACCACGCCGACGCCGGCCTCGAGCGCCTGGTCCATGTACCAGCGTGTCGCCTGTTCACTGCCGACCGGTAGGTAGTTCACGAGGACATCGGCCCGTGTGGCGCGCAGAATGGCGGCGACATCGGCCGGGGCCGTGCCGTTGACGTGAATCAGATCGCGCGTGTAGCGGCCGATGCCGTCGAAGGTCGGGCCGGCATGCACCGGCACACCTAGGCGTGGGACGTCACAGAAACGGTATGTATTATTCGGCGCTGCATAGATCGCGTCGCCGAGGTCATGGCCGACTTTCTGGTCGTTGACGTCGAAGGCGGCGACAAACTCAATGTCGCGGACGTGGTAGTCGCCGAGCCTGACGTGCATGAGGCCGGGAACCCGCGCGTCATCGGCGGTTTTGCGGTAATAATGGACGCCTTGGACGAGCGAGGAAGCGCAATTGCCCACGCCGATAATGGCGACGCGCACGGGGTTGACAGTCACAGGTAGCCTTCTCCTCTTGTATCTACTCGTGTAGATAACGGATGATACCCACTATGGAGTGACGGCGTCAAGCATGACCGACGAAGTGGCGCAGCCAGATGCGCGTCGCCATGGACGCGCCACGCGGGACGACGTGGCGGCGCGGGCCGGGGTTTCCTCCGCCACGGTGTCCTATGTCGTCAACACCGGCCCCCGGCCGGTCGCCCCGGAAACGCGCGCGCGCGTCCTGGCGGCCATTGCTGAACTGGGCTACCATCCCGACAACATCGCTCGTAGCCTGCGGGTGCGTCAGACCCATGTCCTCGGCCTGGTGTTGCCGGATAGCGCGAATCTCTTCTTTGCCGAACTGGCCCGCCGACTCGAACGACAGGCCGGCGATCAAGGCTATCGCCTCTTCCTCTGCAATTCGCAGGAGGACGTGGCGCGAGAAGCGAGCCACCTTGCTCTGCTCCGCGATCAGCGGGTCGACGGCATCGTCCTTGTTCCGGCCGACGCGCCGGGCGGCAGTGTTTCGGCGAGCCTGGATGGCATTCCCGTCGTCGCGCTGGACCGCGTCCCACCCGACTGGAGCGGTGACAGCGTGCGCACCGATGCCCGCCAGGGCGGGACGCTCGCTGTTCGCCATCTCCTCGAACTGGGCCATCGCCACATCGGCTTCATTCACGGTCCCCTTCGCCTGACCCATGCCCGCGAGCGGCTGGAAGGCGGTCTGCTGGCATTGGGCCTTGCCGGCATCGAACCACGGACGGCGTGGCAGTGTCCCAGCGAGTTCGATTTCGCCGGCGGATGGGCGGCGGCTCGCAGCCTCCTGACGCTCCCCGAACGGCCGACTGCGCTGTGCTGCAGTAACGACGCCATGGCGGTCGGGGCGTTGGCCGGTCTGCATGCGCTTGGCTACCGCCTACCGGAGGACATCTCCGTGACCGGCTTTGACGACGTGCCGATCGCCGCCTATGCCATCCCGCCATTGACCACGGTGACGCAGCCCTACGACGCGATGGTCACGGCGGCCCTGGCGGCCTTGCTGCAGCGGATTGGCGAGGCAGCCGCCGGCCGTGCGCCCGAGCCGCCGCGCTGCCGGACGCTCGACATTGGCCTGGTCGTGCGGGGCTCAACCGGAATGCTTGTCCCATAGCGGCCTGGGCTGTATGGCACCGTATCCGGCCTACCCTACCGGCGCGGGCTGTTTCAGGGCGGCGCGAGCGGCGCTGACGGCGCGATAGGCGGCGTTGACACCCGTCATCATAAAGGCGGCATCGTTCTGGCAGGCCAGGAACTGGAAGCCGTCCTGCATACGCTGCGCTACCTCCTCCGGTGACATGCAGTGAATTCCGGTCGGCTTGCCCACCTTCTTGCCGGCTTCCAGGACGCGCTGGATCGCCGCGGCATGGCGTTCGTCACGTTTACCACGCAGCCCCATCGACCATGAGAGGTCGGAAGGGCCGATGAAGCAGGCGTCAACACCCTCTACGGCGAGGATTTCCTCCGCACGGGCCACCGCGTCGATATGTTCGATCATCACGATGCAGAGAATTTCGTCATTCGCATAATCCATATAGTCCGAACCCGCCCAGTAGCGCCAGCGGCCGCCGCCGGCGGAACGCACGCCGTGCGGCGGATACCGGCAGGCGTCGGCTGCTCGCTTCGCCTCCTCCGCCGTGCATACCATCGGCACCACCACGCCGTAGGCGCCGGCGTCCAGCGTCCGCTTGATCACCGCGGTGTCGTTCTCCGGGATGCGGGCCAACGGCACCGTCCCATTGGCGCCGATGGCGATGAATAGGTTTTGCTGCGTCTCAAAGTCCATGCAGCCATGTTCAACATCCAAGGTTAACCAGTCCCAACCGACGCTGGCGAGCGCCTCAGCCCCGACGACGGACGGCATGTTAATCCACAGGCCAACCGCCGGCTTACCATCGCGCAGGAGTTTCTTCGCCGTGTTATATCGCATGGTTCACCCTCTGCAATCAATTCCTTGCTCCTCCCGAACTCGCGGAGCGCCGATAGTGTACAAGCCTCGGCAGCAGCGTGCGAGTAGTCGGCATGGCCAGTATGGAATTATGTTCGCGCCGCGAACGGTCAGACCAGTTCCCATTCCTGGCGGCGTAGTTGGGCGCGATACAGCTCACTGTACAGGCCGCCGCGCTGCATGAGCGCCTCGTGCGTGCCCTCTTCGACGATGCTGCCACGCTCCATCACCAGGATGCGATCGGCATGTTTGATGGTGGAGAGGCGGTGGGCAACCACAATGGTCGTTCGCCGGCGGGGCGACGTCGTCCGGTAGTCGCCCGTCTCACTACCGAGGGGCGCCGTCGCCAGGCGGCTCAGCGTCTCCTGGATTAACGCCTCCGACGCCGTGGCGACGGACGAGGTCGCTTCGTCCAGCACGAGGATCGGCGCATCCTTCAGAATCGCCCGGGCGATCGAGAGGCGTTGCTTCTGACCGCCGGAGAGCCGGACGCCTCGCTCGCCGACCAGCGTGTCGTACCGGTCCGGCAGGTCTACGATGAACTCATGGGCATTGGCAGCCGTTGCCGCGGCGACCACCTGGGCGGTGGTCGCTTCCGGCCGGCCAATCAGGAGGTTGTCCAGGACGCTGCCGTCGAAGAGGAAAACGTCTTGCAGCACCAGGCCGACGTGCTGGCGGAGGAACTGTAGCGGCAAGGTGCGCACGTCGCGGCCGGCGATCAGCACTGCGCCGCGCTGCACGTCATAGAAGCGGTCCAGCAGCTTGGTGATGGTGGTCTTGCCGGCGCCGCTCGGCCCCACAATGGCCAGCATTTCGCCCTCACCAACCCGAAAAGACACCTGGTGCAGCACATCCGGTTCGTTACTGTAGCCGAAATCGACGGCGCGGAACTCCACCGACCAGGACGGCAGCACCGGCGCTGTGGCGTCGCCGGATTCGCCGATTTCCGGCTTGGCGTCGAGCACGTCGAAGATGCGTTCGGCCCCCGCCAGCGCGTTCTGCACCTGGTCATTAATTTGCCCAATCTGGGAAATTGGCACGTAAAAGAAGCGCGTGTAGAGGAAGAAGGCGACCAGATCGCTGATGGAGGCGCCGCCGAGCGCGCCGGAGCCGACCCAGAGCACCAGAATCGTCCCCAGTCCGCCAAGAAACTCGATCAGTGGCGACGAAGCGTGGAAGAGCCAGGATGCTTGGATGAAGTGCCGGTAGAGCGAATCGGCGCGAGTGCCGAGCTTCCGTAGTTCGGCGTCCTCTCGGGTGAAGGCCTGGATCACCACCATCCCGGAGAGGCTATCGGTGAGTTGAGCCGCCAGATCGGCCAGGCTGCTGCGTAGAGACCGATAGTTGTGCTGCATCTTCTTGCCGAAGGAGAAGGCGACGATGACGAGCGGCGGAATTGGTGCTAAAGAGACGATGGCGAGCCGCCAGTTGATAATGAACATGATGACCGCAGTGCCCAGTAGCAGGATCAGGCTGGTGAACATCTGCAGGAGCGCGTGCGCCACGAACAACTCCATGGTGTCGACGTCATTGACCACCTTGGATACCAGGAAGCCGGTCTTCTCCTTGGTGTAGAACGACGGACTGAGCCGTTGCAGGTGGCCATAGACTTCAAGGCGCAAGTTGCGCACGACGCGGTAGCCGGCGATATGACCCATTTGATTGCTGACCAGAAAGAGCACGCTCCGAAAGGCGTTGGCGATCAGCAACCAGACGATTGCCGCGCTGATGGAGTGCACCACCTGGCCCTGTTTGCCGCCGATGATCGACATGGCGTCACGAATAAACAGCGGCGGCACTAACTGCAAGATGATGTAGCCGGTGCCGGAGGCCAGAGCGATCGCCAGTGGCGGCCACTGCAAAAAAACGAGCCGAAAGACGCGCCGCGTGCGGCCCATGCACCCACCTCTGTGCCCACAAAACCCGACAGAGGCAGGGCCCCGGCGGCGCCGGTCCCCGGCGGATTGGGGGCGGCGACTCAGTATAGCGCCACGTGCTACCATCCTTGCAAGCGTGTGACGATACCGTTTCACAGGAAGGGATTGCCTGACGATGACCGTTGACGTGAGCGCGCTCCGTTCATCTCTCGAGCGCGACGGCTTTGCTGTCGTTCCAGCGGTCGTACCGCCGCCACTCCTGGACGCCGTCATTGCCGACATGTGGCGTCACACCGGGGCCGACCCTAACGACCGCGAATCGTGGTACAAGCCGGGGATCGTTGCTCCCACCGGCATGGTGGAGATGTACCAGTACCAGTCGATGTGGAACACCCGCCAGCATCCCCAGGTCCATCAAGTGTTCAGCGACATTTTCGGCAGTCAAAAACTCTGGGTCAGCTTGGACCGGGTCAACCTGAAGCCGCCGGCCGATCCCCGTCATCCTGAGCACGATCACAAAGGCTTCATCCACTGGGACACGGACACGTCCCGCTACCCAACGATCCCCTTTCGCGTCCAGGGCGTGCTGGCGCTGGCGGATACGGAGGAGAGCCAGGGCGGTTTCCAGTGTGTTCCCGGCCTCTACCGCGAGTTAGGCGCCTGGATCGCCCGCCAGCCGGCGGACCGCCCTCCGCGTAGGCCCGACCTGGCCGGTTATACGATCGAGCAGATTCCGCTGAAGGCGGGAGATCTGGTGATCTGGAGCACCCTGATGCCGCACGGAAACGGACATAACGTTTCGGATCGGCCCCGATTGGCGCAGTACATCAGCATGTCGCCCGCCGGCGACGACGAAACCGCGCGGCAAAACCGCATTCGGAGCTGGCAAGAATGTACGTCGCCGCAAGGCACCGCCTTTCCGGGCGACCCGCGGAGAATTGAAGAGCAGGCCGGGGTACGGGCGCATCTCACACCACTCGGACGGAAGCTTCTGGGCATAGATCGCTGGGAGTAGAAATCCAATCGGGACGGCAACACTGATAGCCCGAAGGGCATGTGTGCTGGGGCGCACGGTAGTCCGCCCTCACCGCCTGTCCGCTGTATTGTCCGGCAGAGTTTGGTATACTCGCCACGACGGGGTGAAACGTGGCGGCCATGTCCGAAGTTTCCCAAGCGCGCGAAGCCTCTACCAAGTTGTGTCGGTGTGCCGTCCACCCTGGTCATCTCCGAGACCGCTCTTGGGCCTGTGCAGTTGCTGCCAAACGCCACCATAAACGACGTTGAAGGCGACCGCTTGTGGCATCGTCGGCCGCGCAGTGGTTACGCGGCACGCAAAAGGAGGATTCGGTGCAATCGAGTTGGTATGGCAAAGTCGAGAAGGCGCATCGCTATGCAGCCGAAAGAGAATCGCGAATCCGCTTCAGTACCTTTGCCGTGGCGTTCCATGGCGACAATGACGAACACACCGTGACACTCACCGACGGCTCCTGGCACTGCAGTTGCCACTTTTTCCAGGGTTGGAATCGCTGCTGCCACACGATGGCGATGGAGCAGATCTTGCGCGGCATGCTCACGGAAGAGGCCGCCGAGAGCGGCGGCGCTCCCCCCACGCCGGTAGCGGTGTAGGTTTCGTAAGGGGCCGTATAGTTGCGGCCCTTACCTGGAGACGAGGTCGGTAGGGGCACCGGCTAGCTTACAAGCGCTGTTGCCGTGACCTTCTCCGGCGCCACCACGGGATACACGCTGACACGCTTCTTGTCGCGTCGTTCCCACTCGAACTTGACGGTGCCGTCCACGGTGGCGAAGAGCGTGTGGTCACGCCCCAGGCCGACGTTACGCCCCGGATTGATGCGCGTGCCGCGCTGGCGCACGAGGATGCTACCGGACGTCACCACCTGGCCGTCGTACCGCTTGACGCCGAGACGCTGGGCCTGACTATCCCGACCGTTGCGCGAGCTACCGACCCCTTTTTTATGAGCCATCTATGCTTCCGTCCCTTCTATCTCCGGCGGCGTGGCCCCGAGAGGCAACGGGGCCGCCTCCTCAACTGGTGCGGCGGGCTCGGGTACCGGCGCCATACGGGCCGCCGTGCTTTCGCCGTTGACGATAATGTCGCGGATGAAGAGCTGCGTCAGACTCTGGCGGTGGCCGCGCAGCACGCGGACACGCTTCTTCGATTTGTACCGGAAGACCAGAATCTTCGGCCCCCGCTCCTGGCGGCTGACGGTCGCCGTCACCCGCGCCCCGTCCACCAGCGGCGTGCCGGTGGTGACCTGGTCGCCCTCACCCACCATGAGGACGCGATCAAACTCAAAAGCATCGCCCTTCGCCTGGGGCAATTTCTCTACCTGGATGCTCTGGCCGACAGTGACGCGATACTGCTTGCCGCCAGTCTGGACGACTGCAAACATGACTCAGTTCCCTACATGGCGGCCTACGAAAGGCGCGTTGCGACGGTGTTCGCTCATGCGACACAAATGTGCAGTATAACGGAGCTTGATAGAGCACGTCAAAATCCGATGCTCAGGTCAAAGGGATGCCCTCTTCCTGGGCGAGACGGCTGAGGTAGGCGCGGCTTTCCTGATATTCGAGGTCCAACGTCGGCGCAGCGATGGGCTGGCGACCGGAGGCGGAGCCGGGCGCACCTTCCAGTTCCAGGGAGATCACACCATCGAAGCCGACGTCGCGGAGCGCGACCAGCGTCGCCCGCCAGTCGACCTTGCCCTTGCCGGGCCGCCAGTGGGCGTTGCTCTGGCCGTCATTGTCGGAAAAGTGGCAGTGGAATACTCGGTCACCTAACTGATAGACGGCCACCTGGGGCAGCTCCCCGCACGGAAAGAGGTGGCTGGGATCGAGATTGATCCCGAGCGCCGGCGAGCCGACGTGCTCGATCAAGCGCATCAGGCTCATGGCAGTCGTGGCCCAGCGATAGGGATGGGTTTCCAGGGCATAACGGAGGCCAGCGCCTTCGCAGATCGCGCAGCAGGCGCGCACCCCCTCTACATAATCGTTGTAGCCGCGTTGCCAGTCCAGCCCCGGCGGCAGTGTCACCTTCACCTCCTGGCTGATCGGCAGTTCCAGCATGCCGGGGAAGGGAAGATCAAACGGCGTGGCGACAACACTGTTCATCAGCGGAGCACCCAGCGCGACGGCCACGTCCGCGGCGCGCTTGAACTGTTCAACCGCCGCCGCCCGTTGCGCGGCATCGGCGCTCGCCAGCCCGCGCGGTGTCGTGACGAACTCCGATACCGCCACCGCGCACTCCTGGAGCGTACGCCGGAGGCCGGCGATCGTGGCCGGCGTGTAGTAGTCGTCCAACGCTGCACGGTTCCAGGCGATCAGCTCGGTCTGACGATAGCCGAGCGCCGCGATGCGGCGAATACCTTCGTCGTAGGGCGGTTGCCAGTGAAATGGCCAGATTGATACGCCAAATTGCATCGGTATCTCCTTGAAAATTTAGGCCGGCAGATTCTCAATCGCCACCGGCTCGATCGGCTCCCCGAGCGGGAAGCGGAATACCTGAGCGTAGAAGTAGAGTTCCGCGTCCAGAGAGCGCGCGATATTTTCCGATTTCCGGAAGCCGTGCTGCTCTCCTTCGAAGGCCAGATAGGCAACCGGCAGCCCCTTCTTGCGCAACGCCTCTACCATCATCTCCGCCTGGTTGGGCGGCACGATCTTATCCTCGAGCCCTTGCAACAGGATCACCGGGCAGGATAGCCGTTCCGTAAAGTTAATCGCCGAGCGCTCGTAGTACAGATCCCGCCGTTCCGGGAAGGGGCCGACCAGGCGGTCGAGGTAGCGTGACTCGAACTTGTGCGTGTCGTGGACGAACGTCTCCAGATCGCCGATGCCGAAATGGCTGGCGCCCGCCCGAAATACGTCACGAAACGTCAACGCGCAGAGGGTCGTGTAGCCGCCGGCACTGCCGCCGGAGATCATCAGCCGGTTGCCGTCGACCTCCCCCCGTTCGACCAGGTAGCGAGCGCCGTTGACGCAGTCGTCGACGTCGACGACGCCCCACTGCCCTTCCAGGCGCTGGCGGTAGGCACGCCCATAGCCGGTGCTACCGCCGTAGTTGACGTCGAGGACGGCGATACCGTGGCTCGTCCAGTACTGCAGGCCCAGGCTCAGTTCGGCGCCGGCGGCGCTGGTCGGCCCGCCGTGACTGTGTACCAACAACGGCGGCAATTCGCCGGACGGCGCGACATACTGGGGATTCGTCGGCCGGTAAAACCAGGCATGGGCGGTCAGCCCTTCCTCCGTCGGAAATTCGATCGCTTCCGGTGAGGAGAGGTAGGCAGGGTCCACCGTCAACTGGCGCGACTTGCGGAGTACTTCCGTCGCGCCCGTTTGCAGATCCAGCCGCAGGATGCTGTCGGGCAGCGTCGGGGAACCGGCATCCAGGATGATCTCGTTTCCCCGCACGTGCAGGTCGGCCCCGATGCCGGTATGGGCGAAGGGCAGTGGCGTGACCGTGCCGCTGCTTGGCTCGACTGTGATCAAACGGGTCTGCCCCTGCTCCACGATGCGGCAGATCAGGCGGTCGGCAGTGACAAAGACGTAGGTAGATAGGGCGAACACCCAGGAAGGCGTCCCGAACTCCGCTTCCATCGCCGCCAGGTGTTCGATACGTCCATCGACCTGCCGATAGAGGTTCCACCAGCCCGTGCGATCGGAGACGAAATACAGGAGACCGTCCGGCGACCACTTGGGATCGAAGATGCTCTCGTCCGGCCCACCGGCCACATGCAGCGGTTGGCCCAGGGCGCCGTCGTCGCCGACACCTGCCAGCCAGAGGTCGGCGCCGTCCCACGGCAGGTTGGGATGATTCCAGGAGAGCCAGCAGAGATGGCTACCATCGGGACTGAGGCGCGGCGTGGTATAGAAATCGCTGCCGCTCACCAACACTGTCGATTCACCCGCGCCGGCTACTGGGACCGCGACCAGCGTGTTGACCGCCTCCACGCCGACCTGTCGGTGATCTTCACGGACACAAATCAAGCGTTGGCGGTGCCGGTCGACGATCAGGTCGGCGTAGCGCAGGTCGGCCGCTGGTGTCATCGCGTGCGGCGCCGCATCACGCTCCTGGCAGTAGAGGCGGCCGTCAGTAAAGTTCGAGAAGTACAGCGTACCCTGGTCGACGGCATAGGCGCCGCCGCCATATTCGTGGACCCGAGTGCGGACGTTCAGCGGCGACGGCGTGAGATCGACTGTCTGACCGTCCGCCGTGCGGTGCACGATGACGTTACGGCCCCCTTCGCTGGGCCGCCCTTCATTCCAGTAGATATCGTCGCCGTCCAGCACGATTTGGCCCAGACGGACGCCACCCCGTGCCACCATCTCCGCCGTGATTGGCGACTTCCAGGACCCGTACGGCGCCACCTGTTGCTCAGGCATCGTTTTCTCCTTCTTCCCCCTCGCTACTGTCCAAAATGTGCGCATCCTCCGGTTCGGCAGCGCTAAAGCGCGGCGGACGCGTTCCGGCCTGGAAGTGGGCCGCCGCTGGGAACCGCCCCTCCTGCACGTCGCGGACGTAGGCGGCGATGGCCCGGCGCAGGTCGGTACCCAGGGGCGCGTAGACGTGCGCATGGCGAGGCGTGTGTTCCGGATCAAGGCCTGCCAGGTCGGCCAGCACTTGCACCTGCCCGCTGCACTCCGGCCCCGCGCCGATCCCGATGGTCGGTATGCGCAGGGCAGTCGTAACCTCGGCAGCGAGCCAGCCCGGCACCAACTCCAGGACCACCGCAAAGGCGCCCGCCTCCTGTAATGCCCTCGCATCGGCGAGCAGGCGGCCTGCTTCGGCCGCCGTGCGCCCCTGCATGCGGTAGCCGCCGAGGCGATAGACCGATTGTGGAGTGAGGCCCAGATGCCCCATCACTGGAATACCGGCTTCTACGATCCGGCGGACGCTCTCCGCTACTGGTTGGCCGCCTTCCAGCTTGACGGCCGTCGCGCCACCTTCCTGGAGCAGGCGTCCGGCGCTTCGCACCGCCAGCTCCACACTCGGTTGGTAACTCATGAAGGGCAGATCGGCGACAATCATGGCTCGGCGCGCCGCGCGCGCGACCGCCCGCGTATGGTGGAGGATATCGGCCAGCGTGACCTGGACGGTCGTCTCCAGACCGAGGATGGTGGTCCCCAGCGAATCGCCCACCAGGAGGGCCGGCACACCAGCCTCGTCGGCGGCTCGTGCGGTCGGGTAGTCATAGGCGGTGATCATGACAATTTGCTCGTGCCGCCGCCGCATACGGCGAATATCGCGCACTGTCACGCGATGCTGCGGCGCGGCTTCTGCTGCGTCCATTCTCCCCCAATCGGCCATGTGCCTGGAGAAGTATAGGGGAGCGACGGCGTTCTCGCTTCCGGCGTGGAACTATACAAGCGGCGTTGGTCATGCCATGATGGTGAGAGGCTGCAACGTCTCGTTGCAGGCGGCTCCAGCAGAGTTTGGGTGGTGATGGCAATGCTGTATGGCACCGACTATCGCTCCGCCACGGACCAGCAGGAGGCGCGCCTTGTGCGGCGCTTCCGGCGCGACGTCATGTTCGTCGCGGCACGACCGCAGGAGGTGATCGCCACCGGCCTGGTCGCCGGCCTAGCGGTCGTGCCGCTGCTGCTGCTCGTCAGTAGCCTCGTCGCCTTCCTGTTTTCCATTGTCTTCAGCGGCCCCGCCGCAGCCACCGGCGCACCCGTTGGCGCAAACGTTGCGGGATTGCAGATGACGCCGACCAGCCGCCAGGACTTCATCCTGGTCCTGGTTGCCATCGTCGCGACGCTCGGTCTGGCCGGCGCCCTCAGTGCCACGCTGCGCCGATTTGACTACGCGCGCCAGGGCGGGCTGCAATTCTATCTGCACCATCCGCGCAGTGGCCTGGGCATGGCGGGCTTCTACATGCCGGTCACGCTGATGGTCGTCGCCGGACTGCTGATCAAGGCGGCGCAGTCGCCGCATCGGAGCATGTCCCAAGCACTGATGGCCGCTCCTTCCATGCTGGACCGCGGCGTACTGTACCTGTTCGTGGGTATCCTCCTCTCGACGCTCCTCTATCTAGTGTGGGAGAGCTGCTTCCCATTGATTCTGCCGACGCTCAGTACCCTCGACTTTGATGCCGAGGTGGCGCGGCGCCAGCGGGAGGACCGCGCCCGCGTCCAGGCCGAGGAGGAGGGGCTGCGTTTCAGGAAGCTTGCATAGTTAGGTATTTTGTACTAACATGGAGGTAGGCGGGCGACGCTCCAGCGCGGGTTGGCGCGGCGATTGTTCGCCGGCGTTGTATCGGAGAGGCGGAGTGGGGCCGGTATGACGCAACGAGAGCGCCTGGTGTTGGTCGATGGTAACGCCCTGGTCCATCGCGCCTTCCACGCCATCGGGCCACTCATGACCTCACGCGGTGAACTGGTGAATGCGACCTTCGGCTTCGCCTCCATGTTGCTCACCAGTTTGCAAATGATCAAGCCCGACTGTGTGGCGGTGGCCTTTGACATGGCGGCGCCGACCTTTCGCAAACAACAATATGACGCCTACAAGGCGCACCGTCCGCATATGCCTCATGAACTGGCCACCCAGTTCCCGCGCGTCCGTCAGATCGTCGAGGTGCTGGGCATCCCGATCTACGAGACCGAGGAATTCGAGGCGGACGATGTCCTCGGCACGCTCAGCGTGCAGGCGGTGGCGCAAGGGCTCGATGTTACCATCGTGACTGGCGATCTCGATGCTCTGCAGTTGGTCAACGACCAGGTGACCGTATTGATCAACCGCCGCGGGGTCCAGGACACGATGCAGTATGACCCCGCCGCCGTCTTCCAGCGCTTCGGCTTCGCTCCGCTGCAACTGCCCGACTATAAAGCCCTCGTAGGCGACACGTCCGACAATATCCCCAAAGTGCCCGGCATCGGTGAGAAGACGGCGAGCGATCTCGTCGCCCGCTATGGCGACGTTGAAGGCGTGCTCTCCCATCTCGATGAGATTAAAGCGCGCAACGCCGAGGCCATACTGGAAAAGGCGGAGCAGGTGCGCCAGAGCAAAGTGTTGGCAACGATCCGGCGCGACGCACCCGTCACTTTCGACCGTGATCGTTGTGTGCTGGCACAGTACGATCGGAACCAGGCGAAGGCTCTCCTGCTCGAACTGGAATTCCGTAGCCTGGTCGGGAAGTTGCCGGCCTCAGAGGACGAACCGGAAGAGATCGCCCCAGTTGTCACCAGCGGCCGCCAGGTTGTCGCGCCCGCCACTCTGGGGCAGGCCTCGCTCTTCCCCGATCTGGATGTGCCGTTAGCGCCGGCGGCCAAACCCGCGCTGGACGCCTCGCTGGACTATACCATTGTGCGCACCGAGGCGCAGTTCGCCAGCATGTTGGAGCGGCTACAGGCGGCGCCCGCGATAGCGTTCGATGTCGAGACGACCGCCCCCGACGAGATTCGGTCCGAACTGGTTGGGGTGTCGTTGTCTCCCGCCTCGCACGTGGGCTTCTATAT
>JBPCLN010000062.1:0-3581 GCA_051003235.1 Chloroflexota bacterium | reverse complement strand
CCTGGTTGCGTCACGGCGTGGAGGCGGCCGGTAGTATCTTTGCCGTCATCCTGGCAGCGGCGCTCTTGATTGCGTTGCATGGCGACCGCTCGGCCCCGGCCATTACGGCCATCCTGGGCGGGCGCCCAATGCTGGCTCGGCACGTCGTCATGCTACTCGAGCGTATTCGCGCCGGGACGCGCGCCTTCGCCCAACCGCGACTCGCCATGGGAATCTTGGCGCTGACGGTGCTGATCTGGCTCTCGACGCTCGCCACAGCGTATTGTCTGGCAGCGGCATTTGGCATTCCCGTCCTGTCGTCACTGCCGGCACTGGCGTTGGGAGCGGCGACGTTGGGGCTGATCGTCCCGGCCGCGCCGGGCGGCTTCGGCGCTTATCAGGTTCTCGTGATGACCATCCTGACCCCCGCCGGCATCCCGGCGGCAACCGCCCTCGCCTATGGCCTCGCGCTGCAGTTCTGCCAGATTCTGCCATTGGCGGCGCTGGGGGCGGCTGTCGCGCCAACCCTATCCGCCGCGCCGCGTCCAACCCCAGGCGCGGAGGAACAGGCCAACGTACCGGCGCCAGAATTCGGCGTCGTAGAGGAGCTTAGACGAGCCGTGGCGGCGAAGGCGCAGGATGATCGGCGTCTCGGCGAGCCGTAGGCCGGCCAGCCGTGCCTTGACGACCGCTTCCAGTTGGATGCCGTACCCTGCTTCGGCTAACGCCAGGCGGGAGAGCGTGGCGACGCGGAACAGACGGTAGCCGGACGTCATGTCGCGAATCGGCACGCCCAGGACCCGGCGACCGACAATATTGCCGACGATGCTGATCGCTCGCCGCCAGGCAGGTACTCCCTCCATACCACCGCCGCTGACGTAACGGGAGCCGATCACCAGGTCCGCTCCCGCCTCCAGGGTGGCGAGCAGTCGCGGCAGGTCTTCCGGAGCCTGGGAGAGATCGGCGTCCATCAGGGCTACCGCTTCATAGCCGTGGGTCTGGGCGTACTCCAGGCCCGTGCGGACTGCCGCGCCGAGTCCCAGATTTTGCGGGTGGCGGTCCAGCGTGAGATACGGATAGCGGAGGGCCAGCGCTGCGGCCACCGCGGCCGTGTCGTCGATACTGCCGTCATCGACGACGAGGACCACCAGATCGAGGTCGTGGTCATGACGGACGTAATCGATCCGCTCCAGCAGCGGCGGCAGGTTCGCCGCTTCGTCCTTGGCCGGCAAAACCAGTAGCAGCCTCATGGCGCCGTTGCGCTGCGAACGACGATGGAACCGAGGAAGACATGATCGGTACCGACTCCGCCCGGGCCAGGGAGAATCTGCGCGCGCGCGCCGCCATCAGACCGGTACATGCCGACCTCAATGGTGTACACACCGGCCGGCAACTGAGCCGGAAGCACAATGCCATGGCGGTCCGGGATGACCTCACCAGGCTGCCAGGTGGTGGTGGCCCGGGTGCCGCCTGCCGGTTCGCCATCGTGTTGGGCGACCACCCGGTCATTCGCGTCGAGAATATGCGTGAAGACGGAATAGCGGTCGGGTATCGGCGCCCGATCCAGCCACGTCAAAGTGATTTCCAGGAAGCCGCCCGCCACGAGTGTTCGAGCGGCGACCGCATACGACTGCAACGTCGCTCTATTGTTGAACTGAACGCCGATGGTGGTGCTTGTGACCGTTGGCGAGCCGGCGATGTAGAGTAGCAGTTGCGGACTCCCAAACCACTGATGGCCGGCCAGGTAGGCGTGACCGGCGAGCCAGGTCGATACGATTCCCTGCGGATCAGCCTCGGTCGCGCCATACTCAACCACCCAGATGCGGGCATGCGTCTGCAATAGCGTGGCGAGACTTGCCGTCACCGCGGCGGCATCGGGCGGGCGCTGCGTGGGGAGGCTAGTGACGGCGTCGGGGCCGCGGTAGTAATAGGAAAAGACATTGCTCTGACCCGGCGGATAGAGCAGAACCGCATCGCCCGGCTGGGACCGCCCGGCGATTGCCGCCGCGAGTCCGCGGTAGTCGTCGTGGGGATGGAGCGGGGCCAGATAATAGCGGACGTCGGCGACGCCGACCACGGCGACGGTCAGGACCAAGGCGCTGAGCGAGAATACCGGCGTCCGGCGCCGGAGGAATGACGTTCCCGCCATGCCAAACGTCTGGATGCCGAGGCCACCAAGCAAGGCTACCCCTGGTAGGGCGACCAGAATATAGCGCACTTCATAGACGGACTTCCAGGCGGCGTAGGCCGTGACGCCGACAAGAGGAACGACCACGAGAAGCAGCGGCAAGGCGCCGCGCCGGCCGGCCGCTCCGGCCCGCCAGGCTCCAAGCAGGCCAAAAGTGGCCATGACCACTACGGCAGCCCGATTCCAGAACGGTAGGCCGTCCGCGCCGACGAGCAGGCTGCTGGTGGCTGCGGTCAGCACCTGGCCGACGGAAGTCTGGGTGGTCGTGGCCGTGCGGCCAACCGTCAACTGGTGATGAAAGACGGGCACCCAGGGCGCGAAGACCAGAACTGCTAGTGCATTGGCGGCGATCCAGTACCCAAGAGCGCGGCGCCTGGCACGGAGCAAGCCGTACACCCCGATCGCGGCCAGTCCCAGGGCCGCGACGTACTGAAAATATAGCGCCACGATTGCCGCCAACACATAACCGGCTAGGTAGATGTGTTGTCGGCGAACTGTTGTGCTGAGAACGCATTCATCGAGCCAGCGCAGTGCGCAATATGCCGCCAGCGCCACTGCCGCTGCCACCGGCATGTACATGCGTAACTCCTGAGAAAAGGCGATCCCCAGAGGAGCAACGGTCGCCCAGACGCCGGCGTACCAGCCTGCCCGGCTCCCGAACAACCGAGTCGCCAGGCGCCAGGTGAGCAGGACGAGCACGATGCCGGAGACCGCGGAGAGGCCCCGTAGGGCGACCACACTGTCGCCGAATAGGCGCGCCCAGCCTGCCAACAGCAGGTAATACAATGGCGGATGAAAGTCGGCGGCCGCCTGGCGGATAATCGGAAGAGCATCCTGGCCCACCATGCCGGCGCTCACGCCTTCGTCATACCAGAGACTCTGGCCGTTGATCGCATAGAAGCGCGTGGCCATGCCGGCAAGGAGCAGGAGCGCGCCGCCCACCCACACAAAAGGGCGTCGCTGCGGTGCTGGAGCAGTTGGGTCCGCCGACACGTCCACCGGCCGCGCTAGAACCGCCACGCTGGTGCCCTTCTGCTTCATGTCCGAACATGGTAACGCGCGGTAGCCCGAGTTTGCCCTGCCTGAACAGGGCGTCCACGGCGACAGAGAGGCCCTCATTCTGCCGTTGGCATCTCTCCCCCGGAATTGATGCTGTTGGCCATTCCCGGGCATTCGTCTGGCTGGGCTCACCCGCCCATTCATGGGCAGGCTTTGTGAACACGACAACGAGAGATAGGGTGGTAGTGTCAACGGAAGGGAAACCGGCGGGAGGGGCGGGTGGTGGCGGTGGTTGGAGAAGCACGTGAGACGATTGATGTCGGTGGGGAGTTGCCGGCGGTGCGGAACGGCCGCCCTCGTATATTGCGGGTGGCTCCGGAGAGCGGCGAGGGCGAGGCCGCCCAAGCAGCACAGA
>JBPCLN010000061.1:0-4224 GCA_051003235.1 Chloroflexota bacterium | reverse complement strand
CGCCGAGCGGGGCCTGACGCGGCAGCGGGTCTCGATCTGGCTCTCCGAGGGCCGGCTACACATCGCCTAACGGGAGGCCCTGCTCGCGCAGTACGCCGCTCGGTACAACCGCAAAGCGCGGTGGCTCCGCAGCGTGTCCGATCCCCAGTTCTCCCGGACGCGGGACGCCTCACCGCAGCTGGAGTTCTGGGAGCTCCACGATGAACAGTAGCACAAAATCGCCCCACGGCCCTATGAGCGACGGGTAGCAACTGGCCCTCTGGCCGGCTGCTGCCAGCTCTTGAACACAACTCATCTCCGAGCACTCACTGCCGAAACCCCCGTATCCAAAAACGTTCCCTGCCATGGGAGCAGGTCCACTCGGGTTAGTGCCGAACCTGCGTCGCCCAAGCTTCACCAGCAGTGGAAAGCGAGCTTGCCGTATATGCTGGGGCATAGCATGTTCCGCTGAATCAACTTCTTGTCGTGGTCCACTGGATAGCTGCGGCTCTTGCGTCCGTGGCGCAGCCGGCCGTCCTCCCCTGCGGCCCGCCGCAGCCCGGCTATTGCCGGCCGCCTCGTGCTCCGAGCTACCCGGAAGGAGAGAAAACGACGCCCGGCTGGTATTCTTTGTCCAGGCAGCGCGCGGTGAAACGGCGCACAAGCGATGCAACACGAGACAGCGCAGGAGCAACTGGCCGCCTACGCGCTCAACGCGCTCCTGGAAGCCGAGCGGCCGGCGCTCGAGGACCATCTGCGGACGTGCGACGAGTGCCGGCGGGATCTTCGCCCCATACTGCAGGTGGTAGCGGTACTGCCGCTGGCGGTGGAGCCGGTCGCGCCGCCACTCACGTTGCGGCGGCGTATTCTCGCTGTGGTCGCGGCGGAAGCCGCTAAACGGCGCAGTCAGCGCCCGGCCTCGGCACGCCTCTGGATGCGGCCGGTTATTGCCTGGACGGCCGCGGCCGTGCTCTTCGTGCTGGTCGTCGGCCTCGGCGGCTGGGATCTGCACGAGTATCAGCAACACTACGCGATTGGTCCGCTTGCGCTGACCGCCACCACGGAAGGAGGCGCTGCGCAGGGAGTGCTGTTCCTGGAGCCTGGGCGTGTCTCCAGACTCCACATCACGAACCTGCCGCCCTTGCCCGCCGACACGGTTTACGAGGTCTGGGTCATTCGTGACGGTCTGCCGGGACGCGCCGGTATCTTCGCGACGTCGGAGTCCGGCACTGGCGGCGTGGAACTCACCGCAGCGCCGCAGGCAGGTGACATCGTCGCCGTCACCAGGGAACTGGCGCCCGGCGGTCCCACTCCCCATGGACCGGTCTTGCTCAAATGTACTGTTGTGGCTTGAACCGCCGGTCGTACTGAACCGGCACGCCGTCGCAGCGTCGTGGCTCCTGTCGTGCGCGGCGCTGGGGCCTGCTCGGTGCGCCGCCGCCGCTTGAGTGATCGTCACGTCGGGGTGCGGGAGCAGCGCCCGGCGCTCTTGGGCCCATGAGTAGCATCCGAGCAGAAACGTACGCCAAGCCCGATCCGATGCCTTCAGGCCTTCTTCCTATCGGCCTTCCTGTGCTAACAGGCTTTCTCGCAGCATTAGCACAGGAAACCGGGCCGCACGGCGACGTGGAGGACGCGCTCCCAGGTCCGCATGGTCTTCCAGATACCGTTTAGCTCGACATACGCCTTAGCGTCCGTTTCTGTTCCACTGCTACTCATAGCCCTTTAACGACGCGATGACGAGCTGGTCGACTCAGGTCGCGGCCGCGGTGGTCGCCGCCGACTACTTTTCGGGGATCAGCCGCATCGTGGACGTCGGCGGCGGGCTGGCGCAAGTGGCTGCTGGTGCGCCGCAGGCTGGACGACGGCGAGTTGGCCTCCTACCGCGCCTTCGCCCCGGAGGGCACGACGCTGGAGGCGCTGGTCCACGTGGTCGGAAGGCGCCGGACGATTGAGCAGTGCCTGGAGGAGGCTAAAGGCGAGGCGGGTCTGGACCAATATGAGGTGCGCCACTGGCACAGTTGGCACCGCCACGTCACCCTCTCGCTCCTCGCCCACGCCTTCCTCGCCTGGCTGCGCTAGCGCGCCAACGCCGCCGACCGGCCGAGCCGGAGCGGGTGGGGAAAATCAGCAGGGGCGCGTCGGCCGGCAGCGCCGACCCGCTGGCGCTGGTCGCGGCGCTGACGCCGCAGCGGCCGTTACCGGAGGCCCGCCGCCGCCTGGCACTGGTCTTGTCCTCGCCCGAGCGGCGCCGCCATCAAGCCCGCGCCCGCCGCTGCCATTACCGCCGCCGGCAACGCCGTAATCTGCGGCTGTCGTACTAGTCTGCGCAGCATGAAGGCCCTCTGGTCACCGTGCTGCCCACGCTGTATACTCCGCCTGTTACTTTGAGGTATTTACGGCAAGGAGGTGCGCTTTATAGGGAGCAAGGCGTCCGGACCATGTGCTGGATGCTGCCGTTGCCAGCGTGGTACCGGCGCATGGTCGTTACCGACCGTACATTGGCAAGAGGAAGGAAGACACTGCATGCTCTGGCGCGCGGCTATCATTCGAGCTGGGACTGTCCTTGCCCTCGCGGGGTTCGGAGCACTCCCGGCCCTCGCCCAGCCCTTGGCCCAAGCCCAGTCGCTGGTGATCGGCGTGGATCACAGCGATCCGGCCAACCAACAGCCCGACCAGCACCGCCTCTTTGAGTACACCGATTTCTTCACCCGCAGCGTCACCGTCCACGCCGGCGATACCCTCGACTTTCGGACCGCCCCGGGCGCCTTCCACGTCATCGGCCTCGCGCCGAGTGAGGCAGCCGGGCGTGCCGCCTACCCCGTGGGTAGCAACGACACCGACGACCCCGTCCAGGCGATCGGCACCGGGCTGCCAAAGCTCGAACAGGGACCGGGGCAACAGGAGGTCGTCGGAGGGAGCACGCACGGGGGCGGCACGATCGGGCAGCCGAATAACCCGCCGACATGCGGCGTGGTGCAGATGAATCAGCAGCCCTGTACGTTCAAGGGCGGCGACGATGTCGAGGACGCCGGTGGCATTCCGGGCTTCGATCCGGGGACCAACCAGCCGACCGCAATCGATTGGAAGATCACGATCAACGCGCCGGTTGGCAAGTATACTTACCTTTGCTGGATTCACCCCGGTATGACCGGCACAGTCAATGTAGTGGAGGCCGGCCAGGTGGCCACCACGCAGGCGCAGATCGATAGCCAGTCGGCAACGCAGTTTGCCACGGAGCAAAGCCAGGCGTTGGCGGTGGAGCAGGCGCTCAGCGTTCCGCATTTCACCGGCGGGGCAGCGGGCAGTCGCACCTACCAGGTCGCGGTGGGCGCCGCCACGGCGGACGGGAAGGTGAACCTCACCGAGATGCTGCCGCAGTCGCTGGCGCTGGCACCGGGCGACCGTGTTAACTACCTCTGGAAGTCGGCGAATGAGGTCCACACCGTATCCTTCCCGGCGAAGGACCAGCGGCTGAATCAGCCATTCGGGTTCGACTGCGGCACGAGCTTCCAGAACCCGCCCAACGGCCCGCCGTCCGGCAACGGCCCCGCCTTCCAGCCCTGCCTGGAAGCGGGGAAACCGGCACCGGAGTTGATCGGAGACCCCGGAACGACCGCGTCCGGCGTTGCCCTCACCGATCCCACCCAAATCGTGGATTCGGGGTTTTTGGTTGGGACGGGCTACGGCTTCAGTCCGAGCGCGCAGCAGTGGAGTATCGTGACCAACGGGTCCACCAAGCCGGGAGCGTATGTCTACGAGTGCTCCGTCCACGAAGGGATGATCGGCACCCTCACGATTAGCGCTGGGGCCACCACCAGTGTTGCCCAAGCGCCCGTCCAAATCCCGGCGCTGATGCCCAATACTGGTGCCGGTGGCCAGGTGCCCGTGTGGGGCGCTCTTGCGCTGTTGGGCTTGCTCGTCGTGAGTCTGGGGAGCCTGCCCCTGCTGTTCCGGCGACGCTAAGCGTCTTTCCGGAACGGTCGTAGCGGTCGGGGGTACCTGAAACGCCAGGACTGGCGAACGGGGTGCCCCCGCTGCTGCCCAGCGGCAAGCTCTTCGTCGAGCGGACGAGCATCCGCACCCGCGCGTGGCGCAGCAGGTGGGGATGCACCGGGGCCGGTTCGCCGGCGTCGCCGTGCTGCGACGGCCGCATCGCCAGCACCTGGATGCCGGCACGCGTTGACGCCTCCTTGACGAGCTTCCAGGCCTGCACGCGGGAGATGGCCTGTTTGCTGCCGTCCG
>JBPCLN010000060.1:0-35620 GCA_051003235.1 Chloroflexota bacterium | reverse complement strand
GCGCGAGCAGGTCGCCGCCGAGCTGCAACAGTGCGAGCGGCTGCTGGAAGAATTTGAACAGGAGGTCTACCGCCGCACCGGCGACGACCAGCCGGTGGCGTAGGGCCTCCATCGCGGCGATGCTTGTACCGCTGGTCTCATTCGGGGGGAGGACGCTGGTATAATACAAGACATGCTAGGCGACGGGCGATGCCTGGCTCCCATGGCTTTGCCCCCTGGTTCTGGGGGCCTGCCGGCTGGACGCTGTCCAGTCGGTTTTGATTTTGTCGAGGGACGGTAATGGCAGAACATCACACGACCGATCGATTCTTGACTCCGGGTGGCCTCACGAAGTTGAAAGCGGAGCTGGAACTCTTAAAGACGTCCCGGCGTGCCGAGGTGGCGGAAATGATCCGCGAAGCGCGTGAAGGTGGCGATATTTCGGAGAGTGCGGCTTACGAGGATGCCAAGCAGCAGCAAGCATTTGTAGAAGGGCAGATCTCCGACCTGGAACGCTTGCTGAAAGACGCGGTCGTCATCGAGAATCGCCACAACGGTACCGTGAATCTGGGGTCGCGCGTGACGATTGAGATGGCCGGCGGCCGGCGCGCCGATTATGTGATCGTCGGCTCCCACGAAGCGTCACCGCGGGAGGGACGCATATCCAACGAGAGTCCGGTCGGCAAGGCGCTCTTAAATCGGGCGATCGGCGAGAGTGTCCCGGTGGAGACTCCCAGCGGCAAAGTCAACTACACGATCATTAGCGTCGACTGAGGACGGCCAGGCGCCGACTCGCTCAAGCGGCGGGGGCGCCGATATGCCGGAGGATTAAGTCCCGCGACTTGGCGATGCCTTCGTACTCGTCGCCCTCACCCTCGTACTCGATCGACAGCGGGCCCTGGTAGCCGCTCTGAGCAACGAGCCGCATGCAAAGCGCGTAGTCATACGTCGTCTGGCCGCCCTGGTCATCGAAATCGAGCGTCTTGGCATGCACGACCGCCGCCATCGGCAGCATGGTCTGCAGCCCTTCGTAGCGCGTCGTGGGGTCGAAATTGCCGAAGTCCGGCAGCAGGCGGAACCAGTTGCTGTTCACGCCCTGGACGATCTTGGCGATATTGCTCGGGTCGGCGGAGATGCCGCCATGGTTCTCCATCAGAATCTTGCAGTTAATCATCTTGCCATAGGACACGAGCGTACGATAGCTGTTAATCGTGGTCTGGAGGTCGAACTGTCCCTCCGGCTGCCGCCCGCTGTTGACGCGCACAGCGGGAATACCGATGTAGGCGGCGGCGTCGATCCACTGCATGATCTCTCGGATATCGGCTTCGCGCTTCGCAAGATCCACGTCGGAGATGTTGCCCACATCAATCGGCATCGTGATCGCCCGCACGTTGAAGCGGCCGAGGGTCGCCTTGATGGTGTCCAAATACTTGAGCTTGCGCGACTCGAAGTGCATTTGACAGAGTTCCACCTGACCGATGCCATACCGTTCGCGGGCGATGCGGATGAAGTCCAGCAAGGAGATCGGCGTCTCCGCCGGCGCCTTCCCCCGTATTGGGAGATGACGGTGCAGACTCCAGCTACACAAGGCGAGGGTATAGGCCACAACATCCTCCAGACCACGCCACGACAATGGGCAGGTTCATACGCATCCTGACGGCTAGGATGGTACGGAGCGGCCCGCATCACTGTCAAATCTCATTGCGCTCGAATACTTGGTAGTTGCGCTGCATCTTCGATGGGCCGTATGCCGGGAAGACGGCGAAGATCATGATCGAATGAAAAGACAACACCATGCCCTCGGTATGCTGCAAGCGCCGCGATGTAGGCATCAGCAAAATCGAGACGCGGAAATTCGCCATACCACCGGAGTGTCTGTGCGATAACTTCAGGTTCCAGAACGACGAGGGTAGGGGCGGCGAGCATCTCAAGCATGCCCTGCGCGATATCGGTGCGCGGCCACTTATAAACAGACTGCAGTACGTACACCACTTCGGCCAGGATCAGCGGTGCAACGACCAGGGCAATCTGTTGTTGTTCAGCCGCCGCTAGCAAGATGGCGGTGCGTTCGGCAAGGGGTTGCGGCTCATTGGTCAATAGCCGTAAGAGCATGTTCGCATCGAGGAGTCCTTCGGTCATCAACTTTCGCCCTGCCGATGACTACCGGTGAGCCGCTGTACCCGCTGTGATCGTGCCATCGCCCGCTCATCTTCGTGGTTGAGTGCCGCCGGAACGGCAAATCGCCCACGGAACTCCAGCAGACTGCGATGAGGAATTGGCTCCACAAGCAGACGGTCCCCTTCAAACCGGAACTCGAGCGCATCGCCTTGCTGAACGCCAAGCCGATCTCGCACTGGTTTGGGTATGGTGATCTGTCCCTTGGAAGTAATGCGGGCTTGGACCACGGGCCACATGTCTCCTTACTCGATTGAAGTCCTTACAACATAACATGTAAGACGACGCTGCCGGCTCTTGCCGGGCGCTGCGCGTAACCGGCAGATCATGAGGTGTGGCTTCGATGCACAGCAAGAAAGCGGACATGAGCGTCGTCCCAGGGTGCTGCTGTTGCCGCCTCTGGTGTGTACTGTTGCAACTCGACCGAAGCCGCCACAGCTCGGCGGCCGGTCGGGAGGTCCGGTAGGTACCCGGCAGCGATGGCCTGGATCAGGATATTGCCAAGGGCGGTAGCTTCCACGGGGCCGGCTACTACCGGCCGGCGGCAGGCGTCGGCGGTAAACTGGCAGAGCAGATGGTTTTGGCTGCCGCCGCCGACGACGCGAATTGTCTCCACACGTCTGGCGGCCAGTTGCTCCAGCGCCTCCAGCACCGCGCGATACGCCAGGGCGAGACTTTCCAGGCAACAGCGCACGACGGCACCCTCGTTGTCTGGTTCCGGTTCGCCGTGGTGACGGCAGTAGGCGCGGATGGCAGCCGGCATGTCCGTCGGGTGCAAGAACTCGGCGGCATCGGGATTTATCAGGCTGCGCAAGGATGGGGCTTTGCTGGCGAGCGCCAGCAGCTCGTCCCAGGAGTACTGGCGGCCCATTTGCTGCCACCGGCGTTGACATTCTTGCACGAGCCAGAGTCCGCTCACGTTCTTCAACAATCGGATCGTGCCGAAGACGCCGCCTTCGTTCGTGACGTTGCTGTCTCGTGCCGCATCGCTGATTGCCGGCATCGAAACTTCTAAGCCGATCAGACTCCAGGTGCCGCTGCTGACGTAGGCGCTGCGCTCGTCCAGGTTTGGGATCGCGGCAACGGCGCTGGCCGTGTCATGAGTGGCGGGAGCGAAGACCGGCACGCCGCTGGGCAGCCCGGTGTCGGCGGCCACTTCCGGCAGCAACGTTCCGAGTTGTGTGCCCGCGTCAACCAGCGGCGGGAGCAGGCCGTCCGGAAGTCCAAGGGGCTCGAGCAGGTCGATCGCCCAGGTACGCGTGTGGCAGTCGAGCAACTGGGTAGTACTGGCGTTGGTATATTCGGCTACCTGGCGTCCGGTGAGCCAGTAGCCGAGCAGGTCGGGCATGAGCAAGAGGGTCTTCGCCGCTGCCAACTGCGGCTCAGTGCTCATCTGCATGCTTGCCAACTGATAGAGCGTGTTAAAGGGCAGCATCTGGATACCGGTCCGCGCAAACAGGTCCGGCCAGGGCAGCCGCCGGAATACCTGCTCCGGCGCGCCATCGGTGCGGCGGTCGCGATAGTGAAAGGGGTTGCCGAGCAGGCGGCCCTTGCCATCCAGCAGGCCGAAGTCGATGGCCCAACTATCCACGCCGATGCCGGCGAGAGGAGCATTGTACTCGGCGGCATAGCGGGCTAGACCGGCCTGGATTTCCTGCCAGAGGCGTAGGATGTCCCAATGGAGGTGGCCATGGACGGCTATGCCGCCGTTCGGAAAGCGGTGCAGCTCCTTCAAGGCGAAGCGACGACCGTCCCAGCGGCCCAGCATTACTCGCCCACTGGAAGCGCCCAGATCCACCGCCAGAAAGTTCGCGAACGTTGCCATGGATGGATGGTACCTGTTCTCGGGAGCAAGGGAGCAGGGAAGGGAAGGGATGGGCTGGCAGGAGCACACTGCGGTACGGTAGTCGAGGAGCGGGCGATTCTGCTGCTCACGTCCAGCGGCCAGTGCCGGACCCCTTCTGTCGCGGTATCATCCGCTTGATGCCATCGCTATAAACAGAGCAGCAGCGTTCCTCCTTCCCGCGCCGGGAAGGAGGTCAGGAGGAAAGGTTCCCCAATGCCCCAGCCAGCGCCAGGTCGGATCGTCCAACTCAACACCTCACCCGGTGGCGTGCCGAAGCTGCCCGTGGAGCAGGCGGTGGTCGGCACACTCGGCCTGGACGGTGATAGGCACCGCAGTGCCGGGCATGGCGGCCCGGAGCGCGCCGTTTGCCTGTATTCATTGGAAGTGATCCAGCGGCTGCAGGCGGAGGGGCACCCGATCGCGCCGGGCACGGCGGGGGAGAACGTCACCGTGGCCGGGCTGGACTGGCATCTCGTCGTGCCTGGCGCACGACTGCGCCTCGGCTCTGACGTGCTCCTGGAAGTCACTCGTTATACAACGCCCTGCCTGAATATCGCCGCATCCTTTACGAATGGTCAATTTGCCCGCATTTTGCAGGAAGATCATCCAGGCGAGAGTCGCGTTTACACGCGCGTGCTGCACGGAGGTGAACTCTCGCCAAGCGATTCGGTGGAGGTCCTGGCGGCCGCGCCGCCGGCAATGGAATGACGGGGTCGCCAGGTGGGCGTTTCCGACGTAGATGGGTCGCTTCGCTCGCGTAATCAGGCGTTGAGCGCGGATCTGGAGCGGACCCGGGCGCAACTGCATTCGCTGTTGGAAGCCAGCCTGGCCGTCGTCTCCAGTTTGACCTTGCACGATGTCTTACAGACCGTGCTGGCCGGTGTCCTGGCCCTCTTTGACGCGCCGGCCGCCGCCGTCTGGCGCCGTGACGAGCAGGGGCGACTGCGCCGCCTGGCCAGTTGTGGCCTCAGTCGCGCCTTTGCCCGCGAGGTGGCGCTCCAACAGCCCGATGAGGGCGTTACGGCGCGGGTGGTGCAAACGGGGCAACCCGTGGCCGTCGCCGACGCCGCGCACCAGCCGGCGCTGGACGGCGGGGACCGGTTGGAGGAAGAGGGATTGCGATCCCTCCTGAGCGCGCCGCTCTTCAGCGAAGGACAGCCGATCGGCGCCTTGAACGTCTACCTGGCGGAGCCCCACCAGTTCTCTCCGGCCGAGGTCGGCTTGCTGGTGAGCTTCGCCAATCAGGCAGCGGCAGCAATTGAGCAGGCGCTGGAACGGGCGCGCACCAAGCGGGCGCTGGCGGAGGTATCGCGCCAGAAGGAGTTGCTTGACGCGATCGTGCGTCACGCCGAGGACGGTATCGTCGCCTTGGATAGCGCCGGCGGCATCGTGCTCTTCAGCCCCAGTTGCGAACGGCTAACGGGCTTGCGCGCCCGCGAGGCCATCGGCAAACAGATACACGCCGTGCTGCAGTGCCGGGACGAAGATGGCCGCTGCGCGCTGCGCGCGGTGCTCACCGCCGGAACGGCCAATGCCTACGTGGAAACCCTCGTTCGCGGGAAGGGGGGGAGGGACCGCTGGTTCGGCGCGACGGTCGCTCGTGCCCGCGGCGGTCCGGCGCAGGAGGTGCGGTGGGTGATTGTCCTGCGCGACGTCACGGCGGCCCGCGAATTGGTGCGAATGAAGTCGGCGCTGCTCTCCACGGTTTCCCACGAGTTGCGCACGCCGCTCACGTCGATCCAGGCGCTCAGTGAACTGCTGGCCGACCACGAGTTTTCCGGTGCGGAAGTGCGAGTGCTGTCCGGAACCATTAATCGCGAGGCGGAGCGCCTGGGCCGGCTGGTGCAAAATGTGCTGGATGCGGAGCGGCTGGAAGCCGGCACCCTGCCGTGTCATCCGCGTCCGGTGGACATTGCCGGCATTGTCGATGAGGCGCTGGCCTTACCACGCCACCTCACGCCGGCACGTTGCTTTGATGTGGCGATCGTCGCGCAGCTGCCGCCAGTGCTTGCCGATCCCGACCGCCTCCGTCAGGTAATCGATAATTTGCTTTCCAACGCGATAAAGTTTTCGCCGCCGGCAGCGCCGATTGAGATTCGTGCAATTGGGCAGGGAGAGCAGATGCGTCTGTCGATAACTGACCGCGGTCCCGGCATTCCGCCCGATGAACAGCGGCTGCTCTTCCGGCGCTTCGCGGGGCCATCTGGTTTTTCCGCCGATGGGGTCGGCCTCGGTCTCTATCTGACTCGCGAACTCATGATGCTGCTACACGGTCAAGTCGGCGTCGAAAGCAACCCTGGTCAGGGCGCAACGTTTTGGATCACGCTGCCGTTGGCGCTGCCGGTGGTCGCCGGATGATCGCCATGTCGGCTGGTCCACGTATTCTGGTCATCGAGGACGACCAGGCTGTGCGCCTCAGCCTGCGAGTCGCCTTCGAGCGGCAAGGCTTTCTGGTCGACGAGGCGGCGACCGGCAGCGACGGTCTGGAGCGCATCCAGACGCAGGTACCGGATGTAGTGATTTTGGACCTCATGCTGCCGGACGTGGATGGAATCGAACTGTTCCGCCGACTTCGGCAGTTTAGTAACCTGCCGGTGGTGATGCTTACGGCGCGGGGGGATGAAATGGACCGTATCACCGGACTGGAGCTGGGCGCCGACGATTACGTGACGAAGCCGTTCAGCCCGCGAGAGTTGATTGCCCGTATACGTGCCGTGCTGCGGCGCGGTGCGCGCGGGTCGGAAGGCGACGCCCCTTACCGCTTCCGCGATCTGGTGATTGATGCCCAGGCCCGCACGGTGGCCGTCGGTGGACGGGACGTGGTGCTGACGCGCACGGAGTTTAATCTGCTCGCCTATCTAGCCCACCATGCGGGTAGCGTCGCCACACGCGACGAGTTGGTGCAGGCCGTCTGGGGCTACGTCACCGAAGGCGAATCGCGCTTACTCGATTCGCATATCCGCCACCTGCGCGCCAAGATCGAGCCGGAGCCGCGCACACCGCGCTACGTACTGACGGTGCGCGATGTCGGCTACAAGCTTCGCCCATAGCGCACTGGGGCAGTCGCCCGCCCGACGCTTGACGACCCGAAGTTCCTATGGCATAGTGTAGACGGTGAAGGATATCTTGATGCGATAGTAACGTCGTAACGTTGCCCACATTAGGCCCTCGTTTCTTGCCTTTCTGGTTGGATGCAAAAGGGTGGTGCCATGCTTTTACCCGCGACGTCGACCCGGAGTGATCAACTCGCCCGCGCCTTGCTGGCCGGCTTTGTCGGTACGACCATCGCCGGCGCCGTCGCCCTCCTCGCCTACGTTTTCGCCAGCGTCCTGGGACCTGTCACCTCTGGCACCGTCGGAACCTGGTTGGTTGCGCTGACCCGCAACTCGGCGACGACCGCCGTGCAGGATGCCCTCGCTAAAGCCTTGCTGGTCCACCTCAGCGTCGGTATGATCTGGGCACTCGTCTATGTGATCGTCTTTGAACCTCGGCTCCCTGGTCCGGGCTGGCAGCGCGGGGCCCTCTTTGCGCTCGGCCCCTGGATCCTGTCGGTGGTCGTTTTCCTACCGCTCGTAGGCGGGGGCTTCCTGGGTCTGGCGATCGGGGCTGGGCCGTTGCCGATGCTCGGTAACCTTATCCTGCACCTGGCCTATGGTTCCGTATTGGGCGAGATGTATGCTCTGGAACTGGCCGAAAGCGTGGAACCGGATAGCCCTTCGGGGAGTCCAATCAGGCTGGCCAACCTGGCAGCGGAGCGCGGCCTGGCGCTTGGAATGGTAATCCTGGGCGTTCTCGGCGCGATTGTCGGCATCGTCATATCACTGCTGGCAGGAGGCGCGGTCCCCATGTCCTATGCCGCCCTTGCCGGCGTCGCGTTTGGCGCCAGCGCCGGCGCCCTCATCGGCTCCTTTATCGGCCTCTCCTCGGCAGGCCCCGCGGACGGTACTGAGTCGAAGGTCCGGCGACTCTAACGCTCGGCCTGGGCCGGCGAGCGTCCCTCCGCTCGCTTGCCTTCGCGCCAGGAAAGAAAAGTGGCACCGGCGGTCACTAACGCCGCGTAGAACAGGGCGATGAACGGCGTCAGCACACGCGGACTGTGCAGCAATATCTCCCCCAGTGCGCTCACGCCGCAGACCACAAACGCCACAACACCTAACGGCGCTGCCAACGCCGCCCAATATGGCAATCGCTTCTCGGGCATGGTGTCCTCCTTCTAAACGTCTCGCGCCGCCGCTCCACCAAACGCCGGTATAGTTACCCAGTGCTCCTCCTCGCCAGCCCAGAGGAAAAAGACGACCGCCATGGCCAGGAAGAAGTAGAGGCTGCCGCCGATCCACATGAGCAGGCCACCGATCTGCTGATCATCCAGGGCAGTCATGCGTCCTCCCCGCAGCAGGGCGTACTGACGGTAGAGGGGGCTGCTGGAAAGCGTGATGAGCGCCGCCACGAGGGAGCAAGGCAGCGTTTGCAGGAACAGATAGCCCATCTGTAACGGATAGGACAATTGGGGAAACTCGTCCAGCGATCCCAGCACCGGCCACCAGAGCAGTATCCCGGTGGCGAGGAAGAGCAAGTGCTCGCCGGCGTGCAGCGCCTCGTTAGCAGATATCGAATCGAATAGCGCTGGGAGATGCGCCACAGCGAAAACCATATTAAACAGCAGCGTTGCCACCAGGGGCCGGGTAAGCAGCCGGAAGATGGGGGCGACGGCAGGCTGGGTCAGGACGGGGCGGAGGAGCCACCCCGGGATTCCCACCAGCAAAAGCACCGGCACCACCAGCACCAGCAACAGGTGCTGCAGCATGTGCAGGTAGAAGTAGGCCTGGTCCCCCAGCGTGTCCAAGGGGGACTCCAGCGCCAGGACCAGCACGAGCAGGCCCAGGCCAAAGCTTACCGACTGCCCGGCCGTGGGGTGCCGGGTCGCATTGAACTCACGGCGCCAGGACCAGCCGGAACCGGCATAGAGGCCACCAGCGATAAGCACGCCCGCCCACACGGTGGGGTCGGCGTGCCAGGATGCGAACACGATGCCGCCTCTCCTAGCCCGTGATACCGGCAAGAAAGTAGGAACGGAACAGGACGATTAACGAGACCAGGATCGTGCCGGCAATCAGCAGGCCCAGGGTGAAGAGCGCTGAGAAGAGCCGGCTATCAAACTTGAGATGCATGTAGAAGAGCACCACCAGCACGAACTTGACGGCCGAGAGCGTCAACAAAATCGGCACCAGGTAGATGCGGATCGACTGCATATAGTAGACCGTGACCTCGAAGGCGGTCAGGATGGCCAGAATCGCGGCAATCTGCACATAGCGCAAGGCGTTCGGATGGCTATGTTCGCCGGCCACCCGCTCGTACCCGTAGCCCTCGCCCGAATGATCGGCCGTCGCAACCCCGCCCGAAGCCACGGCTGGATGCTGCATCAACTCGTCGCTCATGTCCGCCTCCCAACACGCCGCATCAACGGCAACTGGCGCCTGCCCACGCACACGCCGCCAACACTCACACCGGAACGAGGTAGACCAGTGTGAAGATGATGATCCAGACGATATCCACGAAGTGCCAGTAGAGGCCGGCAATTTCCACGTCCAGGCTGTTGTCCTGGCGGATCTTGCCGAAAAATGACAGCACGAAGGTGGACACCAGCCAGATGCAGCCGACCGTCACGTGGGCGCCGTGGAAGCCGGTCAGCACGAAGAAGGTGGTGCCGAAGATGTTGCCGTGCAGCGTCAACCCCTCGTGCGTATAGAAGGTAGTGAACTCGTAAAATTGCCCGCCGAGAAAGGTCATACCGAGAAGCGCCGTCGCCATGATCCAGATGCGGAAACGGCGGACGTCATTCCGCTGGATCGCCGCCAGGGCCAGCACCATAGCCAGGCTGCTCATGAGCAAAACAAAGGCGCTGACGGAGGTGTAGGGAATGTTGAAGACATCGCTCGGCTTGGGACCGGAGACGCTCTGGCCGCGGTAGAGCATGTAAGTGCTGATAAAGGTTCCGAAGAAGAGGCAGTCGGAGCCGAGGAAGGCCCACATGAGCAACTTCCGGTGGTTCAGCCCAGTGGTGGTGGCCGGGGCCTCGGGGTGGCCGGCGGTGGGGACGATAACTACCATGGTCTAGCGCTCCTCCGGCGACTCGTGAATCCAGGACGGCACGTGGCCGGGAACGAAGGTGACCAGCGCCGCCTCGGCTGCCGGCACCACGGCCGGCGGTCCCGGCGCCGGCTCGAACGACCAACCGTAGATGCCGACGAGCATCAGCAGCAGGCCGATGCCGGACAGAATGAAGGTGTAGATGACACCGGTCAGCAAGCAGAGTACGCCAACCGCCACAATGAGCGGGAACCAGGAAGGCCGGGGCATGTGAATATAGACCGGCGCCTCCGGCCCATGTCCTGCGGCATCCACAATCACGCCTGCGCCGCCGGAGATCGGCGCCATGGCACGCGACTCGGCGGTGGCCCGCCCCGCCCCCCGCCACTCCGGGTACTTCAACTGCCAGAAGGCCTCCCGACCCAGCACTGGCGGGATGACGGCGAAGTTGTACTCAGGCGGCGGTGACGACGTCGCCCACTCCAGGGTCGCGCCGTCCCAGGGATCCCAGGGCGCCGGCTTTCCCCGACGCACGCTGGTCAAGATATTCCACGTGAGCATCGCCACGCTGGCAAAGAGCACGAACGAGCCGAGCGTAGAGAGTAGATTCAGATCACTGACTCCCAGGGCCGCGGCGTAGGTGTAGACCCGTCGGGGCATGCCCAGCAAACCGGTAAAGTGCATCGGAAAGAAGGTGATATTGAAGGCGAAGAACATCACCCAGAAGGTGATCTGGGCCAGCTTCTCGTCTAACATTCGCCCGGTGACTTTTGGGAACCAGTAGTGGATACCGGCGAACAGCCCGAAGACGCTGCCGCCGTAGAGCACGTAGTGCAGGTGGGCGACCACGAAGTAGCTGCCGTGCTGTTGGAGGTCCGGGGGCGGCGTGGCGTGCATGATGCCGCTGATCCCGCCCACGATGAACATAGAGATAAAGCCAAGGGCGTAGAGCAGTGGTGACTTCACGTTCAGGGAGCCATTCCACAGCGTCGCCACCCAGTTGAACACTTTGATGCCGGTAGGGATGGCGATCAGCATGGTGAAGACGGCGAACACCGAGTCCGCAATCGGGCCGAGGCCGACGGAGAACATATGGTGGGCCCAGACCCCGAAGCCCATGAAGGCGATGGAGATGCCGGAAAAGACCACCACTGGATAACCGAACAACGGCTTGCGCGAAAAGGTCGCCATGATCTCCGAGATCACGCCCATGGCCGGGAGGATCAGGATATAGACTTCGGGGTGACCGAAGATCCAGAAGAGGTGTACCCAGAGCAGGGGGTTCGCCCCAGCGGCGGTATTGAAGAAGTTGGTGTTGAAGAAGCGATCAAACATCAACTCGACCAGGGCGGCGGTGAGGATCGGGAAGGCGAGGATCAAGAGAAAGGTCGTGACGAGCGTCATCCAGCAGAGCAGCGGCATGCGCAGAAAGCGCATGCCTGGGGCCCGCATGTTGATGATCGTGATCATGAAGTTGAACGCCGCCGCCAGGGAGGAGAACCCCAGCAACTGCAAACCAAACAGCCAGAAGTCGACGCCGTGCCCCGGCGAGAAGGCGGGCTCGGTCAGGTTGGCGTAGGCGAACCAGCCAACGTTCGGCGCCCCGCCGAGGAAGAAGCTGGCGTTCATGAGGAGTCCGCCGGCCAGGAAAATCCAGAAACTGAAGGCGTTCAGGCGCGGGAAGGCCACGTCGCGCGCACCGATCATGAGCGGCACGATGTAGTTAAAGAAGGCGGCGTTCAGCGGCATGATCACCAGGAAGATCATGGTGGTGCCGTGCATCGTGAACAGTTGGTTGAACATGTCCGGACTGATGACGTGCTCGTTGGGGTGGGCGAGCTGAATGCGCATGAGCATCGCCTCGATGCCGCCGATGAGGAAGAAGGCGAAAGCCGAGCCGCCGTAGAGGATGCCGATCCGCTTGGCGTCCACCGTGGTCAGCCAGCTCATGAAACCCTCGAAAGCCCCATAACGAGCAGGCGGGGTGAGAACGCCGGGGTGTACGACCGTTGCCATGGCTGACCGATCTCCCTCCTTCAGGGCTGAGCGTCCATCGCGCGGCACAGTGCCGGTGTGTCGATGTCCATACGCTCAGCTACATCACTTCAGGTTCTCCAGGTAGACATTGAGATCCGCAATCTGCTGCGGCGTGAGCGATCCCGGCTTCACGACGTTCGCCATCAGGTTGCCGGGCTTCACGCCCTGCGGGTCCGCTAACCAGTGCTGCAGGTCGGCGGCGTCGTTCGGCAAGAGACCCGCGGCGAGGGTCAAGCGGCTGCCAAAGTGCGTCAGGTCGGGTCCGATGACGCCCTTTGCGTTCGTGCCGGCGATGGTGTGGCAGCCGGTGCAACCGGCGGTGAGGAAGGTCTTGGCACCGGCCTGCGCCTGAACGTTGCCCGGCGCCAAGGCCGGACGTTGCTGCGCGGACAACCAGACGGCGAAGTCGGCGGGCGTATCCACGACGAGCCGGAAGCCCATATTGGCATGGGATATGCCGCAAAACTCCGCGCACTCGCCGTAATAGGTGCCGGTCTTCTCCGGCGTGAACCAGATGTAATTGGTATGGTTGGGAATCATGTCGCGTTTGCCGGCCAGCTTCGGCACCCAGAAGCTGTGGATGACGTCGGTCGACTGCAGGGCGATATTCACCGCCCGGCCGGTGGGAATGTGCATCTCGTTGGCGGTGACGACGTGCTGATCTGGATACTTGAATTCGAACCACCACTGGTGACCAATCGCCGTCACCTGCAAAGCGTTGGCCGGAGCGTCTCCTCCGCTTTGAAAGATCAGGCCAACCGTCGGCACGCCGATGAACATTAAAATCACAACGGGCGCTGCCGTCCAGGCAATCTCCAGATTGCGATTGCCGTGGAGCAGCGGGGGCCGGGGATCGCCAGGGCGGCCACGGAAGCGAATGGCGGCGTAGACCAGCATGCCCCCGACCACGAGGAAGACGCCGACGGCGGCCCAGAAGGTCAGGGCGAAGAGATTCTGGATATTCTGGCCGTAGTCCGACTCCGGCGACAGCGTCGTCTGGGGATGTGCGGCACAGCCGCCGAGCACGAGCGCCAGGATGCTCGCGGCCGGCAGATAGGCCCGGCGACGCCCAGCACGCCATCCGCCGGACGCGGGAGGCCGCGAGCCGACGACAGTATGGGTTTGCATCGTGACGCCCCATTCACTAGACGACTGTCTCGTACGCTGGCGAACGTCGAACTGGGAAGGCAAGCCTGCGAGCCGCGGGCTGATTATAGGGGTAATGTAGCAGAGTTGCAAGGTGTCAAACGCTCCATTTACCATCGGTACCGTCGGGATAGACTGCTGCCAGTATTTCTCGGCAGCCGAAGGCCAAGGACGAACGGCGCCGGTAGCGGCCTTTGGAAAGGTGCTACTATGCGGGTTGCGAATTGACCGGAGGGGACATGGGGTCATCATTACTAAGCTGGGCGCGGCGCGTGGGGGCGCCGAAGGGCGTCCTGCGCCTGATCGCTCTCGCAGTGGGCGCGGCACTGGTACTGAGCGGCTGCGGTGAAGGCGCCAATATGCTGGATCCGCATGGCACCGGCGCCCGCGACATCGCCACCCTGTTCTGGGTGATTCTCTGGATGGCCGTCGGCGTCTTCGTCGTCGTGGAGGGGATCCTGCTGTATGCCGTCTTCCGCTTCCGTTCCACCGCCGGTGCGTCGTTGCCGCGCCAGGTGCAAGGCAACACGCCGCTGGAGATTGCCTGGACGATCGTCCCTACCGTCGTCTTGCTCGGCGTCCTGCTCGCCACCTTTACGACGATGAAGGCGGTGGCGTCGCCGGTGCCGAATGCGCTGGAAGTCACGGTGACCGGTCACCAGTGGTGGTGGGAGTTTGATTACCACCAGCAGGGAGTGTCGACTGCGGGCGAGTTGCACATTCCGGTGAATACGGATGTCACTTTGCACGTGATGTCCGATGACGTGGTGCATAACTTCTGGGTGCCGGAACTGGATCGAAAAGTGCAGGCTATTCCGGGCCACGACAACATTGTGCCAATCCATGCCACCACGATCGGCACCTACCACGGCTTCTGTGCCGAGTTTTGCGGTTTGGAACACGCGCTTATGCGCTTCGACGTCATCGTGCAGAGTCCTGCCGATTATGCTGCCTGGTTGGCCGGACAACAGGCCCCGCCAACGCCGCCGGCCACAGCTCAGGAGAAGGCCGGCGCCACGGCTTTCACGGCGCATGGTTGCCCCATTTGCCACCAACTGGGCGCGAATAAGCCGGCGGGTTTTCCGCATAACGGAGTCCTGGTTCGTGGTCCGAATCTTACGCACTATGGCAGCCGCGGCATCATGGCCGGCGGCGTCATGGTCAACAACGCACACGACATGCAGTTGTGGTTGGCGGACCCCAATGCGGAGAAGCCGGGCAACTTGATGACCATATTCATCAACAAGGGGACGCTCGATGCGCAAACGGTGCAGAACTTGACGGCGTACCTGGAGAGTCTGAAGTAGGTCTGGTCGAGAGAAAGAAGACACGATGGCGACATATACCGGCACCGTTACCGCCTCCGCTCGACGGCCCTTTTTAGATTCCGGGCTCGTTGACTGGATCACCACCAGCGACCACAAGAAGATCGGCATCCTCTACCTGCTCACGTCGGGCTTTTTCTTTCTCGTCGGCGGCGTTGAGGCGATGCTGCTGCGTATCCAGTTGACGCGGGCGAATATGCAGTTCTTGTCACCGGAGTTGTACAACCAGCTCTTCACCATGCATGGCACGACGATGGTGTTCCTCGTCGTCATGCCCCTGCTGGCCGGATTCGGTAATTACTTCGTGCCGTTGCAACTTGGAGCGCGCGATATGGCGTTCCCAAAGCTCAACGCCCTCGGCTACTGGTTCTTCCTGATGGGGGGCATCTTCATCAACCTGGGCTTCCTCGTCAACCAGGCGCCGGATGCCGGCTGGTACAACTATGCCAACCAGACCGAGCTGGCCTATGCGCCAGGCCTGAACGAAGATTTCTGGGCCCTGGGCATTAACATCCTAGGAGTCGGATCGATCACCAGTTCCGTCAATCTAGTCGTCACTATCGTGAAGATGCGGGCGCCGGGCATGACCTTTAACCGGCTGCCCATCTTCTGTTGGACGCTTCTGGTGATGGCGGTGCTGATCCTTGGTGCAATGCCGTCGCTCACGACCTCCAGCATCGAAATCTTTCTTGATCGTCATATCGGCACCGCCTTTTACGTCGTTGCCGGCGGGGGCGATCCCATCCTCTGGCAGCACGAGTTCTGGTTCTTCGGCCACCCGGAGGTCTACATTCTGATCTTGCCGGCGATGGGGATGATTTCCGAGATTATCCCCGTGTTCTCACGCAAGCCGCTCTTTGGCTACTCCTTTGTTGCCTGGTCAACCGTGGCGATCGGCTTCCTGTCCTTCGGCGTCTGGGCCCACCACATGTTCGCCGCCGGCCTGCCGCTGGTGGCCGAAGGCTTCTTCGCCTTCAGCACCGTCATTATCGCTATTCCGACCGCGGTGAAGATCTTCAACTGGCTGGCCTCACTCTGGGGCGGCACGTTGATCTTCACGACAGCGCTGCTCAATGCCGTGGCGTTCGTCGCCTTGTTTACCATCGGCGGCTTGACCGGCGTGATGTTGGGTGTCGTGCCGATCGACTGGCAGGTCAACTCCAGCTATTTCGTCGTGGCGCACTTTCACTATGTGCTCTTCGGCGGCACCATGTTCGGTGTCTTCGCCGGAACCTATTACTGGTTTCCGAAGATCAGCGGACGGCTCCTGAACGAGCGTCTAGGCAAGATTCACTTCTGGCTGACTTTCATCGGCTTCAACGTCACCTTCTTCCCGATGCATATCGTCGGAATTCTGGGCATGTCGCGCCGCATCTACACCTATCCCACCGGCGAGGGCTGGTCCGGCTACAACACCATCGAGACGATCGGCGCCTTTGTGATCTTCTTCGCCACCGCGCTGTTCCTCTACAACTTCTTCCATAGTCTCCGCAAGGGCGAGATTGCCGGCGACAATCCCTGGGGTGCGTACACCCTGGAATGGGCCACCTCGTCGCCGCCCCCCGTCTATAACTTCAAGACGATCCCGACCGTGCGCGGACGGCGCCCGGTGTGGGATCTCGATCATCCGGACGATCCGGACTGGAAGCGAGGGCACTAGGATGGTGGAGCGTCACGACCATGATCACGGCGGGGTGGCGACCGGCGTCGAGACCCATGAGGAGGAACATATCCACCTGCCTGGCCCCAGCATCTGGCCCTTCGCCCTGTCCTTCTTCCTCTTTATGGTGATGTTCGGCTTTCTGTTCTTCCCCCATTACGGCAGTACGGGTGTTGGCATCTGGCAGTGGATCCTGACGATTGTTGTCAGTGCGATCGGGGTTATCGGCATGGGTTGGTCCATCGTGGCATGGGGCGTGCAGATCAGCGAAGCATAGAGGCACGCGGAGAGAGGGTTGGGAGACCGTATGGCAACGATGGGAGCGCAGGCGACCGCGCATTCGACCACCATGTCGATTGGCGGCCGTAGCATGGAATGGTGGGCGATGGCCACCTTCATTGCTTCGGAGGCGATCTTCTTCGCCACGCTGATTTCCAGTTACCTCTTCCTCCGCTTCAGCCTGCCGGCCTGGCCCCCGGCCGGGCACGCCCGGCTGGAACTGACCTTGCCCCTGATCAACACGGTGATCCTCTTCTCCAGTGGCGTCCCGCAACATATGGCCAGTCAAGCGATCAGACGTGGTGATCGCCGGGCCCACCAGCGGCTGACGATCATGGCGATGGTGCTCGGATTCCTGTTCCTTTGCGGGCAGGGCTGGGAATATACCCATGTCGGCTTCACGCCGGCCGACGGCGTCTTCGGTTCGACCTTCTTCACCACCACCGGTTTTCACGGCGCCCACGTCTCCGTGGCGCTGATTTTCTTGCTCATCACCCTGATTCGGTCCTACCGTGGGCACTTCACACCGGAGCACCATTTCGGCGTCGAGGCGGCTACCATGTACTGGCATTTCGTCGACGCGGTGTGGGGAGCCCTGCTGATCACCATTTACCTGCTGTAGGAAGGACGATGATGGATGCAACCAGGCGGCGGGCGCGCGGTCTGCTGATCGTTGGTATCGTGCTTATCGTGATCGGCGCCGGCCTCATGGACGAGGCCGGGCGCACCCATGCAGCCCTGTGGTGGAATATATCCGGCGCTTTTGCGTTTGCCGGCTTCCTCCTGAGCGTCATCTCCCTCTTTATCGCTGAAGGGAATGCCTTGCTGCCCCGCCCCCTACGCCGCCTTGGGCGCATGGAGAAGTGATGGCGACGGTGCAGGAGCCGGACATTGCCGCGTTGGGGACCCGTTCCCGGGCGGTGCGCCGGCATATCGTCGAAATGACCGCCAACGCCGGGGTCGGGCACCAGGGAGGCCCGCTTTCGGCCACCGACCTGTTTGTAGCGCTCTATTTCCATGCCCTGCGCATTGACCCGGCGCGACCCGATTGGCCAGATCGCGACCGTTTTGTGCTCTCCAAGGGCCATGCCGCCTCCGGCTTCTACGCCACGCTGGCCGAGCGCGGCTTCTTTCCGATCGATGAGCTGCTCACGTTCGGTCTGCTCAATAGCCGGCTGCAGTTGCATCCCGATTTGCACCTGCTGCCCGGCGTGGAAGCGTCGACCGGTTCGCTGGGTCAGGGGATGTCCATCGCTGTCGGCATGGCCCTGGGCGCGAAGATGGATCATCGCCCATTCCACGTCTACACGATGATCAGCGATGGTGAAAGCCAGGAAGGGCAGATCTGGGAGGCGGCAATGGCGGCCGCGAACTGGCAACTGGACACCTTGACGGCTGTGCTGGATTATAACGACGTGCAACAGAGTGGTAACGTGTCCCACCAGATGGATATCGCTCCGGTCGTCGACAAGTGGCGCGCCTTCCGCTGGCACACGCTGGAAATCGATGGTCACGACATGGCCGCCATCGTGCATGCCCTGGACGAGGCGCGGTCTGTGGTGGGCAAGCCGACCATCATCATCGCCCATACGGTCAAAGGGAAAGGCGTCTCGTACATGGAGCATTCCTTTGAATGGCACAGTAAACCCCTGACGCCGGAGTTGACCGCTCAGGCGCTGTCCGAGTTGGAAGCCTTGTCCTGATGCGAGCCTTGCGTGATGTCTTTGGGACGGCGTTGGTCGAGTTGGGGCGCAGTAACCCGCGCCTCGTAGTGCTGGATGGCGACCTCGCTACGTCGACGCGCGTGACGGAATTTCGGGACACCTTTCCCGAGCGCTTTGTCCAGGTCGGCATTGCCGAGCAGAACATGGTGGGTGTGGCCGCCGGCCTGGCCAGCCTCGGCAAAATCGCTGTCGTCTCAAGCTTCGCCGTGTTTCTCAGCAAGCGCGCCCTCGACCAGGTGAGCATATCGGTGGCCCACGCCGGCGCGAACGTCAAACTGATCGGCGCCTACACCGGTATCCTGACGGGACACACCGGCGCCACCCACCAGGCGGTGCAGGATACGGCGATCATGCGCGCTACACCGGGCATGGTGGTCGTCGACCCGGCGGACGAATTAGAGCTCCGCACATGCCTGGAAGTGATTCTGGACTACGACGGTCCCGTCTATTTCCGCCTGACGCGCGACGCCTGGCCGGACGTCTCTCCGCCTGGCTACCGCTTCCAATTGGGCAAAGCCTGCCAGGTGCGGGACGGCGGCGACCTGACGATCATCGCCGGTGGCCCGCTGGTCAGCCAATCATTGGAGGCGGCGGACACGCTGGCGCGGGACGGCATCGAAGCCCGTGTCATCAATATGGCGTCCATCAAGCCGTTGGACGAAGAGGCGGTCGTGCGGGCCGCCCGCGAAACCGGCGCGATCGTGACTGCCGAAAACCACTCCATCTACGGCGGCCTCGGCGGCGCTGTGGCGGAAGTGGTCGGTGAACGCTGCCCCGTCCCCGTCCGGCGCATCGGCATTCGTGACGTGCTGGCCGAAAGCGGACATAACATGGAACTGCTGCGAAAGTACCACATGGACGCGGCGGCGATCGTGGAAGCGGCGCGGCAGGCGCTGGCGATGAAGGGGGGAACTAACCTCCCACGGTTCGCAGATGCTCCAGCCCCCGCCGCGCGATCGTGATCGGGTCCGGCTTGTAGTCGAATACCTCTATGGACATCCAGCCGTCGTAGCCGACCGTGCGCAGCGCCTGGAAGATCGACGCGAAATCGACGTCGCCGGAGCCGGGTTCGCGCAAGTTGGCATCGTTGGCGTGGAAGTAGACGAAGCGGTGGCATTGTGCTGCGATGATTTCCGGAATGGCCAGGGATTCGCTCGACATCGCCTTGACGTCCAGCATGAGACGGAAGGTGGGCTGGCCGACTTCGTCGACCATGCGCGCCGCTTCGGCGGCGGTCCGGAAGAGGTTGGTTTCCGTTGGCGCCAGCGGCTCCAGGCAGAACGTCACGCCGCGGTCGGCCGCCAAACGCCCGACCGCCTGGAACGTTTCCCGGCTCCATTCCCAGGCGGCGTCTCGGTCAACACCGGGCAGCACGTCGCGTTGCTTGGGCGAGCCGAAGACGAGGAAGCTACCGCCGAGGTCGGCGCAGGCGCGGACCAGTTCCAGTAGGTAGGCGCACGTCACCGCCCGCAGGGCCGGATTCGGGCTAGTCAGGTGGACGCCAGGAACGCGCGCCAGCAGCCAGTGCAGGCCCGTGATCGACAGGCCGTAATTGCCGGCTGCTTGTCGGATTACCGCTCGCTGGTCCGGCGCCAGGTCGGTAATTGTGGGAGCAAGGGTAAATGGCGCTAGCTCGATGCCGTCGTAGCCGAGGTCGCGCGCCGTGCGGAAGGTGTCGTCGAGCGACCAGCCTTCGAACAGTTCGTTGCAAATCGCGAAACGCACAGCTTAGCCCTCAACCGTGACTTGGGGTGGGAAGCCAAAGTTGAACCAGTGATCGCGGACCCGCGCGCTGGAGGCATCGCCCGGATGAATATAGAGGCGGTAGCGGAAGCGCAGTTCGTCACCAAAGCGGAAGGTGGTGGCGCCATTTTCCAGCGGGTTGTTGGTGAAGTTCTCACCGCTCCACGGGTTGGCGCCCATCAAGCCATAGTTGCGGACGTGCCAGTAGCAGGGGAAATGCAAATTGGACGGATGGTCAAAGGCAGCAATGCCCACCGTTTGGCCGTCGACCGGACCGGAGTAATCGCACCAGGGCGCGCGCTTGCCCCAGGTTTCCGCCTCGTTCGTCCCCCCCCAGGCATTTTCGATGGTGCCGGCGCCTTTGGCGTCCATGCTGCTGGCGACACGTACGGCAATCAGTCCCGCCTCCTTTGTGTCGCCCACATGGACCTGGCCCAGGCTGAAACGGCGGCCGCGACCGTCGAGACGCGCAAAGGTCCAATGCAGGTCCACGTCCATCAACGTGCTGTCGCCCGGTGTTTGGTAGACCCGGACCTCACGTTCCTCCTTGAGCAACTGCCAGCCGACAGCGTCAACCCACTTCGTCTGCTCGCGAAATCCGCCGAAGACCGGGCCGCTAGTGATGGCGTCAAAGGCAACATGGAGCGTTGAGCCGTGATTGGGCCCCTCGGCCCAGGCGTCGTACCCGTCCAGCTCCCCGTAGGCGACCCAGATGGAGCGGTGATGGGGATGGTCGTGCACTTCGCCTGGTGCATCCGCCACCATCGGGAAGGCGCGCGTGACCTGGCGGCGGTCGGGACCGACGACCGGCCAGAAATAGGGTCGGGCTAAACCTTCGCCGCCGTAGCGATAGCGGGTAAAGAGGTCGCCGTCAATAGTGATTTCCAGTTCCTGCTCCCGCTCGGCGACCTGCACGCCGGCGCCGCAACTCGTGCCGACCTGGAGCTCAAAGTGGGCTTCCGCGCCGACAGCCAGGTCGCCGAGTACAAAGACGATGCCTTCCGGACATCGTTGGGCGGCAACAACCTCACCCGTGGTGACGTTACGGACACCCAGGTCCCCCTCCGGAATCTCCGCCAAAGGTACGGTGATCGGCGCGAAGCGGCGTGCGTGCCGGCCGGCTCGAATGGTAAAGCGCGCTGCCACGATGGTGCGGTTTCTCCTCTCCCCGCTCGTGCGGTGGTACGTCATGGGTTGACTGTAATCACTGGGGGACGCCTCTGTCAATCCGCAGCGGTGTTTATACTGTAAAGCGACAAAGCGACTCGGCGGACCCGTAGCTGCGGGAGGTTACCCAGTGTCCAGATCGACACCAGCGTGGCGCAATGGCGCGGTGGCGGTAATCAGCACGCTGCTGCTGGCCGGGTGTGGCGCAAGTACTAACGTCACAACGCGCTCCCCGCCGGCGCCCTTGGCCTCGACCGGCATTGCAACACCGACCGACGTGCCGCCGAGTGCCGTCCCGTCACCGACCATTGTGCCAACTGCCATGCCCACGGCGCCGGCCACTCCCACGGCGTCGGCAGTCGCTGTCCCTGTTGCGCCTTCCGCCACCACGGTTCCCGCCGCGACGGCCACGGTCGTGCCAAAGGCGCCGCCGACCGCTACGCCAACGCCGGCGCCGACAGTGGATACCGCGGCCGCGGCGCGCGGCAAGGCGATCTTCCTTTCCTCGGTCGGTTGCAACGTTTGCCATCAGATTGACGGATTGTCGACGGGAGACCAGGGACCGAATCTCACGCATATCGCGAGCCGGCCCTACGACAGCATGCCGAATGACGCGGCGTTTTTGCGGCGCTGGATTGCCAATCCGCAGGCGATTAAGCCCGGCACCCTCATGCCCAACCTTGGGCTATCGACTGCCCAGATCAACGATCTTGTTGTCTATTTAGAGACCTTGAATTAGCGAGCCCGTCTTGTGCCCGCGAGGCGACAGTCAAGGGGAGTCATGGGGCATGACCACCTGCGCCATGGTTGACAGTTGCCGCCGCGTCTCGGAGCATGGAGGTACGGGCTGGCGGATTTCCCCCGTGATTTCTGGGAAAGGTACGTCGATGCGCCGATGCAGCAACTGTCAGTTTGATAACCTGGACGACGCCAAGGTTTGCGCCCGGTGTGGTCAGGGGCTGGTGCTGACCGGCGCCGGGACGGCAGGGCCGGATGTATCGCCGGTGTTGCCGGCTTGGATGCACGCGGTGCAGACCGGCACGGACTCGGCGCCGGCGAGGAGCGCCGCGCCAACAGGGGCGTCCCCCGGCTCTGTCGCCGCCGCGGCGACGTTACCGGTGCAGGTACGGCGGAGCCGGGGGCCGATCCTCTCGGTCAATGGGGCGCCGCGGCAGACCGTAGCGGCTACACCGGCTGGGGCCGTACTGGATGCCGGTATGGCGCCGTCGATAAGCGACGGCGCCGCCCTACCCAAACGGCGCAGCCGCCGGCTGCACCTCATCCTTCTCATCGCCTTGATCATTGCCGTCCTGGCGTTCCTGGTCATCCGGCACGGTGTCTAAAGCGCCGGCGGAGCCAGGGTCTTCAGGAAATCTTCAAACGGGCCGCGTATGATGGTGGCGATGGTTGCTTGTCGGAATGGCGACCAATGCCGGATTGGAGCGTGACCCTTGATTATTCCTATCGTGCTGCTGGTCATGGCGATCGTCTTGCTCCTGGCCGCGGTGAAGGTCATCACCGGCCTGGCGCTTTTTGCCCTCTCGTGGATCGTTCTGGGTTTAGTCGCCGGGTGGGTCGCCAGTAAGATCGTTGGTAGCCCATACCGCCTGCGTGGCGATGTCCTCATCGGGATCGCCGGTTCGGTCATCGGTGGCGCGCTGTTCTCGCTCCTACACGTTCGTACCGGTGGCGTGCTGTCGCCCACGCATCTGGTCGCCAGCATTATCGGCGCCATTATTCTGCTGGTGGCAATGCGGGCCTTCGGTAGATCAGCGCTCCGCCATCATATTTGAGCGGTCGCGGCCGCACCCGGTCCGCTGACGATCACCAGGCGGCGGAATGCTCATCGCACGATGAAGTTGATCAACCGCCCGGGAGCGTAAAACACTTTCGTGATCTGCTTGGTTTGCAAAGCCTCCGCTACCCGCGGCGCCAGTTCGGCAGCGGTACGAACCGCCTCTTCGCCGGCATCAGCCGGAACGTCCAGGCGTTCGCGCAGTTTCGAATTAATTTGCACCGCGATACTCACCATCCGGTCGGTCGCCAGATTCGGGTCGTAGGCCGGCCAGGTTTGGAGGTGGACACTGCCCTCGCCACCGCGTCGGTGCCACAACTCTTCGGCCTGGAAGACCGCCATTGGCGCAAGCATCAGGATCAGCGCCTCCGTTGCAGCCCGCCACAGGGCGACGCTGATCCTTCGTGCCCGCACAACGTCGGCCAACGCGTTGAGCAGAATCATCAAGCTGCTGACAGCGGTATTAAAGCGCATGTCCGCAATATCCTCGCCCACCTTCTTAATCGTCTTCTGCAGCAGACGTCGGGTGGCATCGTCGCCGCTATCGTCGACGGACGCGTACTCCACCGTACACAGTTCCCAGACCCGACCCAGGAAACGATCAATACCGTTGATGCCCTTCTCATCCCAGATCAGGTTTTGTTCGAATGGGCCCATGAACAGGTCGTAGAGGCGTAGGGCATCGGCGCCGTGCTCGCCTACCACGCTGTCGGGCGTGATCACGTTGCCGCGACTCTTTGACATGCGCTTGCCGGCGTTGCCCTCGGTGTCAGGCAAAGGTGAGTGCACAACGCCCTGGGGGCGGTAGCGCGCAAATGGTTCGTTGAACGCCACTAACCCGGCGTCGCACATTACCTTGGTCCAGAAGCGGGCGTAGAGCAGGTGCATTACCGCGTGTTCCAGGCCACCGACGTAGAGATCGACCGGCATCCAATAGTTGACCGCCGCGGGATCGAATGGGCGCTCCGTGTCGCCGGGCGAACAGAAGCGGAGAAAGTACCAGGAGGAGCAGGCAAAGCCACCCATGGTATCCGTCTCCCGGTGGGCCGGGCCGCCCAACCTGGGGCAGGTCGTCTGGACCCAGTCAGTCGCCGTTTCCAATGGGGAGCGGCCGCTGCCGGTCGGCTGCCAGTCGACCATCTCCGGCAATTGTACCGGCAAGTCACGCTCCGGCACGGGCACCGGACCATCCAGCGGACAATGAATGATCGGAATCGGCGCGCCCCAGTAGCGCTGTCGGCTGATCAACCAATCGCGCAATTTGTAGTTGACCTGAAACGCCGCCAAGCCGCGTCGCTCCAGGTCCCGCGTGATCTCACGACGGGCATCCACCGATGGCATGCCGCTGAAGGCGCCGGAGCGCACGAGATGACCGTCCCCGCTGTAGGCCGCGTCCAAAACCTGCTCGAGCGATTGCCCAGGCGGCGACACGACGACCCGGATCGGCAGGTCGTAGGTACGGGCAAAGCTGAAGTCACGCCCGTCGTGCGCCGGCACGGCCATGATCATGCCGGTGCCGTAGCTTGGCAGCACATAGTCGGCAATCCAGATCGGGATGCGTTCTCCATTGACCGGGTTTACGGCGAAGGCGCCGGTCGGCACCCCCGTGCGCGTGCGCGTCGTCGATGTGCGCTCGATTTCGGTCACGCGCCGCGCCATCGTGATGTACTCGTCGACGCCGGCACGCTGGTCCGGCGTCGTCAGTTGCGTCACCAGGGGGTGTTCGGGCGCCAGGACGAAGAAAGTCGCCCCGAACAGCGTATCCGGCCGGGTGGTGAAGATCGGCAATTCCGTGCCGTCCTCGGCGTGAAAGCGCACCAGTGCGCCTTCGCTGCGCCCGATCCAGTTTTCCTGCATCGTTTTGACGCTCTCCGGCCAGTCAATCGCCTGCAGATCGTCCAGCAACCGGTCAGCGTAGGCGGTGATCCGGAAGTACCACTGCTCCATTTCCCGACGTTCGACCGGTGTGTCGCAACGCCAGCAGAGGCCGCCGTGCACTTCCTCGTTGGCGAGCGTCGTCTGACAGGACGGGCACCACCAGACGGGGGCGTTGGCACGGTAGGCAAGGCCGCGCTGGAAAAGGAGCAGAAAAAACCACTGCGTCCAATGGTAATAGTCGGGCTTGCTGGAGTCAATTTCCCGCCGCCAGTCGTAGCCATTGCCGACGAGGCGCAGTTGGCGCTTGTAGTTGGCGGTATTGCGGGCCGTCGTCTCACGGGGATGCCGCCCGCGCCGAATCGCTTCATTCTCGGCTGGTTGGCCAAAGGCATCCCAGCCCATGGGGTGCAGGACGTTATAGCCGCGCATGCGCATGAAGCGGCTGATGACGTCGGTCGGTATATAGTTATGGCCGTGACCGACCGAGAGGCCATCGCCCGACGGGTACGGAAACATATCGAGACAATAGAACTTGGGTCGGTCCCACAACTCGCAGACACGGTCCAGGTCCATCTGATCCCAAAGGGGCTGCCAGCGCGCCTCCAGTTCCGCCGGAACGTAGCGAGCGGCCTCGTATTCTCTTGCCGCCCGGTTGGCTACCTGCTCCGATACGGCCATGTCCCCACCTCTTTCGGCACTGCGGTACGCGTCACCCGGCACAGGACACCTCACGGCTGGGTCGGCGCGATCACGCCTGTAACGGATTCCTAGTGTACCGCCTGGCCCATCAGGTCTTCTGGATAATGTCGCCCGGATTCACGAAGGGCTGGACATAATCCTTGCCCTTGACCTGCACGGTGGTCGTGCCGTCGGCGGTCCCGTACACCTTGACCTGCTGGTCTTTTTGCACGTCGGACTGGCCGGAGAAGTTGACGTCCACGAAGATATTGTCCTGGGTCAACACCTGCACCCAGGTGTTCTCGCCGCGCGGATTGACGTAATAGACACTGCCGCTTACGACCACCTTCTTGCCCGTGTATTGCCCCGCCTGGTCGGTGAGTTGGGCGCCGGTAACCGGCAGGTATTGGGCGAGGTTCGGGCCGGCTGTGGCGGTCGGTTTAGCCGGTGCGGCGGTCGGTTTAGCCGGTGCGGCGGTGGGCGCCGAAGTGGCGGCGCTGCTGGTTGTGCTGAGCACAAGTTGGCGGGATGGCGTCGGGGCGGGGGTGTCCGTCGGGCTTGGGGTCTCGGCGGCACCCAGTGCCGCCGCCTGAGGCAAGCCGCGATGCACCGCATTCACGACCGCCACGCAAGATACGACAAACACCGCAACGATCACCACCAGGATGATCTCGCTGATAAACGATCGCTGCTCCAAGCCGTTGTCTGCTCCTCATAGCCTGCTACTACCGCGAGGTTATCCGTCCGAGGCGAGTATAGCCGACGTGCCGCCGCCGCTGCCAATTCCACCGATGGCGGGGTCAATGGTACGATGGTGCTACCGACCCAACCAGCTGCGCCACGACAACGGCGCCTGGCGGGAAGCGACCAGGGCTGGCGACGCCGTAGCCGGGTTTTCGCCCCCTCAAATCAAGAAGAGGAGATCAGCGATGGTCACAAATGAAGAGCGCCTGACCGAGATGGAACAGCGCCTGGCCGACATGGAGGCGGAGCTGCGTGCCCGCCAGCGCCCGAAGATTCGCGTCGGGGGAATCCTGCGCGAGATCCTGCCGCCGGATGTCCGCATCCACATGCGCGCCGCCCAACGCGAGCGCCTCCTTGCCGTGCGCTCCTATCTCGACCGCGCCATCTCCCGTTTCGACGCGACCATGGGCGACGGGGAGACGCTGTAGGGGTAAAAGGAAGCGTGCCGCGGACGCACGGCACGCTTCCCCTCTACTATCGTGCCGGCATGGCGACCGCGATGCGCGCCTGTTCCCAGGGCAATCCTGCTTTGCCGAAGTGGCCGTAGGCGGAAGTCTGGCGATAAATGGGTTGCCGGAGACTCAACGTGTCGATGATCTGGCGGGGTGAGAGCGGCAACACACTCCAGGCGAAGTCATCAATTTCCGCCGCGCTGGCGTGTTCCGTGCCGAACGTTTCGACAGCGAAGGTGGTCGGCTCGGCGCGACCGATGCAGTAAGCCACTTCCACTTCTCAGCGGTCGGCCAGGCCGGCCGCCACGATACTCTTCGCCACATAGCGCGCGCCATAAGCGCCGGAGCGATCAACCTTCGTCGGGTCCTTGCCGCTGAAGGCTCCGCCGCCGACCCGTGCCATACCACCATAGCCGTCGACAATGATCTTGCGTCCCGTGAGTCCCGTGTCCGTGGCAGGGCCGCCGTGATGCCAGACACCGGTACCGTTGACCAGCACTGCCGACGCCGGCACGCTCCAGCCGGCTTCCGCGAGCACGGGCTTCACGACAGCGACGTAGAGATCATCGGCGAGTTGGGCCAGCTCGATCGATGGATCGTGCGGCGCTGCCAGAATGACCGAGTCGACCCCAACGGGGCGCTGATCTTCGTAGCGAATGGAGACCTGCGTCTTGCCGTCCGGCCGAAGGTAGGGTAGCATACCGCTGCTCCGCGCGAAATCGATGCCCCTGGCCAGGCTGTGCGCCAGCGTGATCGGCAACGGCATGAGTTCCACCGTCTCCTGACAGGCGTAGCCAAACATCATGCCCTGGTCGCCGGCGCCTTCCTGATCGACACCGACGCCAATTTCGCGGGACTGCGTATGCAAGCGGACATCAATCTTAACCTCATCGACGCTGAAGCCGTAGTTCGGAATGACGTAGCCAAGATCGCGTAGGACGTCGTGCACAATCTTTTCATAATTGACGGTGGCGGTGGTCGTGATCTCGCCGGCCAGCACCACCCGGTTGACGGTGGCTAACGTTTCACAGGCAACACGACTGCGCGGATCCTGAGCCAGGCAGGCATCGAGGACGGCGTCGGAAATGGCATCACAGACTTTGTCTGGATGGCCGCTGCACACGGACTCGCTGGCGAACACGCGGTACTGCACGCTGTTTGATCCCCTTCTGCGCCCAACGGGTCACCGCGGGCATGGCCGAAGATGCAGCATGGTCGAGTGGCCGCGCGACGCTGGGACCGTTCGCCGCGCAACAAAAAACCTCTCGGCAGCCCGAGAGGTCCGTTCCATCCAATCAGTGTCCGCGTCGTGTCACCACGGCGCGGTACGCCGACAAAGCCAGCCTGTATGAGTTGGCCTGCTTCCACCCCGGTCCGGGACCCGGGTGGCCTATCTGCCCCCACGATGGGCTGGATGTAGCACCTTCGTCCAAATCGTTGAACCAGGTTGCCGGACGGTCAACGGCCCAGTTGCCTCGCGTCACTCTTGATATTGCATCTTCGATTGTTGATTGCTATAGTTGTAAAAAGTAGCACCATTCCGGCCTGCCTGTCAAACTCGGGTCAGAAGTACGCCATGTGGGCTATCGTGGCGGGCCCGGGGGCGAAAGACGCGTCGGCCGAACTGGTGTACTATGACACGGGCAGCTGCATCATCGGCGGCTGCACCCCAACGGTATTCCCGGAAGGGAGAAGGCGCAATGGCTGCCGACGCCTTGTTGTCCGTCCAAAATTTGCGGACCTACTTCGACACCCGCGATGGCACCGTGAAGGCGGTCGACGGCGTCAGTTTTGAGATCCGGCCGGGTGAGACTCTTGGTCTGGTCGGCGAATCCGGCTGCGGCAAGAGTGTGACCGCCATGTCGATCATGCGCCTCGTCCCCCACCCACCGGCGCGCACTGCCTCCGGTGAGATCTGGTTTGACGGCCGCGATCTGCTCAAGGTGAGCAACGAGCAGATGCGGCGCATCCGGGGCCGTGAGATCGCTATGATCTTTCAGGATCCGATGACGTCGCTCAATCCAGTGCTCACCATCGGCCGACAAATCACGGAGTCGTTGCAACTGCACCTCAACATGGGGCCTCGCCAGTCGCGCAACCGGGCGGTCGAATTGCTCCAACTGGTCGGCATTCCGGCGCCGGCGCGGCGGGTGGACGACTATCCCCATCAGTTTTCCGGCGGGATGCGGCAACGGGTCATGATCGCCATGGCACTCTCCTGCAATCCGAAGCTGTTGATCGCCGACGAACCGACGACCGCGCTCGACGTGACGATCCAGGCGCAGATCCTGGAACTGATCGGAACCTTGCGCCGGGAGTTCAACGCAGCAGTGCTCCTGATTACCCACGACATGGGTGTCGTCGCGGGAGTCTCTGATCGCATCGTCGTTATGTATGCCGGTAAAATCGCGGAAACGGCAACGACGGACGAGCTCTTCGCCAACCCGCGCCATCCGTATACGCTCGGATTGCTGAACTCCATCCCCCGCCTGGATGCCCAACGCCGGGAGCGGTTGGTGCCGATCGAGGGATTGCCGCCGGACTTGATTACCCTGGGCGATATCTGTCCGTTCTCCGCCCGCTGTAGCTTTGCGCTAGGCCGCTGCCGGAATGGCGTGCCGGCGCTCCGCGAAGTGGCGACGGCCCACCAGGCCGCCTGTGTACGCGAGATCACGCGCGCCGCGGTGCCGATCAGTGCCTGAGTTGCTCACGACGTTGTCAAGCTGTCCATTTTGCTAGCATTAGGGGAGTAGGAGCCATGGTCGCTACCGATTCCGTTACGGGCGCCGCCGGCGTCCACACCGGCGAGCCTTTGATTCAGATCCGCGACCTTAAGGTGCATTTCCCCGTCAACGCCGGCATCGTCATCCAGCGGCAAGTCGGCGCCGTGAAGGCCGTCGACGGGGTCTCGCTCGATATCCTCAAAGGTGAGACGCTGGGCCTGGTCGGTGAGTCCGGCTGCGGCAAGTCGACGACCGGTCGCGCCATCCTCCAGTTGCAACGCTCGACCGCCGGCAGCGTCCACTTCGGAACCGTCAATCTGACCGACCTTCGCGGTGAGGCGCTACGCCGAATGCGCCGGCACATGCAGATGATTTTCCAGGATCCGTATGCCTCGCTGAATCCGCGTATGACGGTCGGCTCAATTGTGGCGGAGCCATTGCAGATTCATCATTTGGCCCACAGCCGCCAGGAGGTGCGCGATCAGGTGCAAGAGCTCCTGCGCGTCGTCGGCCTCAACCCGTACTTCGCCAACCGTTATCCGCATGAGTTTTCCGGTGGTCAACGTCAGCGCATCGGCATCGCCCGCGCGCTTGCGCTCCGGCCGGAGTTCATCGTCTGTGACGAACCGATCTCGGCGCTGGACGTCTCCATTCGCGCCCAGATCATCAACTTGCTGGAAGACTTGCAGGCGCAGTTCGGCATCACCTACCTCTTCATCGCCCACGACCTCTCCGTCGTCCGGCACATCAGCGACCGCGTCGTCGTCATGTATCTCGGCAAGCTCGCCGAACTTGCCGACCGGACCGAGCTGTACGACAACCCCAAGCACCCCTACACCCGGGCCTTGCTCTCTGCCGTGCCCATCCCTGATCCCCGCCTGGAGCGGCGGCGCGAGCGCATCATCCTCACGGGCGACGTGCCCAGCCCGGTCAACCCGCCGAGCGGCTGCGTTTTCCACACCCGCTGCCCGATTGCCGTGGATATCTGCCGCACGATCGTCCCGGAATGGCGCGACATGACCGGTGGCGGCCACATGGTGGCGTGCCACCTGGCGGAGCCCGGCGCCAAGCCGACCTCGCTCTCCCGCTCGGAACAGCACCCGGTGGATCCCGGTCTCGCATCGACGCCACGGTCGATCACGCCGGCGGGGGAGGGTCCGTCCTCTACAGCCGGACGCTCGGCATGAGCGAGCGGTCGAACATGTGCACGGTGTCGATAAAGCGAAAGGTGCCGGTTTGGGCGCTCATGACCAGGGAGTGAGTTCGTGCGCCGCCGGCAAAATACTGCACGCCCTTGAGCAGGTCGCCGCTGGTGACGCCGCTCGCCGCGAACACGACGTGCTCACCGCTGGCAAGATCGTTCGTCCCGTAGATTCGATTGAGATCGATTCCCATGGCGATGGCGCGTTGGCCTTCCGCCTCGTTACGTGGTCGGAAGCGGGCCAGGATTTCGCCGCCCAGGCAGCGGAGGGCGGCGGCTGCCAGCACGCCTTCCGGCGCACCGCCGGTGCCCATCACCACATGATCGCCCGTGCCGGACACGGCGACCGAGATGGCCGCGCCCAGGTCGCCATCTGGGATCATCTTGATGCGAGCGCCGGCTTCCCGAATTTGCGCCACGAGCTTCTGGTGCCGTTCACGGTCAAGGACGACCACAGTAAGGTCCTCAATGCGGCGATGAAGCGAATCAGCGACGATGCGGAGGTTGGCGCGCACCGGAAAGTTCAGGTCCACCTTGCCGGCGGCGGGCGGCCCGACAATCAGTTTCTCCAGGTAGGTGTCCGGGGCGTGCAATAAGCCGCCGCGCTCGGCCAGGGCGATCACGGCAGTGGAGCCAGGTTGACCGCGAGCGACGAGGTTTGTCCCCTCCAGCGGATCCACGGCGATATCCACCTCCGGCGCGCCGGGCGTCCCAATACGTTCGCCGATATAGAGCATCGGCGCCTCGTCGCGTTCGCCCTCACCAATGACGATGGTGGCGTCCAGATTCAGGCGGTCAAGAGTGGACCGCATCGCTTCGACTGCCGCCTGATCGGCGCGATGATTGTCGCCGTGGCCGAGCCAGCGCCCGGCCGCAATCGCTGCCGCTTCCGTCACCTGCACGCTATCCAGCGCCAAATTGTATTCCAGCTTTGATGTCATGTGGCCCCTCCCATTACGATGCACCACGTCCATCAGTACGACAGCACCGAGCGAGGCGTCCGTATCGGCGGTTGCCAGTGTAGCATTGTTTAGAATGGCGGCCAGTTGAGATTAGCGTAGAGACGAAGGAGGGGCGCCATCACTTGCAACCAGCGATCGGAGAGCAGCAGTATCCCCATCAGGCAGAGCACCGCGGCGCCGGCATAGGTGACCACCGGCAAGTAGCGCCGGATCACGGTCAAGGTGCCGGTGAGATGGGAGAGGAAGAGACCGGCCAGTAGGAAGGGGAGACCCAGGCCCAGCGAATACACCAGCAGCAACAGCGCGCCTTGCCCGGCGCGCGCCTGACTGCCGGCGACGGCGAGGACCGCCGCCAGGACGGGCCCGATGCAGGGCGTCCAACCGATGGCGAAGGCGGCGCCAAGGATTAAGCCGCCGATTGCACCGCCGCGACGCTGCGCCGGATGCAGGCGATACTCTCCCTGCAAGGCCGGAATACGCACCAGGCCGACCATGAGCAGCGCCATGGTGATAATGAAGACGCCGGCCAGCTTTTCCAGTAGCGGTCGCGCGCCCTCCAGAGCCGCTCCCACGGTCGATGCTGTCGCACCCAGCGCCGTAAAGACCAGCGTGAATCCGGCTACGAACAATAGACAGGGTCCCAGCGCCGCTACCCGGCGTCCGGAGGTCCCGACCTCGCCTGCGCTCAAGCCGGTGACAAAGGAAAGGTAACCGGGTAGGAGGGGCAAAGCGCACGGTGAGAAAAAGGAAATCAAGCCGGCGATGAAGGCCAGGGGCCAGAGTCCGCCGGCAACGGTCATGACGCCGCCTCCTCCCGCTCCTGGCATGGTCCCAACAGCACAGGTGACGTTCGTCAACAATCCTGGCTACTCGGGATCCACGAGCCCACACTACCACGTCAGGGCCGGGTCCTGTCGCTGCTACACTGCGCCCATGCCCGGAAGGAGCTGCTGCCAGTGGAGGATTACGCCTCGTGAGGTCGTCGGCGCCGGCCTTGCCGATCGTTCTGGCGGCCTACCTGCTCCTGGCGGTGGCCTTTTGCTCCCCACCCCTTGGTACGGCTTCGTGGATCTCATCACCGCGGCGGCGGTCACCGGCCTGCTGATCGCGCTGGGGCGCCATTTGCGCCGGCCGGAGATGACAGATAGCGTGATTGTGCTCCTCGCCGGCTGGCTGGTGTTAGAGCTTGTTCTCCTGGTTCGCTTCACGGAGTTCGTGATGGCGTCGACTGGCCGCCTGCTGCTGGGGGCGGCCCCGAGTATCGCCATACCGTGCTCGCCCTTCACCGACCGGATGTGTTGCGTTTTTATGCCGCTCACGGCTGGAATACGCAAACCCAAGGGCGCCAGATTTTCGACTACTGGCTCGCCCACGGTCCGGATGGCGGGCAGGCCACGACAGCCACCCCGTACGTCGTGGCGCATGGCTGGCTGGCACAGAAAGGGACATGATCGTCCTGGGGGTGGTACACTACCGTAACGCCGAATCGGCGAAGACACGGGCTGTGGCGCAGCTTGGTAGCGCACTTGAATGGGGTTCAAGGGGTCGAGCGTTCGAATCGCTCCAGCCCGACTCAGCGATTTTCGACTCCAGGATTCCTCACGGTGACACGGCGGTGGTGTCATCCATTTCGCCTGCTGAAGGTGGCCAAGCGTGACAGCAGATGCCTGCGCTGCAATTCGCGCACAATAACTGGCCATGCTGCCCCACCTCCTGCGCTATGCCTCCTTACAGGGGATGCTCTGTCAGAGTCCGCACCGTTGGGTCGAGCCCACCTATGTGCATTTGGACGACCGGCTCCGAGCGGACTCGCCGAGCTCACCCCCGAATCGGGCGGAAGGCTTGGCTTGGCTCGCAAGGCGCTACCTCGCGGGCTACGGTCCAGCGGATATGGACGACTTCGCTTGGTGGTCCGGCCTACCCATGGCCGACGCGCGCTCAACGTGGGGTCTGCTCCAAGCGGAGATCGTCACGATCAACGTCGCAGGCAAACATTGGGCCCTGTTCGCCGAGGAGTACGACCGCTTACAGACGGTGAGCGCACCCGCATCGCCTCCGAGCGCTCGCCTGCTGTCGGGCTTCGACAGCTATGTGCTTGGCTATAAGGACCGCCATCTGACCGTGAACCCGACGTATCTAAAACGGGTGAACGCGGGAGGCGGGATGCTCAAGCCGACGGTTCTCGTCGATGGCCGCGTCGTCGGCGTCTGGAACCGCACCATCGACCGCCGCCGCCTGAACGTGACTGTCACTCCCTTTGCACGCTTGGCATCAACGGCCAAACGAACACCATAAGGAAGGCATGCCATGACCACGAGTAGCGCCCGGGAAGTCGTTGATCGGTACTTTACTGCCTTGCAGAACAAGGACTTTGCAACCATGCGCACTCTCCTGCACGACGACGTGTCATTCCGGGGGGCGTTAGGGACCACAGCAGGCGCCGAGGCTTACGTACGAGGACTGGAACAGCTCACGGCAACCATGACGAGCGTCGAACGCTGGACCACCTGTGCGGATGGTGAGGACGTGTGCCAAATCTATGCGCTCACGCTTGCCGCGCCATCTGTCACGGTGCCCATCGCGCAGTGGCTCATGAATGCAATGCACGCCGAGGTTGGTACTCTACGCTGTCCTGCCTGTCAGGTCTCGTGCCTTTCGATTCCGCTGAGTCGATCAAAGTCGCCATCGCGCCATCGCAGGAGTACAGGAAGGGCGATTGCGCCTCTTCTATTGCCGCCACAATCATGACGTGGCCGAAATCGAGATTGATGGCGCCGTACAACTCGGTCGGCCGTAGCACGTTGCGTCGATGCTGGACATGGCAGTGGGGTAGGCGGACCAGGGCGACCAGGAGGGCCGCTACGTCTACGCGTGATCTCCGATAGAGCCGCGGCGACGAGCCGTGCCTGCGGTAGCATACGGAACACCGTTTCCGAATAGCCGGCGCCGCCGAACAATGATCGCGAGGCAACGCCTGAACGGTGCCGCCCAGGTCCAGCAGGTGGGATACGAGCGGGCGACCAACGTAGCCGGTCGCCCACGTCACCATAATCGTATGGCGCTCGGTTATACCAAATCCTCTCACTGCGCCGTGACGAGGTCGTCGGGGGTGTGGACGGAGTCCAGACGTCTTCCCCCGGCAGCACACTGCTGCTCGCTCATCCGCTCATCACGTGTCCTGGCGCGGTCGTAGTTCAGGCGGAAGAGCGCAATCACGTCCGCCGCGTCGGCTGGTCCCGCCATTGGGCGCCGGACCCAGCCCGATTCAGGCAGCGGCGGGTAGACCGTGGCCCGCCCGGCCGCAGTCAGTTCGTCACGGATCTTCCTGGTAAACGGGAGGTCCGCGCAACGGCTGCCGGAAGGTGCCCGAGTTCCACCTTGCCGTAAGAACTGCAGTCCTCCCCTGCCGGTGTCTCCAGTGATGAATCCCGGCCTGTACATTACCGCGCGTTCGATCGTCGCCACCAGGTCGTCGTTCATGTGCTTTCTCCTCTCCAACTGCATGACGCTCCTTTCCCACATTCGACGAACGTGACGCCTGCCCGACGCCGTCTCGAACCATACCCTGCGGTGCAGCCAGGCAGCGTGTCTTCGCCGCGTCCTCTCTGCAGTATGCGCGACGGCGACGGATGGCGCCTGCCCGCCAGGACTGGGACGTAACCTGTCCGATGGGCCAGGGCGAAGACCGAGCCGGGTAGGCGCTGCTGCACAGCCTGCGCCTTCAGTGGCTGCGGGGCATTCGATCGCCAGTCAAGCACATCGCGCATTTGGCATCGCGATCGTTAAGGTGGAGTACGGGCCCGGAAATCAAAAGTGCTTGACAACCCCCGCGCCAGCGGTTACTCTGGCAAGCCCTGGGTGAAGCATGTCGAGAGGCGGCGTCGCTTGGGCCGCACGTTAGCAAGTGAAGATGCAGTAGGGAATGGGGAGTAGAGGCGCGCGCTGGGGCTTGGTAGACCTGGGAGGGTTTGCTGGGCGTTTTGGTGACGCGTCGGGGCGTGCCGTCTCTGTGGAGGCGG
>JBPCLN010000059.1:0-13394 GCA_051003235.1 Chloroflexota bacterium | reverse complement strand
AATCGCAGGGAGCGCGAATCGCGGAGGGGTTATCATGCTCCAGGACGCTGATGCCGGCCTGTTGCCGGTAGGCCGGGCGCAGCGCTGGGTCGTCGCCGGCCTCCGCCGACCGTGGACGCTCTCCGCGCAATTCCTCCTGGCGAGCCTCGTCATCTCGATCGGGGGCATGCTGGTGATCGGTCTGCTGGTGAGCCGGCAGATCGAAGATGGCGTCCTCAACCGGACCGCGACGATCACGGCGCTCTATGTCGACAGCGTCGTGGCGCCGCGCCTGCAGGCGCTGGCGGAACAGCCCCGCCTGGATGGCGCTCAGGTGAAGACACTAACCTGGCTGCTCACCAGCACGCCGTTAGCGGACCGGATTGTCACGTACAAGGTCTGGTCGCTCCAGGGGGAAGTACTCTACAGCCCCGACCCACAACTGATTGGCCACAGCTTTCCGATCGATTCGAGTCTCGCCCAGGCAATGCGGGGCAATGTCAGCGTCGACATGAGCAACCTCACCGAACCGGAGAACGTGGCCGAGCGGCAGCGCTGGAAGCAACTGGTCGAGGTGTACGTCCCGGTGCGCGACGGCACGCGCCAGCGCGTCATCGCCGTAACGGAGTTCTACCAACGACCGGATGAAATCGACGGAGCGATCACCGCCGCCCTCTGGCGCACCTGGGCGGTCGTCGCCGGTACCACTGGGGCCATGTACGTGTTGCTCGCCGGAATCGTGCGCCGAGGGAGCAACACGATCGTCCAGCAGCAGCACGCGTTGCGGGAAAAGGTGCTCGAACTATCGCAATTGCTGGCCCAGAACCAGCGGTTGCACGAGCGCGTTCGCCAGGCCGCGAACCGTACGACCACACTGAACGAGCAATCGCTGCGCCGCATCGGGGCCGACCTGCACGACGGTCCGGCCCAGGCGTTAGCCCTGGCACTCCTGCGCCTGGATACTGCCGCGTCGACCGACGGTAAGCCGACTCGACAGACAGAGCCGCTGGCGGTGGTGCAGAAGGCGGTGCAGGAGGCATTGGGGGAGGTACGGGCGATCGCCACCGGCCTGCGCCTTCCGGAATTGCAGCCCCTGTCGCTCACCGAAGTGGCGGAACGGGCCATTCAAGCCCACGAGCGCCGGAGCGGGACGCCGGTCCAACTGTGTCTTGACATGCTACCGGAGGAGGCGCCGCTGGCCGTGAAGATTGCGCTCTTGCGTTCCCTGCAAGAGACGCTCTCTAACGCCACCCGCCACGGCGGCGGCGTCGATGTGCGTGCCCACGTCTGGGCGGAAGCCGATCGCCTTTACCTGACCGTATCCGATGCCGGACCCGGTTTTGATTTGACGGCGGTCGATACGGCTGGGCATCTCGGTTTAGCCGGCATCCGAGAGCGGGCGGAACTCCTCGGAGGGCACTTCCAGATCGAAGCCGCGCCGGCGCGGGGCGTCATCGTGCAGATGCACTGGCCGCTGGGGGAAGGCGCGGAGGGATGACGGATCCGATCCGGGTCATTGTGGCGGACGATCACCCCTTGTACCTGGAAGGGCTCATCACCTCCTTGCGCGCCACACCGGAGATTACGGTGCAGGGCCAGTCGGCCACGGCCGCCGGCGCGGTGCGCCTGGCCAGGGAGCATTTGCCGGATGTGGCGTTGCTGGACATCACTATGCCCGGCAGCGGACTCGAGGCCGCCCGCCAAATCTCGGCGGTCTGTCCGGCCACGAAGATCATCATGCTCACGGCCTCGGAAGACGAAGATGACGTTGTTGCCGCACTGAAAGCCGGCGCCTCCGGGTATATCCTGAAGGGCGTCGCCGGCCGGGAGTTAGTCGGTATCGTCCGCTCCGTCGCCGCCGGCGAAGTCTACGTTGCGCCGCGCCTCGCCTGGTTGCTCCTGCGGGAGCTGTCCCGGCCCCGCAAGCGCGGACCGTTGGAAGAACTCACCACCCGCGAACGGGCGGTGTTGGAGTTAGTCGCCAACGGCTTAAGCAACCAGGAGATCGGCGACCAGCTCGGCCTGGCCGAGAAGACGATCAAGCACTATATGACCAACATCCTGGCTAAACTGCACGTCCGCAGCCGCGTTGAAGCGGCCCTCCTCGCCCAAAAGGCCGGCATCGGCGAGGAGCGGACGGGATCGCTCTCCTGACGAACGGGGCTACGACGGCGTTACGCCGCGACCACCCGCAGGTGCGAACCGCTGCTGTCCTTCACCACCTCGACGCGGTTGGAAAACCATTCCTTCATTTCGTCCAGGTGGGTGATGACGATGATGCAGGCGAAATCGCCTTTAATTGAACTCAGCGCGTCTCGCATGCGTTCGCGGCCGGAAGCGTCCTGGCTGCCGAAGCCTTCGTCGATCACCAGCGTCTGCAGGCGGGTGCCGGCACGGTAAGCCAGGACGCGGGATAGGGCGATGCGCAAGGCGAAATTGACTCGGAAAGCCTCCCCGCCACTGTACAGTTCGTAGTTGCGGGTGCCGAGTTCGTCCGTGATACGCACGTCGAGGGTCTCGACAGTCCCCAGTTTCTGATTCAGGCGTTGGGTTTCCAGGGACACGATCAACCGGCCCTCAGTCATCGCACCGAGTAGGCGATTCGTCTCTTCCGTAATCAACGGAATCGCCTCGTCGATGAGCATGGCCTGGGCGCCGTTGCGCCCGAAGGAGACCTCTAGCTCGGCGTACAGGTCCCGCTGTTCCTGTGCCTCCGTTAGGGCCACCAGACGGTGACCGCGTTGTGTCTGGCAGTGTTCGAGGCGCTCCACCGTCTGCCGAGCGGCGGCCACGGCTTCAATAGCCGATCGTTGCTGAAGCTGGAGTTGGGCGACCACCTCTTCCTGCCGGCGGAACTGTTGCTCCACGTCCGCGCCGCCGGCTAGCTCCTGCGCCAAACTGGCGAGGCGAGTGAGCAGGTCGGTTTCTTGCTGCTCCCAACTGGTGAGGCTGGCACGCAAATGATCCGAGCTCTCCAGCGCGGTCGTGCGGGTCTGCTGCGCCTCGTCCAGTTGCCGGCGTTTCGCCTCGACGGGCGCCAGGGCTGCTGCGGCGCGCTCTGCCTCGGCATGGATCGCGGGGTCATAGGCAATAGAGCCGATCTGGGTGGCGACGGCCAGCAATTGCCGGCGGGGCTCCTCGCCATACTGGTTGCCTTCCAGGCGGTTTGCCGTGGCCGCCAGGGCAGCTTGCCACTGCTGGGCCTGGTCGCGCGCACATTCGGCGGCACGGATCTTCTCCCGCAAGGTGGCCTCGTGCTGCTGCATCTGGCCGAGACGCCTGGCCTTGCGGTCGAGTTCCGCGGCGTCCTTGCTCAGTTGCTTGAGGGTTGCTTCATTGTTCGTAATGACCACCAGGTTGTCCCGCTGGGCCCCTTTGCGCTCGTCCGCCTCCGCTTTCATCGTTGCTCGCAACTCTGCTCGTTGGGCCGGCGTGAGCGGCTGGGCACAGATGGGACACGGGGAGTCGCCGTCCCCGAGCGTCTGGTAGCGGGTACGCAACTGCTGCAGGGTGGCGTCGGCCGCCTCGTTCTGCGCTTTCCGCCGGACGATATCCTCGCGCAGGTCGCCTTGCTGCTGTTGCACGGTGGCCTTCTGTTCCACCGAGACTTCGAGGGTGGCCAGCTCAGCAAGCACCGCATCAAGTAAGCTGTCGGCCTCCAGCCCTCTGGCCGTTTCCTGGACGCAACTCTCCAGCTTGCCGCGCAGTTCCGCCGCCTGCTGGCGCAAGGCATGCTCTTCACGCTCCAGGTGGCGTTGCAGCGCTTGCTGTTCGATTTGGAGCGGTTGCAGGCGCACGAGGCGACCGGCGTAATCCTGGACTAGGCCACGCTGCTGTTCCCAACGGGAGTAGTCCTGCAGCACCGCGTCCCGGGCGGCCAGGATGCGCTCCGCCTCTTCCAGGCGTGTTTCCTGGGTGGCAATGCGCTGGCGATGATCGTGCAATTGGGTCTGGACCTCACTTCGGCGGCGCTGCAGTTGGTCCTGCTCCTGGCGATGGCGTTCCATCTGCTGGTGCGCTGTGAGCAGGCGTTGCAATTCCGCGTTGGCCAGCGGCATTTCCGCGTCGACCGCCGCGCGGCGCTGGTCGCTCTGCTCGAGCGTCGCTTGCGCCTCCGGCAGCCCCTGCAGTTGCCGGTCGAGGTCGGCCAGTTCGAGCTGGATGCCGGTGACATTGAGGTGCCATTGCTGCCGCCGCTCCTTAGCGCGCTGGCTGAGGCGCTCGTAGACTTCCAGATTCAGGATGTCGGCCAGCACCTTTTTGCGCTCCGCTGGCGGCTTGATCGTGAAGGCGTCGGCCCGACCTTGCAGCAGAAAGGCGGAGTTGACAAAGGTCTCATAGTTCATGCCCAGTAACTGTTCGATGACGCGCTCGGTCTCGCGGACGCTGTTGCCGTTCAGCGAGCGCCAGGCGCCATCCTCTTCCGCCACCTGCGCATCGAGGTAGGTCAAGCGCGCTTTGCCCTTGCTGGTGCGCAGGCGGGAGATGCGGTAGGTCGTGCCGTTGAGGATAATGTCGAAGACGACGTGCATCTCCGTCGCGCCATGATGGAGTAGTTCATCATCCGTCTTGGCGCGGGCCCGGCCGAAAAGGGACCAGGTCATGGCGTCGAGGAGCGCGGACTTTCCATGGCCGTTCTCCCCCGAGAGGCAGAGCACATGCAGTCCGCGAAAGTCCAGCGTCTGGCTTTCGGCGCCATAGGAAAGAAAGTTGCGCACGGTGAGGGAGACGGGAATCAAACGGCGTTTTCCTCCGCGATGAGCACTTCCGCCGCCGCCAACAGTTGCTGGCGACGCCCTCCCGGCACCTTTTTCGTGATCCAGTAGTGGGCCATAACCTGGGCGATGGACTGCCCCTGGCTCCAGCGTTCGGCCTCCCGCGAGCGCGCTTCATCCAAGGTGATGCGCTGCAAGCCGGCGAAGTACGAAGCGTCGCGCGCTGCAGTGATCAGTTCCGGCATGCGTAGGCGCTGTAATTGCTCCGCCGTTCCGCCGACCCGCAGGCGCACCACCGCCTCCGCATAGGGTTCGGCGTTCAGGGCGGCCAGCACCTGTTCCGTCGGCTGATCCCCCTTGAGCGCGACGTCGACCGTCCGAAACGGTCTGGCGGCCCAGGGGCAGAACGTCGGGCGGGCCTCGCCCGGCTCGACCTCCACCAGCAGGAAGCCCTTTTCTTCACTTTCCTCACCGAAGTCGATCCGCTCTAGGCTGCCGGCGTAGAAGATCGGCCGCTGCGTACTGAGCCGTTGATAACGGTGAATGTGCCCGAGCGCGACATAGGCAAACTCGGGACGGTCGAGGGACGACGGGGTGAGCACCAGGTCCCGCCCCAGCAGCAGGTTGCGTTCGGAGCCAAAGCGGGCCCCTTGCACCGACGCATGAATCAGCGCCACCGCCGGGATGGAAGGGTCTAGCGCGGCCGCCTGCTTTGCCAGCCATTCTTCTACCGTGCTGGCAAGGTCGTGTTCGATCTCCTCAGCGGACTTCTCCCGCACGTCCTCCCCCTCCAGGAAGCGGTTGCGGTGTAACCAGGGAAGGCCGACGATTTGCAACGGACCGGACTTGGTGGACAGCACAAAACTTTCCGGCTTCGTGATGACCTTGACCTGATCGAGCGCCAGCGCATCGTAAATATCCAGCGAGGTCGCGCGGCCCATCGCGTTCGGGATGTCGTGGTTGCCGGTCAGCAGGACGGTCGGAATGCCGGCGCCGATCAATCGCGCCAGCCGCCGTGCGAACTCGCGCTGGTAGGTGACGTTGGGATCCTTCGTCTTGTAGGCATCGCCGGCGAAGAGGACGGCGTCGACCTCCTCACCGATGGCGCGGTCGACGACAGCGTCCAGAGCGGATAGGAAATCCTGGACGCGGGTGTTCAGGCCGGTGGAGGGGTCCAGCCGGCCATAGTTTTCCACACCAAGGTGGAGGTCGGCGAAGTGCAGGATGCGGATCACAGGCGCGCGAACCGGGCCATCTTGCGGTCGATCTCCTCCGACCGGCTGCGGTCGTCGCCGTAGCCGCGCATGTCGGCCCAGAACGTGTCGTCATACTCCCGCGTGCGGATCGTCACCGGCATAGGCAGCGCGTGGCCGAGCAGCAGCGCTTGCCCGCGTGTTTCCAACGTTGCCAGGATACCGCGCAGGCGGGAAGCGCCGCTGACGCCGCTCAGGATGGCGTCGACGTCCTTCTCGTCGTCCAACAGGCAGACGATACGGGTGCCGATCTGGGAGAGCACTTCCGAGTCAATGGCTGAGGGGCGCTGATCGACGACCAACAGCGTCACGTCGTACTTGCGCATCTCGCGGGCCAGAATGCCGAAGGTAGTATCGCGAGCGACGGACGGGTCGAGAAACTTATGCGCCTCTTCAATCGTAATCATCAGCGGGCGGGGTTGGGCAGACGCGTCTTTCGTTGCCATGTAGCGTTCTTTTTGTTCAACATAGTGCTTGCGAATAGATCGAGTGAGGATATTTGCTACTAACAAATAGGATAACATGTCGTTGTGGGAGCCGAACTCCAGCACGATGTGCTTCCCGGCAGCAATGGCCGCCAGCATACCGCGGACCACGCCATGGCTGGTCGTCCGGGGAGCATCGTCCAGGCTCTCCCAACTGCCGTCGGCGGGAGTGCGATCCTCCCAGTCGATGAACGGCTTCTTCTTGAGCAACATGAGCCGGCGGCGGAGCGCCTGCAGCGAGCCGGAATGGGCGCCGGTCTGCTCCGCCAGGTCATCCAGTTCTGCCGCGTCGGCGCTCAAAAAACGGGGTAGCCAGCGCTCAGCAAAGTGGCGCTGGAGCAGATAAATCGTTTCCGGGGCGGTAGGGGGCAAGCTCAATTCATGGCTGAGCAAGGCGATATCTTCCGCCGTGATTTCGGCGGCGCTGATACGTACTTCACCATCGAACGAGGCATTACGGGCAGCTGTCGCTTTCGGGTCCAACGTGTAGATCAATACCTTATTCCGAAAGAGCTGCTTGAGGCCCTGCACCGTGCCCGAACTGCTGGTCTCCGACGATCCTTCCCAGCCGTATTCACTATGCATGTCGAAGATCAGGTTGGAGCAGACGTCCTTCTTGATCAGGCCGGCCAGGATGACGCGGGTGAGGAAACTCTTCCCAGTGCCCGACTTGCCGAAAACGCCATTGGAACGTTCGATGAAGCGGGCGAGATCGAGACAGAGCGGCACGTCGTTGTCCAGCGGCCGGCCGATACTGAAATGGTTGGGGTGCTCGCGATCGTCCGCGCCGAATACCGTCCGAAAGTCGCTGTCGTCGGCATCAAGGACCGCCGAGAAGTGACCGGGAATCGTGCGCACCGGTTGAGGGCCTTCGGCGGCGTTGGCGGCGGAGCGCGCCAGCATCAGCATCGGGGCGATTTCGACGGTGCCATAGGTGGCGGTACCTGCCAAGACGTTGCGCACAAATTCATTGGCGGGTGGGTCGGCCAGCAGGCGCTGATCGGTCAAGTGCAATTCGATGTCGGTAATAAGCGAGAAGTAGCGGTGTAGTTGCCCCTCGATCACCACGAACTTGCCGACGCGCATCTCTTCCACGGCGTCTGCCCGCGCCAGTTTGGCGGTGAGACCTTCGCTGAGTGACCCCTGAACGATGATGCCGACGTGGCTGCCCGCAATCATGCTTAGACCTCCATCTGGGGCGCGATGCGCTGCAGGATCAGCAGGAGACGCTGGTAGTCCGCCGACAGCAGCGCCGCCACAGCCCGGCCGGCGCCGAGCAGGTAGTCCATGGCATTATCCCGTACGGCCGCGCTTTCGCGGATGGCGGCGGCGACCAGCTCGATACTGCCTTCGGCATCGGCCAGCACCGCCGCCAGGTAGTCGTGCCGCTCTGTGAAGCGGACCAACTCCTGCGGTGGGCATTGGACGACCGAATAGTGCATGGAGGCTGGATAGGGCGGCAGCCAGTGGCGGACGTTGCCGTGGGTATCGGCGAAGCCGACCACTCGGGCGGTGAACTCGGTGCGCAATACGTCGCGCAGCTCCGGGTACTCGTCATAAATCTGACCATCCAGCATGGACGGGGGGAGACCGCGGGCGACCGCGCGGCGCGATGGATCGAGGCCACCGGTCTCCGCATGGGAGACCAGACCGTAGATGGTGGGGCGGCCTGGTTCCACAACCTTCACCAGGCTGCCGAACGGCGGGGCGCCGTGCAATTCCGAGGCCTCGGCGGTGAACTCCGTCGTGCTGGCCGCCACGACTTCGCCGCTCCGGTGATCGCCGGCCGACGAAAGGGCGTGGCCGTTGCCATTCAGGCGCACCAGCGTCGATACAGAGTCCATCGTTACACCGCCTTCATCTGTTTGCTCAGCCGTTTGGCGGAGATTTCCGCCGGTAGCCCGGCGCGAACGAGGCGCCGTTCCAGCATCTGCTCAAACACTTGCCGGTCATTGCTGTCGAGCACGGCCTGCTCGTGCGCTTCGACCAGCGCCGGGGGGTAGCCCGGCAACCGGCCGTGGAAACGTCCGCGCCGGCACTGGTCGGCCACCAGGGCATGCGTCAGATTGAGCCTCTCCTGGTCGAAGGCGATCCACTCCGGCACCTCAACCCGCCCGATCTCCGGACCGGCGTTGAGGTAGAAGCAGCAGATGCGGTGTTCGCCGTAGCGGTCCTGAACGCGCTGACGGGGTCGAAAGAGCGCGCTACGATAGTAGGGGGGCAATCGCCGCTGCCAGAGCAAGGCAGCATCGTGCAACCCATCCACGGCGTCACAATCGGCCACGCCCTTCGCCGCCCGCGACGTGCAACGGTGGCAGTCCATGGTCGGGCGATCGGAGCAGAGCGGCACGCGGGCCAGGTTGGCGACGTCGCGGCTGGCCGGCCGGCTGACATAGCTGGCCAGTAGGTGACCGCTGGCGCGCATGCGGTCAAACTGGGCCAGCATGTCCTGTTGGATCTCCGGAGGCAGATCCTCGGTACGGGTCTCCAGCGTCCAGTCCAAGAGCGATCCATCGGCCAGCCCCAGCGCAGTGCGTTCTGCAGGGATGGCCTCTAGCAAGTCGGCCAGCTTGCGCCGCTCCAACACGGAGCGCAGGATGGCGAGCAGTTCGGCCCGAATTGGAATGCGCCGGCCGTTCACCTCGAACCAGAGCTCTTCACTGCGGAAACGTACCTCCGGCGCGTTACCTAATTCGGCGTGCGCTCCTTCGCCATAGTGCAGCACCGCCCAACCAACGTTGAGGACAAAAAACTCGGCCATATGGTGCCGTTCCGGCTCAATCTGGGAGCCGTCACTGGCGGCCACGGAAAAGTCCGGCCCCAACGTTGGCGGCGGGTAAAAGATGCCTGGGTCTTCTTCCGGCAGGGCCGCAAGATAGCCGAGACGGCTGTTCTCTACGGCGGTCTTGACCCCTTGCCAGTCGGCGCACACCGCCTCGAAGGCCGCCATCGCCTGGGCGGCACGCGCCTCGCGGTCCGGTTGCGTCTTGGCAAGGTAGCCGACCATGACGTCCAACTGGCGGCTGAGGTCGTGCAATTCAAAGGTCATGGCACTCCCGGCGGGTGGGACAAACGTTCAGCTAAGGGATGAGTCTAGCGGCCCCCGCATGACCGGGTCAAGACGGGCTGTTCCCGATGGACAGAGGTCAGGGGATGTTTGCATAGACGGGTCTGTCCCGATTGGTGACGCGCGGTAGAAGCAGCCGGTGAGGCTGATGCGTATAGATGAGAAGCTATGCTATGATCCAATGAAGTATTGATCGCAGATATTACCTTGAGAGGTGCTGGTAGGTATGGACACGGCACTTGACGACCACTACATGGGAGTGCGCGAGGCCGCCGAGCGCCTGCACGTCAGCACCTCCACAATCTGGCGCTGGATTGACCGGGGGCGTATCCCCGCCTATCGGGTTGGGCCGCGGCAGGTCCGGCTCAAGGTAGCCGACGTGGCGGCATGTATCACAACGGCACGGCCGGCTACCTCGCGTCAGATAGGGATGGTAATGCGCGATGAAGCGGACGTCCGGCGGCCGATGTCCGAAGAGGAACATGCGCAGATGCGACGCGCCATTGAGGGGCTTCGGGAGGCGCAGGAGATGATTCGCGTCCGATTTGCCGGCATTGAGTTGTCTCCGGCGCACGTCCTCATTGAGGAGATGCGAGATGCGCGTACCCACCAGTTGATGGGTGAGGACGAATGATCTGCATTGACGCGAATGTTGCTGCCCTGACCATCGTCCCTGGCCAGTATTCGGAGAAGGCACTTGCCTTGCTCACTGCATGTGACGCCGAAGACCTCATGGTTATTGCCCCACCGCTCTTGCCCATTGAAATAACGAACTTCATTCGACAGCTAATGCGCCGTTCTGACCTCAGCATTCGCGATGCGCAGACTCTGTTAGCGCGCCTGCTGGCTGTGAGGATTACACTGGTGGCCCCCGATGGTCTCTATGCTGAAGCGTTGGCCATCGCCTACCGGCACGGACTACCTGCCGTCTACGATGCGCACTATTTGGCCGTGGCGGAACTCAATTTCTGTCCCCTCTGGACCGATGACCGCCGTTTGCTGCGCTCGCTAGGCGGCAGGGTCGAACGCGTTCACTGGATCGGTGACTATGTGGGGAATCCTATTCCGTGAGTACCCCTTGGGTGGCATTGTCCGGCCGGTGGTACACTCCGGCCATGCAGGCTTCAACGGGGACCGCTATTCAGGTTCGGATTCGCCTTTTCGCCTCCTTGCGTGAGCTGACCGGCGAAAGCACGGTCCAGATGGAAATACCGGCGGGCAGTCGGGCGGCCGATGTTTGGGCCGCTTGCGTGCAGCGCTGGCCGGCGCTGGCGATGCGCCGCCAAAGCACCGTGCTCGCCGTCAACCAGGAGTTCGCCAAAGCCGATGTCATTATTCACGATGGCGACGAGGTGGCGCTTCTGCCGCCGGTGAGCGGCGGCAGCGGTAACTGGCGGGGATCAGACTGAATGATTGAGCTGACTGACCAACCACTCAATGCAAAAACCCTTTCCAATATGGTGATGCGCCCCAGTGACGGCGGTCTCGTCGTCTTCTCTGGTGTCGTGCGTAACCACTCTGAGGATCGGGCGGTACAGTACCTCGTGTACGAGGCCTACCGGGAAATGGCGTTGCCCAAGCTGGAGCAAGTGCAGCGCGAGACGCTTGACCGCTGGCCGATGGCGAATGTGGCGATGGCGCACCGGCTCGGTCGTATGGAGATTGGCGAGACGAGCGTCATCGTCGCCGCCAGTGCCCCGCATCGCGCGGAGGCCTTTGCGGCCGGTCGGTACGCCATCGACCGTCTCAAGGAAATCGTCCCAATCTGGAAGAAGGAATTTTTCGCGGAAGGGGAGAGTTGGCCCGTGGGCAGCATCCCGGAGCCTACCGCACGGCCTTGATTGCCCGCGGCACTCGCCGTAAGGACCCTATTCATTGTCGGGTCTGGCGAAGTCCTCAGCGAAGGCGCTCCGGCACCACGTCGCAGCGCACGAGATCTTCCCACGTCTCCCGCCGGACAATCAGGTCGGCGTGCCCGTCGCGCACGAGCACCATTGCCGGACGGGTGAAGCGGTTGTAGTTGCTGGCCATGGCGTAGTTGTAGGCGCCGGTGGTGAGTACCGCCAGGGTGTCACCTGGCTGCACGTCCGGTAGCTCGACTGACGGGAGCAGTGTGTCGGTTTCGCAATGTTTGCCGGAGACGCGCACCGTCTGCGTCGGCGCAGCGTCGGCGCGGTTGGCAACAAGCACCTGATAGCGGGCCTCGTACATGAGCGGGCGTGGATTGTCGGAGAGTCCGCCATCTACGGCCACGTAGGTACGGCGGCCGGGAGCTTCGGAGATCGGCACCTGCTTAAGCGGCCCGACGGTGTAGAGGGTAACGCCGGCTTCGCCCACGATCGAGCGGCCCGGCTCCATGCCGAGGTGGGGGCGACCCAATCGGTAGTTGTCTAGCGCCTGACAGAACGCCGCTACCACCGTTTCGGCAAAGGCGTCGATGGACGGGGGTTGCTGGTCCGGTAGGTAGCGGATGCCAAGGCCGCCTCCAAGGACGATTTCGTCTACTGTCAGGCTGCAGCAGTCGCGCATAGCGGCGGCGAAGCGGCAGACGGTGTCGGCGGCGGCTTCGTGGGACTCGGTATCGAGGAGTTGGGATCCCACGTGTGCGTGGAAGCCGCGCAGCCGGAGTTGCGGCTGCGCCAGGATAACCGCGACTCCCTTGGCGGCTGAACCGTCGCCGACGTTCATGCCGAACTTCGTGTCGTCCTGGCCGGTGCTGATCTTGCCGTGGGTGTGGGGATCGACTCCGGGCGCCAGGCGCAGGAGCACGTCAACCGGCTGGGGCCGAGTTGCAGCGAGAAGAGCGAGCTGGGCCACTTCCTCTAGACTGTCGATAACGATGCGGCCGATACCGCTCTCCAGCGCTAACTGCACCTCTGCGTCCGATTTGTAATTGCCGTGGAGCGTGATTCGTTGCGGCGGAAAACCCGCCTGCAAGGCGGTGTACAGTTCGCCGCCGGAGGCAACATCGAGGTGCATCTCCTCCTCGTCCATGATGCGCACGACGGCGAGCGTGAGCAACGCCTTGCCGGCGTAGGCGACGGACGAGTCCGGGTAATGACGCTGGAACGCCTGGCGAAAAGCCTGGCAGCGCTCCCTGACGGCAGCTTCGTCCAGCACATACAGGGGAGTGCCATATTCCTTCGCTAGCGCGACAGCGTCGCAGCCGCCAATCTCCAGGCGCCCCGCCTCGTTAATCCGCTGTGTCCCTTGCAAAATCGCCATCTGCCTCACAATTCCTATGTCCCGGCCGCGCGCCTACCAGGTTTGTGCATGGTGTCGGACGGGGTGGGTATACGTCAACTGCCCCGGCATTCCCAGCGACCGACGATCATATGGCGTCAGGCATGGGTGGTAGCCTTTGAGTAAGAGAAAAGTATGCCCGTGAGTAGGAGCAGGTTTTCCGACAACGCCGAGCGCAGAATGCCGACGAGCGTTACATTCGTGGCTACGAGGACCAGCCCGAGTCGGAACAGGAGCTTGCAGTTGTAGATCAGCTCAGTACGACGGCGCCGGCTACTGTACCTTGCGCAGTTCAGTCAGCTCCGGGTCGATGCCCTGCCAGTCGCCGATGACCGGCTCGACGTACGCGTAGGCCAGCGTGCCATCCTTGTCGACGATGAACGTAGCGCGCTCGTTCGGCGCGCCGCCGGTTGGGCGATGAATGCCGTAGGCTTGCACGACCTGATGGCGGAAATCACTCAGGATCGGAAAGCCGGTGACGCCGCAGTTCGCGGCGAAGGCCTTCTGTGACGGTCCCTGGTCGGTGCTAATAGGGGGTTATGCTAGTTTGGGAAAGCAAGCGCTTTGATCTGGAGGAAATCGTCGTTGCCGAGCAGGCGATTGAGGTAGAGGCAGAGGGTGTGCGCGGCGAGCTTGGTATGGAGGCGGGCGC
>JBPCLN010000058.1:0-14691 GCA_051003235.1 Chloroflexota bacterium | reverse complement strand
GCGGCGAGCATCTATGCGGTGGAAGCGCTGCATACTGCGGCGTTGCGGACGCTGGCGGGGATGCCGGCCAATCCGAACGGCGCCTTTGAGAAGCCGCTGGATATGGCCACCGTCCTCGCCGCTGCCGATCCCCTGCTGGGGCCTGCCGCCGGTGCGAGCAGCGGCGCCCCCGCTCCGAGTGCGGCGCAGGTGCCGGCGCAGATGCCGAACACCGGCGCTGGGGGGATGGGCCAGCCGGGCATGTCGCCGGTCGCGGTGGCTGCCGCCGGCGCTGCGGTGCTGGCGGTCGGCGCCGCTGCGCTGCGGCACCACACCAGCGACGACCTCAACTAGGCCCATCGCCGGGCGGGCAAGAAAAGGTCTGACCCGCCCGCGCGTCGCGCGAGCCACCGATGGGGCTGGGAACATCCACCTGCGGATGTTCCCAGCCCCATTTTCGGTCCGGTGCTATCCTTCCAATCCAATGAACCGGCACTGGGGGAGGCAGCCAACATGCCCGTCGTGGATAGCCACTGTCACGTCTCGTCCGTCTGGTATGAACCGGTGGAAAGCCTGCTCCATCAGATGGAGCGGAACGACGTCGACCATGCCGTCTTGATCCAAATGATGGGCCAGTACGACAATCAGTACCAGTTTGCCTGCGTCCGGCAGTACCCCGGACGGTTTGCCCCGGTAGTCCTGGTCGACATTCAGCAGCCGCAAGCGGCGGCCGTGCTTTCCCGGCTCGCGGCTGAGGGCGCCAGCGGTGTGCGCGTGCCCGCCGGTGGGCGGTCGCCCGGGGACGATCCGCTAGCGATCTGGCGCGCCGCCGAATGCCTCGGTCTCAGCGTGAGCTGTGCCGGCGCCCCGGCGGAGTTTGCCTCACCCACGTTCGCCGCGTTGCTGGAGGCGCTGCCCCAGTTAGCGGTTGTCGTCGAGCACCTTGGCTCCCTGGGCCAGCCGCGCGGCAAGCCGGTCGCCTCGGCGACCGTGAACCAGATCATGGCGCTCGCACGCTTCCCCAATGTCACCATGAAAGTGACGGGTTTGGGCGAGTTCGCGCGGCGCGCAATGCCCATCACCCAGCCATCACCATTTGAGCAGCCGGAACCTGACCTCCTGCTGCCGGCGGTGGCGGCCTTCGGCCCGCAACGGCTCATGTGGGGCAGCGACTATCCGCCCGTGAGTTCGCGCGAGGGCTACGGCAACGCCCTCACCTGGCCGCGCGAACGGCTGGCTCACCTCGGGCCGGCAGCATGCGATGCCATTTTTGGCGGGACGGCGTTACGAGTGTTTCCGGTGCGGTGAGGGGGCTAGCACCTTTCCCGCTGCCAGCCAGCATAAATATCGGCAATGACGTCGTCAATCGGCGCCCGATGAGTCTCGACGTCCAGCACGGTGGCCTGGGCGCCGGCCTGCGCCAGCAAGGAGGCAATGTTGACCGTGCCGGCGTCGAAGACGTACTCGTGGCGACCATCGGCGCTCTCCAGCAAGTGCGCCCCGTCTAACGTCGGGGCGGTCAGAGCGTCCGTTTCGAGCAACAGGCGACGCTGGGCGCGGAAAACGTGACGGAGGCGATCAAAGTCGCCATCGTAGGCGATGGCGCCCTGGTGAATCATGACGATTCGCCCGGCCAGTTGCTCCAGGTCGGACATATCATGACTGGTGACCATCACCGTCACCCGCTGCCGGCGATTGAGGTCCTTGATAAAGGCCAGCATCTGGCGCTTCGCCAGGACGTCCAGACCCAGGGTTGGCTCGTCGAGAAAGAGGAGTTCCGGCTCGTGCAGCAGCGCCATCCCCAGGTCGGCCCGCATTCGCTGCCCCAGGCTGAGTTCGCGCACCAGGCTGTGGAAGAATTCATCGAGGCCGAGCAGCTCCTTCACCAGGGCCAGCATGCGGTCGTAGCGCTCGCGCGGCACGTCCCAGACGACGCGCTTCCACTCGTAGCTGGCCGCTACCGGATGATCCCACCAGAGCTCCGTGCGTTGGCCGAAGACGACGCCAATGCGCCGCACGTAGCGGACACGGTCGGTGATGGGGTTCAGGCCCAACGCCCGCACGGTACCGCGATCGGGCGCCAGCAGGCTGGAGAGCAGCTTGATGGTAGTGCTCTTGCCCGCGCCGTTCGGCCCGGCGTAGGCGACCACTTCCCCCCGTGTTACCCGCAGATCGATGCCGCGCAGCGCTTCCACCACTTTTACGGTGGGGTGAAACATGCGCCCGAATACGTCTTGCAACCGCTCGGAACGCTGCTTCTGGCGGTAGAGCTTCCAGACGCCGGTCAGCTCAACGACGGTGTCCGAAGCTGAGGTAGCGTTGGGACCCGGTGTAGCCATAGTGGTGCAGCCCCTTCCGAAAAGCCATGGTGGCCAGCCCCGCGAAAATCACAGCAGCCAACGGCGTGACGAAGGCGGCCCACGGGCCGCTATCCAAGCCGAGCAACGCCCGGCAGGGATACCAACCGACGAAGCCGGCGGGTAGAAAGGTGAGCAACCCACCGACGAGGACCGGCCCGACGCCGTCCAGCGGAAACGACTTTAACTGATCCAGCGCCCGCAGGGAGGTGCTGCTCAGTTCCTCCGCCGCCCGCGGCGCCAAGAAGGCCAGGCTGCCGTAGAGGAAGGAAAAGGACAGCACGATCACGGCGGATGCCGCCAGGTTAATCAGGAGCAGCAGCACCCAGCCGGGCGTGATAGGAAGGGCCAGGTGCACCAAGGCCCAGAGCAGCAAGCCAATACCCGGCAGGACGGAGGCGAGCCCGGTCAGATTGAATCCTTCCGTCAGGAAGACCAGCCAGAGCGGCTGCGGCTGCACGAGGGTATGGTCGAGCTGGCCGCGCCCGAGGCGACGGCTGATCACCTTGACGTTGAAACCGAAGAACACTTCCAGGATGCCCCCGGCGATGATGGCGTAGCCGAGCATGAACACGACCTGCAGTTGCGTCCAACGTCCAATACCGGCGAAGCGCTCCGCTAGCAGCAGGGTGGCCGTGATGGCGGCGGTGTTGACGATCAGATCGGAGAAAAAGTAGGTCAGGAACGTCTTGAGATCCTGGGTGACACTACCGAGGTCGAGAGCAGCATGCAGCCACCAGAGCTGGAGAATACGCCGGACGGTGTAGCGCGCCTTAGCCACCGTAGCCCACGAGACCTTCCCGGTGTGATCGCCAGAGCCGCCGTGCGACGAGCGCAAGCACGATGGCCCAGAACGCTTGCAGCGGCAGGAGGACGCGCGGATCGCCCGTTCCCGTGTAGAGGCGGAGGGGGGCGGAAGCCATGGCAGCAAAGGGCAGCCAGCCGAAGATCGTCCCAATCCCCCAGGGAAGCAGGGCGAGCGGCAGCAATGCGCCCGAGAGCAGCGTCGTCAGCCCGCGGCGCAGATACTCGATGCCCCATAGGCTCGTCTCCATGGCGACGATCAGCACGGTGAAGATGAAATCCAGGGCAAAGCCGACGGCAACGGAAAGAACGAGGCTAACCAGGAACCAGGCTGCGGCGGTCGGACTTTCCGGCAAGGGGTTTACCCCGAGAAGAGGGGCGACGAGCAGGAGTGGCAGCGAGAAGCAGCAGAAGCCGATCATCCAGCGCCCGAACGTCTCGGCGACAAACTGCCCGACGATGCCGAAGGGCTGCAACAGCCTGACGGCAATTGCCCCTTGCCAGAGGGCGTTGCCCAGTTCGGAGCGCACATTGAGCGGATCGGCGAACGCCTCCGCGACCAGGGTGTAGGTGAGCACAGCGCCGAGGCTGATCCCCGCCACCGGACCGCGCCCGGCGAAGATCGTCCGCCAGATCGAAAGCAAGACGACCACGCGCGCCAGGCGGAGGATGAAATCGACAAAAAAGAGCGGGCTGTCACCGATGTAGCTGGTGGCGGCCAGGACGGCGGTGGAGCGGTACTTGGCCGGCGTGCTACCGAGGGGGCCGAGACGTGCCGGTGTGGGAGGGGATTGCATCAACGGCGGCACGACTGAATCGGGTACCTTTCGCGTTGACACGCGCCGTCAGGACTCCCGGACGTTTATGTAGACGACCGTTCCCGGTGAGGCGAGCGTTCCCGGTTGGGGATCCTGGCTTTCTACTTGCCCCACTTGCACGTTTTGGCTGCGTCCGCTCCGGTTAGCAAAGGTGGTGGCCAGACCGGCGGCGCGGATCGCCGTTTGCGCCTGCGCTTCCGGCATGCCGACTACGTTGGGCACGGCAATCTTGTTGCCGACACTGACGGTAAGTTCCACCTGGCTACCTGGCTGCATCGCGGTCCCCGGCGCGGGATTCTCGCCAATCACCGTTCCTGCCGGCGCGGTGGTGCTTGGCACGCTCGTGATCGTCGACTTCAGCCCCACGTTGGCGATGGCGCCTTGCGCCTGTTGAACGGTCATCCCGACGACGCCCGGTACCGTCGCCGCCGGCGCGCCGCTACTCACCGTCAGGCGGATGACGCTACCGACCGGCACGATCGACGTGGCCGGCGGGTCCTGGGCGATGACAGCGCCGGACGGCACCCCCGTGCTGGTCTGGTTTGGGGCACGGGCAGTGCGGAAGCCCGCCTGCGATAGGATCTGCGTGGCATCGGCGACCGGGCGGCCGACCACGCTCGGCACCGCGCCGGTCGGAATCGGTGTGGCTGTCGGCGGGGGAGCGGGGGTATCGGTCGCCACCGGCGTGTCGGTTGGGGTAGGCGTAGCCGTGACCGCCGGCGTCGCGGTGGCCGTGATCAAGGGCGTCGGCGTAGCGAGCGGCGTGGGACTCGGCGCGGCGGTTGCCGTTTGCGTGGCGTAAAAGCCGGCGGTGGCGCTGGCGCCGGCGAGGACGGTCTCGGTGGCATGGGCGCCGCCGACGGTCGGTGTCTCCGCATTGCCGCCGGGCTGGCCCTGGGTCACGAAGATGGGCGTGGCGCTTGGGACGGGTGTGGCCGTTGGCTTAGCGCCGCTGGTCGGCGTTGGTGATGGGTGGGAGATTACGGGCGGGAACCCGCTGCCCCGCGGCGCCGGCGAGGATTGCTGGTTGTGCGTGACGGAGGGGATCGACGGCACCACCGTATCGACGGAGCCGAGCCATTCGGCAAAGGCGACCGCGCCGCTAACCAGCAGAAGGACGACGAGCAGACCGAGAATCGAAAGCCAGGGCGAGGCGCGGCGGCGTTTTCGCCCGGCGAGGGGCGAACCGCTGCGCCGGGCACCGCCGGACGGCATCGCTCGCGTCACCGGCAACGCTGCGCCGCCGGCGAGCGCCATCCCCGCTGCTTCCGCTGCATTCCCCGCGATTAGCGGTGCAAAGGCGCGGGTGGTGGAGAGGGCGGCTCCCCGGTACTCCGTAAGCGCCTGGCGTAGCTCCGCCAGGGTGCGAATGGAAGCACCACGCGGCGCAATGGCCGCCAGCACAATCGTACGCAAGGTCGCCGGCAGAGACGCCGGCAGGTCGGCGGCGCGCGTTACCGGCGCCGACACGGTCCCAATCGGCTGCATGGCGGCCACCAGGAGGGCGGCAATTTGCGTCACGAGCGGTTGTTCGGACGGCACGAAGGTCGCCGGCACCGTCGTCGGACGAAGTAGCAGATTGGCAAGCTTGACGTGGTCGCCGTCGCGGAGCAAGACGTCAGCCGGGTCTAATGGTTCAATATCCAGATCCCGCTGGAGGGCGGCGGCCGTGGCAATGGTCAGAGCGATGCCCAACTCCACCACCTGCGTCAGACCGAATGGCGGCCCCTGTTGCAAGCGCTGGGCGAGCGTCCCATCCGTTTCCGGCTCCAGCACGGCATAGGCGTCGCCATCGTGCTGACCGGTGTCGTAGACGGTGGCGAGGTGCGGATGGTTTTCGCCGGCCAGGAGGCGGGCCCGCGCCAGGAAGCGGCGTTGTAGCTCCGGGTCGGCGGTGGTCGCCAGTTCGACGCTAACATCGCGATCAAGCTGCTGGTCATAGGCCGCCCATGTTTGCTTCGTGCCGTCGTCCAGAAGGAGCGTTCGCAAGGCATAGCGGCCGGCGATTGGGGCGACCGTTGCCATCTTCTCCCGCTTATCCAGGGCCGCCCGGCGCACGGCGGCAATGCCATCGGGGGCGCCTCCCCCACCGCCCACGGAGCCGAGGCGGTTCTTCGTTGATTGTACCGGGAGTAGCCGACGCGCTCCGTGCCCAATACTCGCGTGCGCTACAATCCCAGCCGGAGGTACTAGCCCTTGGTGTATAAGTTACTGGCGATGGATCTCGACGGCACCCTGATCGGCAACGATCTGCTCCTGTCGGAACGGGTGAAGCAGGCGGTGGCGGCAGCCGAGTCTGCCGGTGTGCGCACGGCGCTCGCCACCGGGCGAATGTTCCGCGCCACCCTGCCCTTTGCCCGCGAACTGGGTATCACGACGCCGGCCATCTGCTATCAGGGCGCCATGGTCCACGAGATCGAAGGGGACGGCATCCTCTACGAACAGCCGGTGCCGCTGGCCGTGGCGCGCGAAGCGATCGCCGAAGCGGAGACGCGCGGCTTCGTGGCCCTCGGCTATGTGGACGACTGGTGCTATGCCGGTAAAGATAGCCCGGAAGCCCAATTCTATGCGCGCCATTCGCGCATTCAGCCGCGCTTCGTCGGCGAATTGCTAGAATGGTTAGACACGCCGCCGACCAAGATCGTGATTGTCAGTACGGCCGAGCAGACGGACGCCAATGTCACCCACTTCCGCCAGAGGTTCGGCAACCGGCTCAACGTCACGAAGTCCTACCCGCTCTTTACCGAGATCATTCATCCCGATGTCTCCAAGGGACGGGCCTTAGCGCGGCTCGCGGAGCGGCTCGGCATCGCCCAGGAAGAAGTCGCCGCCATCGGCGATAACTTGAACGACCTCGACATGATCGAATACGCCGGGCTGGGCATCGCCATGGGGAACGGCGCGCCGGCCGTGCGCCAGGCCGCCGGTTGGGTCTGCCCGACCGAAGCGGAGGACGGTGTCGCCGTCGCCATCGAAGAGCGTGTGCTGGCAGGGGCGCCCGGTGCAGCGACTGCCCGCGCGTAACGCCGACGGCACGCCACGCGCGTCGAGCGTGAGCGCGGCCGTTGCCGCATTACGGGCCGGCGCGCTGGTGATTGTGCCCACCGATACGGTCTATGGCATCGCCGCCGACACGTTCGACGCCGCGGCGGTCACCCGTCTCTTCCAGGCCAAGCACCGGCCGCCCGAAAAGGCCGTCCTCTTGCTGGCGGCGTCGGCGGAACAGGCGGCCCTGGTGGCGGACCTGGCGACGCCGGAAGCGCAACGCCTGATCGCCCGCTGGTGGCCTGGCCCCCTCTCCCTCGTCAGTCGGGCCCGCATTCCTTTGCCGGACGGCGTGCGCTCCGGTGACACGGTGGGCGTGCGCGTTCCGGCCGATGCCGTCGTCCAGGCGATCGCGCGTGACCTCGGCCACCCGCTGGCGGTGACGAGCGCCAACCACTCCGGCGAAGACGCCGCGGCGACCTTTGATGAGGCGATGCGGGAGCTCGGCGCCTGGGTGGCGATCGGCCTGGACGGCGGAGACTGCCCGATCGGCGTCGCCTCCACAGTGGTGGATATCAGCAGCGGGAGTCCCATCGTGCTGCGGCAGGGCAGCGCGGATATCACCTCAACTTATGTCTAGCAACGCCGCTTTCGGGCCCTCGATGGGCTGCTGCGCTTTGATCAGGTTCAGCAGTTTGGCCCGGCCCTTCATCTCACCGATGAAGGCGCCGCCGACCAGGCGATCGTCGCGAAAGAAGAGCCGGCGGTAGGTGTGCTCTTGCCGGTTGCAGCGCTGGACCGATTCCAGCGCCGAGTCTTCCTCGCCGGTCAAGCCCATCACGCTCAACTTGGTGTGGAACAGCGTGCTGGTATAGAGCGGGATATCCACGAACTGCTCGCGGCGGCCCAGCATGTTGAGCGCCGTGCGCCGCCCCTGGGCAATGGCGTTGGCCCAGGTGCCCAGTCGGTGGTACTGGCCGATGGTGACATCAAAGAACTCCGCCACATCGCCGGCGGCGTAGACATGCGGCACGTTCGTCTCCAGATATTCGTTGGTGACGATGCCGGTGCGCACCTCAATGGCTGTGCCGGCGAGAAAGTCCACGTACATTTGCAGACCCAGCCCGCAGCCCACCATGTCCGCGTCGATCGTGCGGCCGCTTTGCGTCACTACCCCCGTCACGGCGCCATTACTCCGGCAGATGCGGTCCAACTCCTCACCGTGGATGACCGTCACGCCGGCGGAACGGGCGATCTCGTCGACCAGTTCGCCCCCTTCCGGGTCCAGCGTGCGGTGCAAAAAGCGCGGGCCGCGCATAATCCAGGTGCAGGGGACCTGGCGAATGGCAAAGGCATCCGTCAGTTCATAGGAGATATAACTGCCGCCGACGGTGACGATCGACTTCGCCTGGTGTGCTTCGTCGGAAATGGCTTTGGAATCGTCCAGCGTCTGGAAATAGTGGACGTGGGCGCAGTCCTTGGCGCCGGGGACCGCCGAGGGCCGCGGTGTCCCGCCGGTGGCGATGAGCAGCTTGTCGTAGCGAAAGATGCCGGCGCGATCGGTCGTGACGGTCTTTTCCTCCACGTTCACGCTCGTCACCCAGGTGGAAAGGCGCAAGTCGATGCCGAGCTTTTCCTGCTGCTCCGGCGTGCGCATCATCACCTTCTGCTCCGTCGCCTGCAATTTCAAGAAGGGCGGCAACGACACGCGGTTATAGAGGGCGTAGGGCTCGCCTGCGATCAGCGTGACGTGGCTGGCGGGGTCCTGCTTCCGCAACGTCTCGGCGCAAGTCGTGCCGGCAGCGCCGTTGCCGATGATGACGTAGCGGATGGGCGCGTTCGCCGTAGCGGCAAGATCAACCATAGAGGAATTATCGCTCCAGAGTGCGCATTACGAGGGCCTCGTGTCATGACGTTTAGACGAGATCAAACATGACTTTCACACGTGGCGTACTTGCTGTGGCCAGTTCGGCGAAGAGCGCCTGCCCGTCGGCCAGGGCACCGCTGGAAAGCCACCCGGCGGGATTGATGCGACCGCGCGCCAAGAGCTCGATCGCCGTGGCGAACTCGTCCGGCGTATAGGCGTAGGAGCCGTGCAGCGAGAGTTCGCGCAGGATCGCCTCCCGCAGGTCAATCTCCCCTGTGCCTTTCTCCAGGCCGATGAACACCGCAGTGCCGCTGTTGGCCAGGGCCGAGACCGCCTGCTGGCGCGTTGCCGGCGTGCCTACCGCGTCAATGGTCCAGGCGGCACCGGAACGGGTCTCTGCGCGTACGCGCTCCACCGGATCATCCTGGGTCACATCAATGGTGACGTCGGCGCCGAGGTCCCGCGCGACGCGCAGCCGGTGGGGATTGCGATCGGAGATGATCAATGGCGACGCCCCGGCCAGGCGGGCGACTTGCAGGCAGAGCAGCCCGATCGCCCCGGCGCCGACGACGAAGCAGGCGCCGAACTTGTTCCGCGGCCCCAGAGAGGCGACGTGTACGGCATTCGCCAGCGGTTCCGCCAGCGCCCCCAGCCGCAATGGCATGCCCAGGGGCAGGGCAAAGACGTTATCGACGGGCGCCACCACCAGTTCGGCGAAGCCGCCGGGGTAGTCGATACCGATCAGCTTGCGCCGCGTGCAGACGTTGGCACGGCCGGCGCGACAGGGGATGCACCGTCCGCAGGATAGCAGGGGATTGACGGTGACGTATTCCCCTTCGGCGAAGCCTTCCACGTCCTCCCCCGTCGCCAGGACGGTGCCGGCGAATTCGTGGCCCATCACCAGAGGTGGCCGTCGATTAGTAGAACGCCCTTCGAAGCCGTGGAGGTCGGACCCGCAGATACCGGCGTAATGGACGCGCACCAGCATCTCAGTCGGGCCCGGAGTGGGCACCGGCACGTCCTGAACTTCTAGACGATGCGTTCCCGTGTAGACCAGCGCTTGCATGCGATTGCCGCCCGCCATTGTCGACCACCACCGACTGCCGCTTCGCGTGACCTGTTCGCCAATCATCCCACAATCCCCTCGGAGCTAGAACCTTCGACACCGTACCATGTGCGGGGGGCGACGGGATGAGCGAAAAAGTGGACAAGGAAATGAGAGGCGACCAGCGACCCAATCTCCCCATCTCCTCCTCCCCGCAGCTCCTTATCAATGCCCACGCGCCGCTCCTCGCCTGGTATTCGCAACAGCGGCGCGCCCTCCCCTGGCGGCAGCGGCCCGATCCGTACGGCGTGCTCGTATCGGAGTTCATGTTGCAACAGACCCAGGCGGAGCGGGTGGCGCCGCGCTTTGCCGCATTCCTCCGGCAATTCCCCGGTTTTGCTGCGTTGGCGGCGGCGCCGACGGCGGACGTGCTACGCGCCTGGTCGGGGCTCGGCTACAATCAGCGCGCGCTGCGCTTGCAGCAGATCGCTCGCGCCGTCGTGACGCAGCACGGCGGCGGGTTGCCGTCCGGCGCCGCGGCACTCCGGCGCCTCCCCGGCATTGGTCCCTATACCGCGGCGGCCGTTGCCTGCTTCGCGTTCGGGGCGCAGGTAGCAACGGTCGATACGAATATCCGGCGCGTACTGCAGCGCCTTGTCGCCGGTGGTGACGCCGACCAGGCCCTCACAGAGCGCCAGGTGTGGTTGCTCGCCGAGCAGGCGCTGCCGGTGGGGCAGGCTGCGGACTGGAATCAGGCGCTCATGGACCTCGGCGCCGCCGTGTGTACCGCCAGGGCGCCCGCCTGCCCGCGCTGCCCGGTCGCCCACCTCTGCCGATTCCGACAGGAAGGACGATCAGACGAGACCCGGCGCCCTGTTGTGCGGTGGGGCGGGGCCGGCGCGCGCCGGCCCTTCGTCGGCTCCTCGCGGTATTACCGCGGGCGGGTCCTGCGCGTGCTGACGGCGCTCGCCCCCGGTGAGGATGTGCCATTGTCGGCGTTGGGGCGGCAGGTGAAGGAGGGCTACGCCACCTATGACGCCGGCTGGTTGGAATCAGTGCTCACCCAGTTGGAACGGGATGGCCTGGTCGCCCTGGAACGCGACCAGGGAGAGATCAAGGCGCACTTGCCCGACGGCTGAGGATCGGTCAGCCCGTCAGCCCGGTCTGGAACTGCGGATCGGCCAGTTGCTTGATGGTCGTTGCCACCTGCCTGGCCGACTGTGAACCGTCCCAGAGATGCGCCATCTGGGCGTTGACGATAGTAGACGAGATCGTGGGCCAGTTGACGTTCACCGGGTCAGCGACGACGTACTTCTGGCCGTCCGGGAAGGTCGTCGATCCTTTCGGCGGCAAGGTCGGCGCGAGAAACTGAGTGGAATTGATAACCGAAGTACGCGAAGGCGTGGTGCCGCCGATGGCGACCTCTTCCAGCTCCGCCTGTTGGCTGGAGATAAAGGTGATGAATTGCCACGCCTGATCGGCAATCTTTGTGGTAGCGGCGGCGCCCCAGCCGGTGCCGCCGCCGCCGGTGCCACGCCGGGGTGAGTGGTCGCCGATTGGCAAGGCCGCCACATCCCAGTTGAAGCTCGTGATCTGCCGGTCGGTCTTCACCACGCCGGGGTTATCGATCACCATGGCGACCGTGCCGTCGGAGAAGGCCGGTTTCTTCTCCTTCGCCTGCGGGGCGACGTGATATTTGTACATGAGATCCTGGAGAAACTGCATACCGGCAACGGCATGGTCATCCGTCAACGTGACCTGTGTTGACTCGCCGTTGCTGTTGTTCTGGACTACCGTCGCCCCGTTGCTATACACAAAGCTGGACCAGGGCCGCCAGCCGGTGTTCACGATGGCGCCCCATTGCGTCGTTATTCCGCCCTGATTTACCGTCATGCGCGTGGCGGCGTCAATAAACTTGGTGAACGTCCACGCCTTGTCGTCCCATTTGGTCGGGGGCATTTCGACGCCCGTCTTCTTGAAGAGATCGACATTGTAGACGACGAACTGGGCGCCGTAGTCACGCGGCAGGGCATAGAGCTTGCCGTGCCAGCGATACAGGCCGATGGCCTCCGGCAGAAAGTCGCTGAAGTCGTACTTGTCGCGATTGGCAAAGGCGCTCAAGTCGAGCAGCAGGTTGTCCTTCACCGCGGCATCAATCGGGACATTCGCCTGGAGGTAGCGATAGACGTCGGGCGGGGAACCGGCGGCGTAGGCGGCGGTGAGCTTATCGGGATAGTGATCGGCTACCGGCTGGTACTCGACGGTCGTGCCGGGATGGCTCTGCGGAAAAGTATCGGCCCAGTGCTGCGCCACTTTGGTATATGGCGCCGCGATATCGCACATATAGACCAGGCGGACGCTCCCCGGCGGGACGCTTTGCGCTGCCGCCGGCTTCGTCACCTGGCCGGTGACGCTGCTCGTGGAATCGCTCACCGTTGCCTGCTTTGTTCCCAGCGCTGGTGATGCCGCTGTCGATACGGTTTGGCTGCCAGCCGTTGCGGTGGACGCCGTCGTGACGGCCGCGGTGCTACCGCAGGCGGCGAGACTCATGACAGGAAGCGCCAGGCCAAGCGCTCCGAGCCCGCTCAGGAACTGTCGGCGGCTGAGGGTGAGTCGATGCATGTGCAGCGTCCTTCTTTCTACCGGGTCCCCTTGCCATTGGGCGCAACGCAAACGGCCCTGATGAGGCCGTGCCAGCCTGCCGGGGCGACCGATCGTGGCGAGGGATCCCTCCGCATGGTATACCCCGCGGTCTTCATCCCCCGCAAGGTGGCGCCCCCCCGCTGTCGCAGGTATACTGTCGCCATGGGCCGTTAGCTCAATTGGTAGAGCAACTGACTCTTAATCAGTTGGTTCCGGGTCCGAGTCCCGGGCGGCTCACTCCCCCGTACCCGAGGGAAAACGCCTCGCCAGACCGATGTCCGGCGGGGCGTTTCGCGTCTCCTGACCTAGCGATGCGGCGGGCGGAGACGCGCGCGGGACATTATTGGAGCTGAGGTATTATGGACTATCAGTCATTTGCCTGGTCCTACTCGCAAGGCCTCTCCACAGTCCCACCTATGCCCCGAACGGACGGCCTGGCAATTGCCAGCCTCGGCGCCAAAGCCACTACTCCGATACCTTTCGCCCTTCGTGGCTGCGTGCTCACGCCGGAAAACTCCATCGAGAATGGGTATATGCTGATCTCACAAGGCCAAGTTGTTTCAGTGGGAACCGTCCGCCCACCATCAGATACACCGGTTATCGACACAGACGGCGTGATTTTTCCTGGTCTCATTGACCTACACAATCATCCCGAATATAACGTATTTCCGGCGTGGGAACCTCCGCAGTTTTACCGTGATCGTTATGAATGGCGACAAAGCTGGATTTATCAACACGTGCTTGCCGGGCCGATGAACGAGTTGCGCGCCGCCCCTTCCCTTGAAAGGACCCTGGCCCGCTATGCAGAAATCCGTGCATTAGTAGCTGGAGTCACCGCAATTCAAGGTGCCGGCCCAAACTACCCGCAAGACGGGTCACTCATTCGCAACATCGACCTATGGGTATTAGGACAACAGCGCGCCCGTTCAGCTGTGGATCTTCCTAATCAGGCTGTGGCAGACCAGATCAAGAAGGATATCGCGTCTGGCGCCGTAAAGGCTTTCTATATTCACCTCGCAGAAGGAATCGACGAAAAGTCGAAAGCTGAATTTGAAACACTTAAAGATCTTGGTCTGCTCATTCCGGAGACCGTAATCATTCATGGTACTGCACTGACGCACAAACAGCTGATAGAGATAAAGGGTGTGGGCGCAAAGATTGTCTGGTCACCGCAGAGCAACCTACGCCTGTATGGAAGCACGACTCGCGCTGCTGAAGCGCTAGAGCTGGGTATTCCTCTCGGGATAGGTGCTGACTGGCTACCGAGTGGTAGCACAAGCTTATTGCAGGAGATCAAGGTAGCACGCCGAGTACTCGCGGGTCAAGGAAGGCAGATCTCAGCGAAGGACTTGATCACGATGGTAACTAAATCCGCAGCGAGCATCGCCGGGTTCGGGGATATGCTCGGACGATTACAGCCGAACAGTCCTGCTGATATCCTTGTCGTGGAGCGCCGGCATTCCGATCCCTGGGAGAACGTCGTCGCCGCGAATCCTTCGTGGGTGAACCTGGTCTTGATTGGCGGTCAGCCCTGCTATGGCATACCAGGTTGGTTCGAGACGATATTGCCCTCGGCGACTGGGCAAGAACTGGACTCAGTCGTCGCCTGGGGGAAGGTGATGTGGCTAGACCTACGTAAAGCCGATCCGCAACCTATGTCGGAGGTGAGCCGCCAATCGCAGCCTGGCGATTCCCCTTCTGGTTACTCCGCTCTGCAAGACATTAGATCACTGTTGATCGCACGCTATCCTTTGGTTGGACCAGTCTTCGCCTGAGGCGGAGTTACCTCGTGATTTAAGCACGGCAAAGCGGCCGGCGACACTTGACGGCCACGTTGTTCGATCACCTGACCGAGGCGTTAGGAGACCAACCGAACGAAGGGCACGGTCCGCGCTGCCGTCTACCCCGTCGGTCAAATAATGCCGGTTGCAGCCCCGTAGCTCGGAGGCGACAGAGGATTTGCCGTGGACAGCGGGAAGTGCCACGCCTCCGTGCCATAGTGCCGCCAGTCCAGCCCGGCCTTCGTCAGGTGTAGCGGCAATGAATCGATGCGGAACGGTGCGGCAGCGTGCGGCGGATTATTGATGATCGGCGCGGTCGCGGCGATGGCGAAGAGGTGGTTCGGATAGGAGATGGAGGCGACATCGGTGAAGTAGTGATCGCACAGCGGGAACTCCCGCGCGTAGGACCAGT
>JBPCLN010000057.1:0-2525 GCA_051003235.1 Chloroflexota bacterium | reverse complement strand
CCCCACAACAACGACCGCCCCGACGGTTACAGTTGTGATGCCTGGGACTACGCCGGCCCAGGAGAGCACGGCCACCACGTCGTCGGTCGGCGGGCAAGCCGCACCGCTGGCCGGCTACGGCGTCGTGGCCGACGTAGCTTTGCCCGGCGGGACCTCCCGTTTCGACTACCAGAGCCTGGACCCGCTGGGGCATCGGCTCCTGATCGCCCACCTGGGCGCGAGCGAAGTGCTCGTGTTCGACACCGTACGGCAGCAGATCACGCATGTGATCCCGGACATCGCAGGGGTCCACGGCGTGCTGCTCGTTCCTCAGCGCGGGCGTATCTACGCCGCTGCCACGGACAAGAACCAGGTCGCGGTGATCGACGATCAGAGCTACGCGGTCGTCGCGACCGTCCCCACCGGCCGCTATCCCGATGGTCTGGCGTACGACCAGGACGATGGCAAGGTGTTCGTCTCCGACGAGGCGGGCGGCGGGGAGACGGTGGTCGACGTCACCGGCAACCGTCGCCTCACGGACATTGTGCTTGGCGGCGACGTGGGGAACACGCAGTACGACGGCGCAGCGCACCGCGTCTACGTCGCGGTCGGCGCACGCAACCAGCTCGCCGCGATCGACCCCGCCACGGACCGGGTGACGGGATGGACGGATTTCCCCGGCTGCCAGTACGCGCACGGCCTGCTGCTTGATCCGTCCTCCCCTATCGCCTACGTCGCCTGCGACGGGAATGCCACGTTCTTGAGCGTTGACCTGCGCGCGGGGCAGGTCCGCGCAACGCAGTCCGTTGGGGACGGGCCGGACGTGTTGGCGCTCGACCCCGCGTTGGGGCGCCTCTACGTGGCGGCGGAGAGCGGCGTCGTCTCCGTCTTCCACGTCGAGGGCGCACAGTTGCAGAAGGTCACGGAAGGGCGCGTCGCGCCGAGCGCGCACACCGTAGCGGTGGATCCCGCCACCCACCGCATCTACCTGCCCCTGGAGAACGTCGCCGGCAAGCCGGTCCTGCGAATCATGGCACCCGAGCAGACACCGCAGGCGCCTTCGGCTGGCCGCTCGTGATCGGCGGCGCCCTGAAGGGCCTCTACGACCTGCTGTTGCTGGCCATGTTTGCCAAGGTGCGGCCGCCCGAGGAAGTGGAGCGGCAGGTTCGGCGTCCCTGAACCGCCGTTGGCCGCTGTTGCCCGTTGGCCCGGCGGCCTCATCCCTGGTCTGCCCGCCGCGGCTGGACAGTGACCGCCAGCGCGACAAACGGCGGCGGCCATCGTGACATAGAACGTGCCCAGGATGTAGAGGACAACCTTGCCGCCGAAGTAACGACGGTAGATATCCAGCACCGGCAGCACGATAAGGTCCGCAAAGAGGAAGGACACAACGCCGCCGAAGGAGATCCCACCGCGCCAGAGCACGGCGGCGAGCGGCACGTTACCGACCGAGCAGACAAAGCTGATGATGGCGACGAGCGGCCCGACCAGCGGCCCCTCCGGCTAGGCGAGCGTCGGATGCCCCGCCAGGAAGAAGTGTTACCAAAAGAATTCGGGCACCCAGGCGGCCAGCGCCCCGGCGATCAGGAAGCCGCCCAGGATATCCAGCCAGACGGAGGCCCAATCCATGATAAAAAGATGGCTGCTGGCGGTGAAGCCGCGGCCGCTGAACAGTCGGGCCAGGAATGGGCCGCCCTCGATACTCATATCCATCGCCGCGTGCCCTTCCATCCGCCCCAGAGCTCCCTGTGCGGCGTGCGTCCGCGCCAGATCGACGAGCCGCGGGGTCAGCGTGAGGCGGAAGAGGAGCGCAATGATGACGACCATCAGGACGCCACCCAGGTATTCGGCGGCGGCAAACGGCCAGCCCAGGAGCACGATCAGGATGATGCCCAGTTCGATCACCAGGTTGGTGGAGGCCGGCTCGATGACCATGGCCGCCGACAGGCCGAAGCCCAGCACGAGCGGCCAGAAGACTTCCCAGAACATATCGAACGCGGTCGTGAGCGCTTGCGCGAGCGCCAGTATGCACGATAACTCCTCCTCTGCGACACTGGCAGCCGGTACGGCCGCTGCCTTCGCAAAAGCGGTGACCGTACGGCCGCCCCTACATGGATGGTTTGTAGCCCGGATTGAGATACTTCTCCGGCTCTGCCTCAAAAGACTTCTTGCACCCGGGGGCACAGAAGTAGTAGGTCTTGCCGTGATACTCGCTCTTATGACTGGCGCTCTTGGGATCGACTTCCATCCCGCAGACGGGGTCCTTTTCCATCACGTGACTCCTTTCCTAACAAAATGCTACCTAACTGCTGCGACGGGATAGTCCTCCTCCTGGAGGATTTCCTGCATTCGGTCCAGGCTGACTTGACGCTGATCGTACTCCACCCGCACCTGCTTCGCGGGGATGTCCACGGTAACCTGCTGCACCCCCGCCACCGGCGTGAGCGCCCCTTTGATCGCCCGCTCGCAGTGTTCGCAGGAGATGTCGGGAACGTTCAGAACTGTCGTTGCCATTGCCGGAATTCCTTTCTACCGAACCGTCAACA
>JBPCLN010000056.1:0-22296 GCA_051003235.1 Chloroflexota bacterium | reverse complement strand
TGCCTGCCCTGGTCCGGTTGCTTCCATTGACCATTGTTCGCGCCGTGAGCAGGGCAGGCACGGGGGCCTGCCCCTACCAGACCGCTATCGTTGTCCCCCGCGCCCATCAAATCGTCTGGTTGGCCAGGGCTAGGTGATGGTGTGTGTAGTGTTGGAGCTGGTGCAACTGGCGGGTGGTCAGCACCTCGCAGACCCAACCCCAGTGCAGCGAGACCCAGTCGCCCACCTGAGCTATGTCACCGAGGCTCGCGCCGTCGACCTGAGAGAATGCACGCTCCTGACGAGCTGCATCAAGCATGAGTTTGCCCTCCCACGCGACCAGTGGTTGGCGCTCCACCACCAGGTCGCCGGCCTCCACACGCAGCACTTTGCCCCAGCTCACCCGGCAATTGTCGAGCGTGTCCAGGGACTGCCCGCGCGGGCCAACCCGGCTGTAGACATCCAGCACGTGGAAGTTGTGGTGCGGACACGCCCCGGCCGGTGCCTTCCCCAGCACCAGGTCCCGCGTGCGACCCTGCAGTTGCTTGCCGAAGCGCTCCAGCAGTGAGTCGTACAGTTGGCGCACCTCGACTCCCTGCAACAGGTCGTTGCCCAACCAGTAGGCTTCCACCACGCGCGCATCAAACGGATCAGCGATGCTGTTAGCCCGCGCGATCAGTTGCAAGTAGGGCAGGGCGCCGGTGAAGCGGCGCAGCAACTCGGTGAGTCCGCGGTCGCTGACCTTGGCCGCTGCGTAATCGACCAGCGCCTTATTGTCGTCGCCACCGCAGTACTGCAACCTATTCGGCATGAAGCCGTAGCGAATGAAGCGCAGTGATCCTGCCATGGCGGCGCCGCCAGGTCGTGGTCTGCCGCCGTCAACCACCGGGACCGCAACTGCGGCGCCATCATGCATCGTGACCATGGTCTGCTCCCATTCGCAGCATATCCATCAAGGCGCCCCTGCGCCGACCGGGGAACCAAGCAGCATAAATTCTGAAACCGCCGCCCCATCCGCGTCGGCCAGCAACTGCCCAATCTGCTCGTACATCTCCAGGATCGCCGCAGCTTCCTCGGCGCTGATCACTTCGAGCACCATGCCGCGATCAAAGAGCACATACTGGTCCACGGCGACATCGGGGCAGAGCGTAATGTCCACCGATACACGTTTGCCACCGGTCAATTCGATCTCAGCGCTTTGCCCGGCGACGGCAAGCACGCGGGCCGGTAGGACGAGGCACATAGGGCGACCTTCCTTCTTCTAGTGGGCAGGCGACGCTGCCGCCTCCTCGTGCGCCAATCCTGCTGCCTCGGCCAGCGCATGCTTCCGCAAGTGCTCGGCCGAGACCGCCACTGTTCCCAGCGGGATATCTTCCGCTCCTGGTCGGCGACGCCAGCCATCGTCCAACTCGACAGCATCCACCAGGATCTCGTCGCCCGCGACGATCTTGCCCTCGCTGGCGCCGCAGTAAGCGCAGAGCACCGGCGGCGCTGCAAAGTCGCTTTCCGTCGCGCAGCGGCTGCAGCGCCAGCGCGCCGGCACGTCGACAATCTCCAGCAGCGCCTGCGCTGCCGGTGTCTCTTCGGCCAACAGTTGAAACGAGAACTGCAGACTATCCGGCACTACCCGCTGCAGCCTGCCGACGCGCAATTGCACGCGCCGCACCGGCTGGCCCTCGCCAACATCCAGCACCACCGCCAAGATGCCCTCGGCCAGTCCCATCTCGTGCATCGCGTTGCCTTTCCGTCGCCACTGTTCGGAGCGCCCTACAGCGGAGATCCGTCACATAGACCGCATCTTCAGGTAGCGCTTGATATCCGGCAGGGTCAGTGCAACTGCTGCCAGGATGGCGGCTGCGGCCAGGATCGGCGCCAATTTGATCATCAGAGACTCCTCTACGCTCCATGCTCCTGCGCTCGCACGGACAGTCCCGGCGAACCGTTCAAACGCTCACCACGTCGCCCGCAACGGGGGCCAGTCCTTGCCTCTCACCTATCTGATTGATCAGCCGCTCGATCAACGCCACAGCTTCGAGAACTGCCTGTTGCACCGGCGCACTCAAGCCCATCCGGCCGTCCTCTTCCTCACCGAACGACTCCGGTTCACAACCCACTACCAGCAGGCGTTGCGGCTTGCCGCCCAGCGCCTGCACCAGCCGCAGCACCTTCACCGGGTCCATGCCGTGCGGCTCGACGGCTGCCTCCGGCGCGGCTGCTCCATCGGCAGCCGTGAGCTCGTGCTCCAAGACGTACAGCGTCCCCGGCGCCTGGCCGCGCGGCATGGCGTCCACCAGAATCGCTTGCTCGTCACCATCCAGCAGCGCGTAGGCAAGATCGAAGCCGCGAATGCCGAAGTCGACAACGCGCACCCCTTCGGGCAGGGTACGTCCGGCGAGCTGACGGGCGACCTCGACGCCAAAGGCGTCATCGCCCAGGAAAATGTTGCCGATGCCGGCAACCAGAATACGCGGCGCCGTCATGTGCCGGCCTCCTCGCGGCGCTGGAGCGGCTCAACCTCATCCGGCGTGAAGAAGAAACGGTGGCCGGGCTGGCGTTGCTCGCCCAGATCCCGTCCAGGGTCGTCGTCGACCAGTACCGCCAGGTAGACGCGATCTTCGTAATCCTGCTCAATTGATTCGATGGTGGCGATATGACCCTTGAGCAGCAAATCGAAGGCATCGGCGCCGCCGCTGGGGTGCAGCCGCACCTTGTCGCCCCGCTGCAAGGTGACCTGACCCCAACGGGCGGATTCCAGTCGCGTCCTGGTCGTTCCCACATCCCAGTCGTTCACGACGTCCGCCCCTCGCCAACGTGGGGACTGCGCATCACGCCGTGCAGGCGAGCGAGCTGGGCCGGCTGCAGTTGCTCCGTGCGCTCCAGCAGCGCGCGGGCCCGTTCGTCGGTCTGCCGCATCTCCTCCTTTTCGGCGTCCGTCATCGCCAGAATGCGCAGCGTCAGGATCTCATCGATCTCCGTGCCATCAAAGAGGTCGCCTGGGCTCTCCGGCGCCACCTCCGGGTAGTCGTAGAGGATGATCGGTGAGGCCAGCATGGTGTCGCGTCTCTCCGCAGCACCGACTAGCACCGGCCAGACGCCAACATTGCTACACTCCGCCGCCGCCTGGACATAGCGTTCCGGCGGATCGAGTAGCGAGACGAATGCACCAGCACGAAGCCCGAGAATGACGTGCGCCGAGACGAACGCTTGCAGCAGGGCGAAATCGCGGCTGGCCGTAGGGCCGGCCCTCTCTCCTGACCTCTCCCCCAATCGTGGGGGAGAGGAACGCGCCGGCAAGTACGGCGTCATCCTCGGATCACTAGCGCACCGCTGAGCAAGGTCTGTTCCTGGCCTGTCGCTGTGCAGTTCTGGTCGCGGCGGACCACCAAACGCTTGATACTGGCTCTCCCCCACGCTTGGGGGAGAGATGCCGAAGGCAGAGAGAGGGCCCCCCGTGACGTTCTCCACCCTGACCGAGATCCGGAAAAGGCCCTCCTCCAGGCGCTGCGCCGCAACCTCCACCGTGCCTTGAATCGCCACCTGGCAGCGCAGCAGCACGCCGACGATCTCACCCGCTGGGTCGATGACCGGTTCTAACTGCCGGGTGGCAGGAAAAGCGATAGCTTGGCACTGCCTCCCTTCCGTCAGTGCCCCCAATGGTACGCCTGATACGCTCACCTCGCGTTCCATCGCCTCTTGCCAGGGCGTGAAAACGCGTCCGCCCACGCGCAGCGCCTCTACTAGGCGGAACGACGGCTCGCCGACCGCCGGCATCTCCCTGATTGGTGCGGCCAGTGCTCCCACCGTGCGGTCGACAAGGTGCAGAAAGCGCACGCGCACGTCGAGCACGGTCTGCTCGTCGCCCAGCACCAGGCACTCCGTTTGCAGCATGCTGGGTTCGCTGACGCCCTGGGCACGACTGTACTGCTGCGGGTAGATGCCGCCGAAGGTCCAGCGTTGCCGGTTCTTGACCGAACTCGGCCGGTACGGATAGAGGATGTAGCCCTCGTAGAGCACAGCGTTCACGATCTGCTCGACGACGCCGCGTGTCATACCGGCACGTCCTCCGCCACACGCCGCAGCAGTTGCTCCACGGCGTCTTCCCAGGTGGGCAGCCCGCCGCGAACTTTATACTGATACAGGCGGTCAAAGATGTCCTGACGCAGACAGAGCCAGGCGGTATTGGGATAGTAGAGGTCCATCATCGCCCGCCAGACGCGCACGGGCAGCCGGAACTTTGCCTCCTTCTCCCAGGGAATCTGCGTGATCTGCAAGACGCCATCGGCTGCTGCGTAGAAGACGCTGCCGCTGAACAGGAAGGTGAGCGGTACCTCGCCATCCTCTAGCGCCGCGAAGTATTTGGTAGCTGCCACATTGAAGTCGAAGCTGCACGGGACGATCAGGTCCACCACCCTGCTGCCGGTGAAAGGCGGGATATTAACATCGGCGTGCGTCCAGAGCATGGTACGCAGCGTGCGGCTCCATTGCGCCGGCTCACCGAAAAGGTCGAGCAACCCCTCCTGCTCCGCCGGATTGTAGCGGCGGCGCATGCTCGCAAACTGCAACTGACAATGCAACGCCACGCTCTGCACCGGTTCGTCGTTTGTCGCAGTGCTGACCCGCAGCTTGAAAGCGAGTTGCGGTGTCGCCGCAAACGGCACCTGTTCGGCCCCCTCGATTACGAAATGCAAATCAGGCATGCGTCTCCTGCCGGAGCGGTGTTGCTCGCGCTTGCAGCTCGTCAAAGAACTGCTGGACGTCGTCCCAGACAGCCAAGCCGCCGGAGAGGCCGTGCCAGCCGAGCCGGATCACGCCCACCAGCTTGTAGCACTGGTCCAGCGGCACCGTGTAGTAGGCACGGGCGCCGCGCACCCGGTTGACCAGGAGGGCCTCCACATCCGGCTCCAGTTGCTTCAGGATCGGGTTATCGTTGACGAGCTCCAGCCACGACTCCAGATCAAGAAGTGACTCTGTCGCCCCGGCGGGGCCGGGATAGTAGGCCATCACCCGTCCGGCTTCGCTGTGGTGGAACATGAAGGCCATCCCCACCGGGATATTCATTGCCTCCCACTGCCCGTCCGTCAGCCGGAAATCGGGCAAGGTGCGCGAGCGGCGCGGCAAGCGCCGGAACTTCGCCTTATCCTGGCCGCTGAAGAGAATCGCGCAGGCCTCACAGGCGCAGCGTAATTCCCGGCGCTCCAACTCTAGCAAGTGAGCGTGCTCAGCAGCCAGGCCGGCATTACAGAGCTCGCAGCGTTCGCCCGGCGGGCGTGGACGCATATGCCGCCGCAGCGCGGCGAAGCCGTCCTGGGCCGCGGGCGAAGTTCCTGCCGGATAGCTCATCGAGCGAGTTCGCCTGCCGGCACGGGGCAGACGGTGTAGTTCGTCCCAGCAGGCCGCCGCTGCAGCAACTGTTCAATAGGAACGAAATTTGCTGGGCCAGCCGGCGGCGCTTCGACCACCCCCTCTACCTCCAGCCCCTCAATATCTGGAGCAAACTGCTGCAGCGTCTCCTCAATGGCATGCTTGAGCGTCTGCGCCGACGAAGGGCAGCCGTGGCAACTCCCCTCCAACCGCAGCCGTACCACTCCCTCCGTCACACTCAGCAACTCGACGTTACCCTGGTGGGTCTTGAGATACGGTCGCACCTTGTCCAGCGCCTGCCGCACGCGCGTTTCCAGCTCCAGCGGGTGCAAACCGTGCAGCAGCAAAAGGCTACCCACCAGTTCGTCTTGCGCCAACGCCAGCACCACAGCGGACCCAGCCCCGCCCTGGGCCGTGACCAACTCCAGCACACGATTCAGCCCTGCGCCGTGCAGATCGAGAATCGTTTGGACACACTCCAGGGCACAGTCGCGGGCCGCTGCATCCGGCCATGCCTCGATCTCGCCCAACAACGGCTCAATGCGCTGCATCCGCTGCTGGAAGGCCCGTTCGGCAAGCCCGTCCATCTACCCCCCCACGCCAAAGGTCGGGGAGTGCCGCAACTCTAACTCCTTACCTTCACCGAGGTACATGTGGACGCCACAGGGCAGGCAAGGATCGAAGCTGCGTACGGTGCGCATGATATCGATCCCCTTGAAGTTGTCCGGTCCGTTCTCCTCGAAGATCGGCGTATTTTGTACGGCGTCCTCATAGGGGCCGGGCGTGCCGTAGACATCGCGGGGGTTGGCATTCCAGGGCGTTGGCGGATAGGGATGGTAGTTGGCGATCTTGCCCTCGCGGATCACGACGTGGTGGGAGAGGACGCCGCGCACCGCTTCGTGGAAGCCGCAGCCGATTGCCTCCTCGGGCACTTTAAAGTCGGTCCAGGTGCTGGTGTGGCCGGCGCGCAGTTCCGCCAGGGCCTTCTCCACGAAATAGAGCGCCGACGCCGCGGCGTAGGCCTGGAAATAGGTGCGCGCGCGGTCGCGTTCGATGGCGTTGCTCCACTTGGGGATCTTCCACTCGAACTCGACTTCCGGCAGCAATGCCGTCTTTGGCAGATAAATCTTCACGCTGTGTCCGGTTGCTTTGACATAGCCGATATCGACAATGCCGGCCAGCGCTGTCGACCAGAAGCGGGCGATCGGCCCGCCGCCGGTATCCAGCGCCAGATAGTCGCCTGTCCGCTTGTCGTACCAGCGCGGCGACATGACCCAGGTATACTTACCGTCGAAGTCGCGCTTCTGGGGTCGCGGGGTCGTCGTCTGATTCCAGGGATGGCGCTGATCGACGGCGTTGCCCAATGGGTCCTGCTTGACGAAGGTTTCCGCACTCTGCCAGTCGTCATAGTACGAACTGCCGAGCAGGATGCGGATGTTCAAGTTGATGTCCACCAGATCGTGGGTCACGGCCTGACCGTCCACGATCACGCCCGGCGTGACGTACATGGCCTTGCCCCACTTGTTCATCGTCTTGTAGTCGTAGTCACAGACGTCGGGGTCCTGGAAGGAGCCCCAGCAACCTAGAAGGATGCGACGACGCCCCACTTCCTCGTAGCCCGGTAAGGCCTCGTAGAAGAAGTCGAAGAGGTCATCGTGCAACGGGACGACCTTCTTCATGAACTCGACGTACTTCATCAGACGGACGAGATAGTCGGTGAAGAGCTGGACGGTCGGCACGGTGCCGACGCCGCCCGGATAGAGGGTGGAGGGGTGGACGTGACGCCCTTCCATCAAACAGAACATTTCGCGGGTCAGGCGGCTCATCTGCAGCGCCTCGCGATAGAACTCGCCGGTGAAGGGGTTGAGGGCGCGCATAATGTCAGCGATGGTGCGGTAGCCGTGGATGGCGGCGTGCGGCGATTCCTTCTTCTCGGCCTTCGCCAACACACTGGGATTCGTCTCTTTGACCATCTGCTCGCAGAAGTCCACACCAACGAGATTGTCCTGGAAGATATTATGGTCGAACATGTATTCGGCAGCTTCACCCAGGTTGATGATCCATTCCGCCAACGGCGGCGGCTTGATGCCAAAAGCCATGTTCTGGGCATAACAGGCGCAGGTGGCGTGGTTGTCGCCGCAGATGCCACAGATGCGGCTGGTGATGAAATGAGCGTCGCGGGGATCCTTGCCCTTCATAAAGATGCTGTAGCCCCGGAAGATGGACGAAGTACTGTGGCACTCCGCGACCTGGCGGTTGGCGAAGTCGATCTTCGTATAGATGCCCAGGCTACCAACGATGCGCGTAATCGGGTCCCAACTCTTTTCGACCAACTGACGTGGCTGACTCGGCGTGCTGGTGACGGGTCTGGTTTCGACGACCATAATGGCGACTCCTTAAATTGCTTCCTACGATTGACCGTACGTTCGCGGCTGATAGCCGGTGGTCAACTCAGGGCCCGTATGCCGCCACTTCGGCTCCTTGTTCACGGTGTCGTTGGTGAACTTGCGCAGCGTGCGGATCACGGAACCATAGATGCTACTCGCCGTCGAGGAGACCTTCCCGCCGGGCGGCTCGTCCATAAACGGCATGAACTTGTCCGGGAAGCCGGGCATTGTGCAGCCGATGCAGATGCCGCCGACGTTCGGGCAGCCGCCGATGCCGGCCATCCAACCACGCTTCGGCACGTTGCAGTTCACCACCGGACCCCAGCAGCCCAACTTCACTAGGCATAATGGAGAGCCGTACTCGCTCGCGAACTGGCCCTGTTCGTAATACGAGCCACGGTCGCAGCCCTCATGCACCGTCTTGCCGAACAGCCAGGTAGGGCGCAACTGGTCATCCAGGGGAATCATCGGCGCCAGTCCGGCGACCTGGTAGAGGAGGTACAGCAGCGTCTCCATGAAGTTGTCCGGCTGAACGGGGCAACCCGGCACGTTGATAATCGGCAGGCCCGCCTTAGACTTGAAGTCCCAGCCCAGGTAGTCGGCCAGACCCATCGCCCCGGTTGGATTGCCGGCCATGGCGTGGATGCCGCCGTAGGTGGCGCAGGTGCCGATGGCGACGACAGCCAGGGCTTTTGGCGCCAGGCGGTCAATCCAGGTACAGGTGGTGATCGGCTGGCCGGTGGCCTTATCGGTGCCCAGGGCGGCCCAGTACCCTTCAGTCTTGATCGTTTCGTTCGGGATGGAACCTTCAATAACCAGAACAAACGGGTCAAGGCGTCCCTCGTAGGCCTCGTACCAGAACTTCATGAAGTCGTCGCCGTTCTCATAGGCGAGAACAGGGTTGTGGAGATTGACCTTGGGGAGGCCAGGGATGGCCCCCAGGATGACGTCTTCGATGCTTGGCTGCATCGCCGCCGTGATCGAAACCGAATCGCCATCGCAGCCGAGGCCGGCGGTGATCCACAGGATATCCACCTCCTTCACTGGCGAGGGACGCTGTGTGGACCGTCCGTACGGAACTTCCGACTGTGCCATTTGTGCCATCGGTCTCCTCCCAAACTGTGAGGCGGTTCGCGCATGCTAGCCGTCGACGATAAGAGAAACTCCTTGCTTGTTCAGTGCTCATCCGGGGAAGTCAATCGTGGTGTCCTTCAGTGACACTACCAGGCATGTGGCCAGTTGACAAGGGCTTGTGCGCCGATTTTGGCAACATTCGCATGTGCATCCTGAATGCCGTCAGCTAGGTCACACGCGAGCACTGCTTCCAGTGGTTGTAGCACAGAGTGCGCCATACCCGCTCATCGGCCCATGCAGCCTGTTTGACCAGTTTGCCGGAACCTGCTTCACGGCGCAGGAGCATAGACTATGCCGATCTTGGGATCAGGGCCGCGACTGTACAAGCAGTGTGGACCAAAGTCTGGCGGGGGTGATCGACGTCGGTTAGCCGCACGTCATACGTCGCTCCGGTCGCGTCGGGCGACTCGTCCATCAGCGACGCCATCTCCTGAAAGAGCTCGAGAATCTGCTGGGCGTCCTGGGCTTCCAGCCGCTCGACGATCACTCCTGCCTGGAGCAGCACAAAGTCGCCGGCGGCCAGGTCAGGCAGCACCGTCAGCACGGTCACGGCGCGACCGTCTACCAACACGTCGGCGCGACCATCCGCCACGCTGAGTACCTGCCTGGGTACGCTGAGACACATGATCGCCTACCTCCCAATCGATGCCTGGCTTGTTCACAGGGAGCCACCCGCCAGATTCGCGTTACCCATTACGCGGCGCCGCTTGCGCCAGCGCGCTGCCGGCCGGCGCAGGCTCCTCTCACGTGCATCGTACCGTGACAGGCACAACCGGCAGCACACTGTCCCTGCCCGCGCTGGGTCAGGTCGGCGAACTCATCCCGAAAGCTGCGCGCCCCTTCCAGCAGCCCTATCGCCGTGAGGCGATACCGGGCGGGGCGCCCCGATAACCGCTCAAGATAGCCCCCGGCAGCCAGCCTGCTCAGTTGCGTTGCCAGCCTCCGGCGATCGGCAAGTAGGATGCAGGCGAGTTCATTGCCACTGACGACCTCGGCCAGCGCTTCGCCACGCAGCCAGTACATGGCCTGGAGCACTTCATCCTGCCAGAACAACTCGTCCAGCGCGTCATCGCCGGCGGCGCTACGGTCCATGCGAGTACCGCCGATCCAGCAGCGCCGAAGCAGGCTGTAGGCTGAATTCAGGCCCAGAGGTCGCCACACCGGCGGTGCTGTCGTACCCGGCCACGATTTGCTCAATTGCCTCAATCGTGTGTGGCATCGCTTCCGCTACCGGCGCGCTCAGCCCAATGCCTATGTCGCTAACATTGCCGGGCTGGCAACCGACAAGAAACACCCTCGGCGGCAGGCAGCCGAGCGCTTTCGCAAGAATCAGCGCCTTCGTCGGCGTGGCGTAGTGCATGTCGGCCAGGAAATCCGCCCGGTCTCCCTCCGGCCACTGCGCTAGGTCCGGCACTTCCGCTTCCAGTACGTGGACGGTGCCCGGTGCGCTCCCCCGCTCCATAGCGTCGATGACAACCAACAGGTCATAGCCGTCCATTAATGCTTGCGTCAGGTGGATGCCGCCGATGCCCACCTCGATCACACGGGCCCGGCCTTGCTCCTCGGGCGCGAGCAGGGCGCGACGGCTTGCCAGCAGCCTGGCGACTTCCACGCCAAAACCATCATCGCAGCGCAGTACGTTCCCCATGCCGGCGATCAGCACCCTGGTCATCAGCTCATCCTGGGACAGCGTCGGGCAGCGTATTGATGGCAAGCTCGATGCCGCCATCGGCGATAGTGATGGGTAGCACGGCGAGGCCCTCTTTCCCTTCTCCGTCCACTCGCTTGCCGCTCCGCACGTCATAAGCTTCGTTATGCCAGGGACAGAGCACGATCGGCGGCGTGAAGTTGCCCAGGTCCAGCGGTGCGGCGCTCCCTGGGCAGTTGTTGCGCACGGCGTAGAACGTACCGCTGACGTTGGCGACAAGCACCCGCACGCCCGCCACGTCGAAGGCTTGCATCGTCCCGATCGGCACAGCATCCGTCGAGGCCACGCGCTGGAACACCGGGCGACGCGGCCCACGAGGTCGTCGCCCGACCGCCTCCAGCGGGATGAAGTTGGCCGGTCGTGCCGGCGGCGCTGCCTTGGCGGCGTCCGCCCCCTCGTCACCCGGCACGAGATCGTAGAGCAGGAACAGCGTGTGGATGATCGAATCCTGGGCGGCGCGGTCCAGCAGGTCGGACTGCCCGTTGGCCTGGAGAAAGGCCACCAGCTGGATTAAACCGGTGCGGTGCAGGGCATCAACGGCCTGGAGCAGGTCGAAGGCCATCTCCCGCACTTCCGGGAACGGCAACTCCTCAAAGGCCCGCACCAGGGTGTCGAGGTGCTGGCCGGCTGCCTGGAATTCCGCCTCCAAGTCGACCTGGTCAGCGGTCATGTGGTCCCGATTCGCGTTCAATGGGCGTGCGCGGTGTGGCTCGCGCATGCTTCCGGCCCCAGCGTCTGGCAGGAGCAGTTGGGGTTATTGCACTCGCCGTGGGCCTGGCCGGTGAGGCCGGCAAACTCGTCGGCGAAATGCCGTCCCGCTTCCCGTGCGCCCCAATCGGTCAGGCGGTACCACATGGCGCCTTCGTCACCTTCCCGCGTCTCGCGCACCACGTACCCTTCCTCCGCCAGCTGGTCCAGTTGCTGTTGGACGAACGTCTCCTCGGCCGCCAGAAAGGCGAGTAAATCGCATGGTCGGACGGCGTCGCCCAGTTGTTCACCGCGGAACCAGAAGAGGATCTGCAGCATCTCGTCGCGCCAGTAGAGCGCGTCCAGATCATGCGCAATCGTAGCCATGGATCACCACCTGTTTGACTTTCTCTACTGCCTCGCCCAGCACCGCCTGGACCATTGGCGAATAGCCGTCGCCCCAGCCGGTGTCCTGTGGCTCGACCTCGACGACGCAGACGTCGCGCGCCAGCACCCCGAAATACTGGCCGATGATCAGCGCATTGTCGAGGTGAATAATGCCCGTCACGGCCTCGGTCACGCGCTGCTGAATCTCGACGGCATCCGGCAGCGCGCCATCCCAGCGATAGGCGTACACGCGTCCGGGCGCGCGTTGCCGTTCCACCGAGCCGACAAAGACCATGCGATCGTAATAGCCAGGTCGCTCTTCCAACCACTGCATCATGTGAATCGGCCCGAAGTGCAAGTGGATCGCCTCGACGTCCACCGTCCAGGGCAGGGCGCTCAACGTCGGGATGAGATCTGGACCGACCGACAGATCGCGCATGTGCTGATAGCCGATGCCGCCGATGAGCACGCGCATCACGGCTTAGCCGTCGATGCCGCAGGCACAGGTGTTGACTTCCCGTGTGACGACGTGGTTCGAGCCATCCACATGGACATGCGTGGTGCAGGGCATGCAGGGATCGAAACTGCGAATCGCCCGCAGGATGTCGATCCCTTTGAAGTTCTCCGTGCTCGTGAAGGTCTCCAGAATCGGCGTATTCATCACCGCCTCCTCGTAGGGGCCAGGATTGCCCCAGGGGTCGCGCGGGCTGGCATTCCAGGTCGAAGGCGTCAGGATTTGGTAGTTGCTGAGGGCGCCGTTGTCGATCGTCGCGTGGTGTGTCAGGAAACCTCGCCCCGCCCCCCAGAAACCGACACCGATCTGCGAGCCCTTGCGCGGCGTCTCAAAGGGAGTATGGACCGCCGTCTTCCCTTGCTTGAGCAGGTCCATGCCAATCAGCCAGTTATCGAGCGCCACCACCGTCGTCAGTGCCAGGTGGTAGGCGCGGCCACGGTTGCGCTCAAAGGCGTTCCAGACGGACGGGATTTTCCACTCCAGCTCCATGGCCGGCAAGGTACTTTCCGGCAGATGCATGTTCAGGCCGGTCCCGGTCGGCTGGAGGAAACGCGTGTGCGGCATGACACCGCCCGCGGCGATGAGCCAGAGGCGCGCCGAACACTCACCTTCCATAGCGTGGCGGTCCCAGCGCGGCGCCGTAGCCCAGGAGTACTTCTGACGCCAGTTCTGGCCGCCAGGCTGTGGTTTCGTCTCCTTGTTCCACATGTGGTAGGGGCTCAGCGGATTGCCCGCCGGATCGGTAGCGAAGCGCGGTTCGCCCCACTGCTCGTAGTAGGAGTGCTCCACGAACTCCTCCATGCCGATGTTGAGCGCTTGCAATTTCGTGGTCACGATCTGGCCATCCATTACGACGCCGGGCGTCGCCCAGCGTCGCTCTCCCCAGGAGTTGCAGTTCGCGTAAGTGGCGTCGTAGGCGTACGGGTCATCCCAGATGCCGGAGTCAATCAGGTTCGCCGGCCGCATGCCGACCTTCTTGTAGTCGGGGTTGCAATCGTAGAAGAAATCGCAGATGTCGTCCCAGATCGCCACCGTGCGTTTGGCATAGTCGAACAACAGGCGCAGGCGAGTATACACCTCGTTGAAGACGGAGATGCTCACGGTTGTGCTCATGCCACCGGGGATGACGGTCTCCGGGTGGGGGTACTTGGCGCCGATGAGTACATAGGCTTCGCGGGCCACCCGCGTCATCTGCAAACCGTTCAGGTACAAGGCGCCGGTCAAGGGGTTGAGGTCGGTCATGATGTCGCCGACCATGCGATAGCCATGGGTGTCGGCATGCGGCGCTCGCGTGGATTTCGCGCGCTCCCAGACCTCCGGGTTGGTGGTCTGGACGATCACCTGGGAATAGTCCGGTCCGGCAAGCAAGAATAGATGCAGCGGATTGTCGTACCAGAACTCCAGCGCCAGCAGCAAGTTGCGCAGAGCGATGCCCAGCGGCGGCGGGGCAACGGGGAAGGCCATCTCCATCGCCAGGGCCGAGCAGGTGGAATGCACGCCACCACAGACGCCACAGGCACGGCTACTGATAAACGCAGCGTCACGCGGGTCACGACCCTTGAGGATCACTTCGTAGCCCCGGAACAGGGTTGCCATGGAGTTCGTTTCCAGGACTCGGCGCTCTTTGAGGTCAACGACGGAGTGGAAGGCCAACGCCCCGGCCACGCGCGTCACCGGGTCAAAGTCGTGCGATTTGATGTGGCCGTTACGAGCCAGCAGCTCCTTGATCTTTTCGGCCTGCTCCTCATCCGATCTGGTTTCATAGGCATATGGGTCGCGGACACCGCCCTTGAGGAACGCCTTCCCATTCTCGTCAAAGTCAATCGGCAGGTTCTTAAAGCACATGCGCTATTCCGTTCTGGCGTATTAGCAGTCCACTCACGCCTTGCCCCCTTCATTCGGGCGCACCAGGCGGAGCACGCCGCCCAGGTGGGCATCGACCGCCAGGAGGCCATCGCGCAACGTCGTTGCCGCCTGGTTGATCGCGCCCAGATCGGCGGCCAGCGGCGCGGTGTTGTCGCGGCTCGCTTCCAGTCCGCCGACCAACTTGGTGAGGTTGCGATTCGCACGCACCAGCGCGGCCGCGATAGCGACCAGATAGCTTGCCAGTACGACCACAATCGCGCCCACCAGCGCATAGGTCAGGCGGCTCAACACCTTGCTCATGCCGTGCCCTCCTTGCCGGCCGCGCCACTGCCGCCGAGTGCCGTTTCGATGGTCGTCACGTGGCCCTGGATCGACGTCGCGCCGGTCACCAGTTGTGGCGCCACGCTCAGCGTCGTCTTCAGGGCAGCGATATTGGCAGTGTTGTTGGCGATGCCGACGCCGCTCTGCAAGATTTCGGCAGTGTACCGCTCGATGTTGCGCGCCGCCTGCCATGTGCGCTGCAGCAAGTTGACTACGAGCGGCACGACCGCCAGACCGGTGGCGATGAGCATGCCCGACCAGATGGTGGCGATGACTCGGTTCACGCTGCCTCCTCACCCATGCTCGAGCTTGCCCGCGACGGCCGCCAGGTGGCCATCCACAACGGCGAGTTTGCCGCCTAGCATTACCAGGCCGGCATTGAGCTGGGTCACCTGCGGCGCCAGGTGACTCGTCTCCTTCTCGATGGCGCGCACGCCAAAGCTGATCTTTGCCAGGTAGCTCGCGGGCAAGCCACCGATGCTTTCCAGGTTCGCGACGATTCGCCGCAGATAGCTCACCAGGGCCCCAGCGAAGGCCAGCACCTGCAGCGCGGAGAGAACGGCCAGCCACGTCTTCATGGCCGGGGACCTGCCGCGGCCTCGTCACCAACGACGGCGCGTTGGATACGCGCGGTCGCCGCGGCGATGCCGTCAGCCCCGGGCAGGATCGCTCCGACAATCTGATTGGTGCGCGTGAGCAGCGGGATGTGGACGGTGTTGTTGGCCAGCAGTTGGCCGGACTGCCAGATCTCAGCGACGCCGCCGTCAATCTTTCCGGTGGTCCGGCTGAGCACCGTCAGCAGCAGCGCCACCGCGCCGGTCACCACCACACCGAGGCCGAGCGACAGGCTCCAGTAGCGTTCCACGATCCGTGTCAAGTCCGGCGACGCGTCGCGGTCTGGCATCGGTATCCTCCCTTCTTGATCCACGTAGCTCCGAGTCGGCGCTCAGGCCGGTGGCTTCGGCGCGTCGAGCGCATCGGCAACGGCGGTAGCGTGGCCCGCTATGGACGCCGCTCCCTCCAACAACTGGCCGGCCACGACGTTAGTCTGAGCGAGATCCCAAACGGCGCCGGTATTCGTAACGATCTCTTTGACCAGGGTATTGGCGCGTTCAGCGTTGTGTAAAATGCTCCGCGCGGTGGCGATAATGGCCAGCAGCAACGCCGCGACGGCCAACACCACCCCGGCAGCAATGGCGACACCGCGGTACCAATAGCCAAGAAACGATCTTTCCGTCATGTCCTCCTCGCTCCGTCCCGTGTCGTCGGCCCTAGGCGCGCCGCTCCGGGGGCGTGCTTTCCCCTTCCAGCACACCGGGAACCTCGTAACCGCCCGCGTACTCCTCCGACGGCGAGGTACGGCCCGCCTGTTCGGTGCCAAAGTGTTGGAGCTTCTCGTAGAAAAAGTGAACGCCCTTCTCGAGCACTCCCGGCTCCGTCACGTTGCCCCAGCCACTCGGCACGACCTTCCGGCGATCCCAACGCGTTTCCCGATTGTGGAAGCGCATGGTGAGGCGACGCAGCGGGCGAACAAAAGAGCCGGTCGTCCGCGAGGCGGTGGAAGAGACGATCGTGCCGGGCGCCCGCTTGAAGAAAGGGGCAAAGCGATCGGGGAAACCCGGCATGGTGCAGCCGATGCAGATTCCACCGGTGTTCATGCAGCCGCCGACGTGGTTGACGGCCCCGCGGGAGGTGATATTGCACTGCACCACCGGCCCCCAGCAACCGATCTCGACCAGGCACTCCTTATCACCGTACTCTTTGGCAAAGGTACCCTCCTCGTAGAACCCCGCGCGCACGCAGCGCTGGTGGACCGTTTCGTTGAAGAGCCAGGCGGGGCGACCCAGCTCGTCGAATTCGGGGAGAGGCCCCAGGCCGTTGAGGAAGAGGAGGACAGCGCCGACCGTCTCCGTGAAGTTGTCACCGACGGGGGAGCAGCCGGGGACGTTGACGACGGGTAGACCCAGCGCGCTCAGATAGTCCTTACCCAGGAAGTCCATCACACTCATCGCGTCGGTTGGGTTGCCGTAGGCCGCCGGGATGCCCCCCCAGGTGGCGCAGGTACCGATGGCGATCACCGCCGCGGCACCGGGAGCGAGCCGGCTGAGCCATGTCGTCGTCGGCACCGGCTTGGATGCGGCGTCCGTCCCCATGGCGCACCAGTAGCCGCCACGCTCCGCCGCTAGACGCTCGTTGGCGATTGATCCCTCGTAGATGACGACGTAGGGGGCGTTGAGCTTCCCCTCGGCGGCCAGCTCGTAGTTGCGTATAAACGCTTCGCCCGCCTCCACAGACAAAACCGGGTGGTGCAGTACGACACGGGGCATACCGGGCAAGCGACCGGTCAGTAGGTCCTCCACACTGGGAGCCGAAGCGCCGGTGACGGCCACGGAGCAACCATCACAGCTCATACCGGCCAGCCAGAAAGCGTGAACCACCTTGACCGGGCCGAGCAGCGCTCCCTTGCGCTCCGTCTCCGGCTCTGTCAGCAGCTCGCGATCACTGCGGCACGTCAACCAGTCGACCGCGCCGACTTTGCGTTCCAGCTCCGTTTGCGCCGCCGGCGAACGGGGCAGTGGTATTTCGTCCATCAGCGACCGCTCCTTCTGCTACAGACCTTCACGCCAGGACCGCAGGCTCCCGTCGCGGCCCTGGCCGCCTTCCAACGACGGCCCCATCCCTCACTTCGCCGGCATTGCCGTTACGCCACACTCAACGGAATGGCGGCAAAGCGTTCCAGGATGCTGGCAGCGATCCGTTCCACCTCAATCACCGCCGCCGCCGTTGGCGCGTGGTCGATCAAGGCCTGGCCGTGGCGATCGGCCTCGGTGACCTGCTCGTCATACGGCACGAAGCCAATGATGTCGAAGTTGCGGCGGACGCAATACTCTCGCAACGCCGCTTCGTCCCGCTCCACGCGCACCTTGTTGGCTACGACCCACACTCGATCAAGCCCCAGCTCTTTGGCGAGCGGCACCATACGTCCGGTCGTTTCCAGCGAGCGATAGTAGGGCTCCGTCACCACCAGCAGGGCATCGACGTTACAGACGGTGCCGCGAGTAAGGTGTTCGATCGAGGCTTCCATATCGAGGATGGTGATCTCCTCCGCCTCCTTTGCCGGCAAAGAACCCATCACGCTGCGCACGGCGGCGTGCTGGCCACACAGTCAACCCTTGCCCGCGCCGAGGAGGCCGGTCATCATCAGGACGCCGACGTTGTCCGGTCCGCGCACGCCGTACTCCTCCAACACGGATGCGAACGGTCTTGCCAGGTGCAGCGAGCTGCGCCCATCGGTGTCCATCCGCTCTTCCATAAGTTCCTCGCGAGGGAAGCGGCGAAGCTGGTCTACCTGATCCGGCGTCAGGCCGAGGGCGACGCCGAGGTTGGGGTTCGGGTCGTCATCGAGGGCGTTGACGGCGTAGCCCTGGCGGGCCAGCACCCGCGCCAGGGTCGCGGCAATGGTCGTCTTGCCGGCGCCGCCCTTACCAGATAGTCCGATGCGCATGTCGCGTCTCCTTAGCGCTGGGGGCGGTCGCGCGGGACCGCCGGCAGGAAAACCATGACGGGCACAGCACAGGCCGTGCCCTCGGCAGTGTCGCTGACTGGCGCAACACCGGCCAGCTCGGTTGCCGCGAAACGGCTAAGAAAGCAATCAAGGATGGCGCGGTTCTGCCGCAATTCGGCAGCCCAGGCGCCGAGCAGGTCGAGGCCATCCGGGGTGACCATGTAGATGCGCCGCGCCGGACCGCGCCGGGAGGTGTCCCAGCGGGAAGCGAGGATACCCTCATCTTCCATCTGGCGCAGCGCTTTATAGACCGTGGCTGGATCATTCACCTGAAAGCCGAACGGGCGCAGGCGTTCCATCAACTCGTAGCCGTGGGCCGGCGTCTCGGCCAAAAGGAGTAGAAGGCAAGGGCGCACGAAGTTCTTCGGCTGACCGCCATCGCAGCGGCAATCGCCTTCTGCACGCTCTTCGGCCGCCGCTATCGGCATCGTGCTCTCCCCTAGGCGAGGATGGACGCGCCCCGCTCCACTCACGCTATCGTACGGCCTCTACCGGCAATGTCAAGCTATGTGCCAGTGGCACCTAATCCTGAATCGCAACGAACCCAAAGATGCGCGCCATTGTGTTTGGCGACATTGCCACGGGTGAGTATCTCAAGCGACGTCTGCAGCCCGGCATTAGCTCCGAAGACGATAGGTTCCAAGGTCATCCAAAGAGATATCCCGCGCCGGTACGAGCCGATAGTGCTTCTCTGACGAGACGCGGATACCGTCGTCGCCGATCTCAAACGCCAAGAGGACGATGAGGTCATTGCCGATGAACTGGGCACCAACAGGGCGACAGATGAGCGCCGGGAACTTTGCAGCGCAGAGGGCGAAGTCCTGCTCAATTGCACGCCTTTAGCCGGGCCAACGCAGTACCAGGACTTCCTCACGGAGTTGTTCGCGCGTCGCCGTGGCCAGTCGGGTGCGAAAGAGATCGATGCTTTCTACCTCGTAGCCGAGTGACGAGGCAATATCCGCCAAAATCTGGCCGGTGCGAATCATCACCCGCAAATACGACGCCTGATCGCCGACGACGTAGGCGAGATGCGCCCCCGGCCGCAAGGCGCTGCGCAGCTCGGCCAGATGGCGAGCCATGCCGCCGAAGTAGAGCTTAGTGACACGCGCGTACATGCGCTCGAAGCCGGAGGTCTTGCCAAATTCCAGGCGCCGCGCCTCAATTGCCTGGGCGATGCGTTGAATCTCGACGTGTTCCGCCACCCACTGGTCGTCATCGTCCGGCTTATACACCCCCCGCGTGTTGGATCGCACAAGCGAGCGCTTCAGTGTCCGCAATTCCTCCTTGCTCTGGATGAAACCGAGCAGTACCGACTCCAGGCGCGTGGTTCGCGTGTAGTCCTTCTCGTTGGGATAGGGCGGTGAAGTAATCACGGCGCTCACCGAGTTCGGTTGCAATGTCTGCACGACCTGGCGGGAATCGCCTAAGATGACCTTCGATTCGGCGCTGCCAAGAGCCTGCACCTGAGTAAGGTCCTCGGCGATGGAATGGACGCCGGCTAGCCAGGTTGCCACAACCTGCGCATCAATCTTTCGCGGCCCAACCCCAACCTCCGGCCCGAATTGCAGGTTGCTAATGCCAAACACCAGTGCTTTTGCCAGCGCCAGTTGCTCGTGGGCAACAAACCGTTCATCGCAGTGCTCACGCATGCTGCCAAGGAGCGTCAACACTTTGTGCAGCGGTAACGGGCTAATAGAGTCGGTCAGGAGGAGGTCGCTGAGGTCGGCAGGCAACGTTTGCAGCGCTGCAGCTCCGGCTGTTGTCGCGCCAAAAGTGGCTTGATCGTCGACGCCACCTAGCTGCAGGGTGTGGATTGTTGCCTGGGCCACCACGGTGGCGTGCCGGCGCAGTCCCTCCGGGTCTGGAGTCCAGTCTGCCTTGGTCCGACTGGCAAAGTGGGCCATTGGGTTGGCTTCGACGCCAACACTGGGAATACCCTGCTTCTTGCACTCAATGAGCGTGGTACCGGTGCCGCAGAAAGGGTCCAGAACGCAATCCTGGGAGGTGAGACCGAAACGCGTCAGGTATGTGCGCACAAGGTGCGGCGGATACGATAGGACGAACCGATACCATTGATGAACCGGATGGTCTTCCGGCGAGAGACGATTCAGGTCGCTGTTCGCCGTGGCGCTGCCGCGCCGGGAAACCGTGCCGTTGATATCGACCTGGCCGGCAACCCCAGGCCCCGCTTTTGGCGCTGCAACCACCGAGCGTACTCCTTTTGCCGGCGTGAATGAGCGCCCTATGCCGCCGGATGCTAATTGTGTCCGAACTGGCACCATAGCATACAGGAGCCGATCCCTCCGGTTCTCCAGCAGCACACGTTCAATGGCGCGCCGATCCTCACCGCCAACGTCCATCAACTACCTCCGACAAGGCTGCCGGCGGGTTAACTCCCCAATGCACCCCCATCCGGCAACCGCAAGAAGTCGAAGTCGCAGCCCTCGGGGGCTTGGAGTATGTGCTGCTGGTAGAGCCGGCGGTAGCCACGCTCAAACTGCAACGGCGGCCGCTGCCAAGCGGCGCGGCGATGGGCGAGTTCCTCATCGGTGACTTCGAGGGTGAGGGTGCGGCTCGGCACGTCCAGGGCGATCGGGTCGCCGTCTCGCACCAGCGCCAGCGGTCCACCGACAGCGCTCTCCGGCGCAATGTGCAGGGCGATCGTGCCATAGGAAGTGCCGCTCATGCGCGCATCGGAGAGCCGAACCATGTCACGCACGCCCTGCCGCAACAGCTTCTCCGGGATCGGCATGAAGCCCACCTCCGGCATGCCCGGCGCCCCGACCGGACCGGCATTTTGCAGTACGAGGACATCATCCGCCGTCACGTCCAGGTTGGGATCATCGATGCGGGCGCGCAGGTCCGCGATCGAGCGGAAGACGACGGCGCGGCCGCGGTGAACGAGCAGTTCCCTGGAGGCGGCCGATTGCTTCAGCACCGCGCCATCGGGACACAGGTTGCCGCGCAAGACGATCGTGCCGCCTTCTTTGCCGAGGGGCGCCTCCCGGGCGGCGATCACGTCGCGTCGCCAGGTGGGCTGGAAGTACTCCAGTCGCTCGCCCACCGTCTCGCCGGTGACGGTCAGCGCCTCGGGGCGCAGCAGCGGCGCCAGTTCCTTCATCACCGCCGGGATGCCGCCGGCCTCGAACAACTCTTCCATTTGGTACTGGCCGGACGGCTTCAGATTGACGATCCAGGGCGTCTGGCGGGAGAGTTGATCGAAGCGTTCGAGCGGCAACGCCATTCCGAGCCGGCCGGCGATGGCGATCAGGTGAATGACGGCGTTGGTCGAGCCGCCGATGGCCATACAGACGCGGATGGCATTCTCGAAGGCGGCGTCGGTGAGGATGTCGGATGGGCGCAGCCCCGAACGAGCGAGGCGCACCGCCTGCCGCCCGCTCTGTTCCGCCAGATGCATGCGGCGCATGTCCACCGCCGGGATGGCGGCATTGCCAGGCAAGGTCATGCCGAGCCCTTCAATGACGCTGGCCATCGTGGAGGCGGTACCCATCACCATGCAGGAGCCGGCAGAGCGGCAGATCGCATCTTCGATCGCGCTGTACTCGTCGCGGCTGATCGTGCCGGCGCGGAGCTCGGTGGTGAAGCGACCGCAATCGGTGCAAGCGCCGAGTTCCTGACCCTGATAATGACCGTTGAGCATGGGGCCTCCGCTGACCATGATCGTCGGGATATTGGCCGAGGCGGCGCCCATCAAGGCCGCCGGCGTCGTCTTGTCGCAGCCCACTAGCAGCACAACGGCGTCCATCGGCTGGGCGCGGATCATCTCCTCCGTATCCATCGCCATCAGATTGCGAAAGAGCATGGTCGTGGGTTGGGTATGCACCTCGCCCAGCGAGATCGTCGGGAACTCCAGCGGCAGGCCGCCTTCCTGCCAGACCCCACGCTTGACGGCCTCCGCCAGTTGGCGGAAGTGGTTGTTGCAGTTGTTGAACTCCGACCAGGTCTGGGCGATGCCGATAATCGGCCGCGCAAGGTCTTCCTGACTGAAACCCATCGCCTTCGTGAAGGCACGCGCCGTGAAGCCGGCCGGTGTGCCGCGTTCGCCAAAGAAGGTCCGGCTGCGGCTGGGACCACCGGACCGCTTGTCGGCGGCCCCGGCGTTCTCCGAGGTGTGGCGATCGCCCCGCTGTGGGGGCGGACCGTAGTTGGTGCTCATGCTGTTCTGCTCCCCTACTCTGGAAAGACCCCACCCCCGGCCCCTCTCCGGCACGGGGAGGGGAGAGGACGACGATCCAGCCCCTTAGGAGGCACGGAGAAATAACCTAGTCATTTGGTTTGATGGTTGGGAAGATCGTGTAGTTCCATTCGCCGTGGAAGGTGGCGCGCTGGATCTGGACGTGGGCCAGTTCCTCGTCGGTGACTTTGA
>JBPCLN010000055.1:0-23240 GCA_051003235.1 Chloroflexota bacterium | reverse complement strand
GCGGAATCAGGTAGTGATGCGCGCTGGCGTATGGGCGAGCGAATGATCGCAGCAGGAAGAGCACCAATGTGACAACGCAGCAGCGGGTCGCCATCGCGGGCGCCAGCGGGTACGTTGGGGGGCGGCTAAGCCGGCAGTTGCTGGAACGCGGCGTCTCCGTGCGGGTGCTCGGGCGGCGGCCTTCGGCGCTGCGGGAGTTGAGCGCGCTGGGGGCGGATGCTGTGGTGGCCGATGTGGCCGATGGCGCTGCCGTGCGGCGGGGCCTGGAGGGCATTGATGTTGCCTATTACCTGGTCCACGCCATGGGTGGCCGCGGCGATTTCGCGGCGCGCGACCGGCAGGCGGCGCAGAACTTCCGGCAGGCGGCCACCGAGGCGGGGGTGCAACGCATCATTTACCTGGGCGGCCTGGGCGAACCGCATCGCGGCCTCTCCCCGCACCTGGCTAGTCGGCTGGAAGTGGCGAAGATCCTGGAAGCGGGTGCCGTCCCGGCAACGGTGCTGCGGGCCGCCGTCATTGTTGGCGACGGCAGCGCCAGCTTCCGCATGATCCGCGACCTTGTCAACCACCTGCCCGTCATGGTGGCGCCGAGCTGGCTGCGCACCCGCTGCCAGCCGATCGCCATCGACGACGCTCTGGCCTACCTGGTCGGTTGCCTGGACGAGCCGCGCACTACGGGCCAGCGGTTGGACATCGGCGGCCCCGACATCCTGAGCTATCAGGACATGTTGCTGCTCTATGCCCGCGCCGCCGGCCTCACACGGCTGATCGTACCCGTCCCGGTGCTCACGCCGCGCCTCTCCTCCTATTGGATTGGCCTGGTCACGAACGTGCCCGTTTCCGTGGCGCGGCCCTTGATCGAAGGGGTGCGTTCGCCGGCGGTCTGCGTCGACTTGCGTATCCGCAGTATGCTGCCCCGCAAGCTCCAGCGCTACGAGGCGGCAGTGCGCGCCATCCTGCGCGGGGAAGGCAACGCGTGATCTCCGCCCAGGCGCCGAAGGTAACGGATAGCCTGCGCATTGCTGACCAGCACGTCCGCGTCAGTCAGGTTCTGCTGCTGCCCATCCCGCCGGAACGGGAGGCGGAGATCAAGGCACGGCTGCAAAACCTCGATGCGGCGGACCTCGGCGACCAGTACGCCGCCTTCGTCCAACAATGGACGCATCGGCTGATCCACGCCGCGCGACACGGTGAACGCCTCACACTCTCCCTGACGCGACGCGGACCGGCGTTGCTGCGCCTGCGGCTGGAGGATCGCGCACCGGGTTCGGCGAGGCGGGCGGTCGCGCGGCTCACCATCACCGGCGGTATTGCTGCCGTGCCGAGCATTCAGGAAGGCGCCCTCATCCTCCGTCTGGCGGTACGCGAGCGTGCGGAGCAGGGAGCGTTGCTGGAGGCGGAGGTGCTGGTAGAAAACTACGCACCGCTGCTGCTGGCCCTGCCGCTCCCCGGCAGTTTGCGTACCCGCCTCTACCGAGCCACCCAGGCGCGCATCCACCGGGCCGTTACCACCGCCTTCCTCCGAGCGATCGTGGGCCGGACGATGGACTGAGGGTTCCTCGTCCACCGAGACTCCTGCTGAAGTCGTTGTCTGGATTTGTTGCCATCGGCCGATGACATCCCCAATCTGTCAATAGAAGGCAAGCGCTTGACACCGCACCCTCTTGCCTGTACGGTAGATAAAGAACGCTCTCATTGACCCTTTCCTCGTCATGGCCGCCGTGCAGGTGGTCTGCTCGGCGTGTTGTTTCCCATTCGGCCCAGGCCAGCGCCGGTCAGAAACGGGAGTTGCATCGCATGGCACACCTTTTGTCGCGTCGGCAGACCCTCAGCCTCGGTCTTGGTCTCTGCGTCGGACTGCCACTGCTGGCCGCCTGCGGCGCCGGGGCTACTGCTACAACGACGGCGGTGACCAGCAGCGCGGCTCCGCCGACCACGGCCAGGCAAAGCGCAGCGGGCCAGAGCGCCACCAGCGCCGCCCCGGCTAGCCAGACGACAACGCAGCAAGCCGCCGTCAGCATGGTGCCGACGAGCGCCGCCCTATCCGTGGCGGCGGCGAAGAGGCAACTGACCTTCATGCGCTTCCCTGGGGCCGGCTGGGAGCAAGACGTGAAGTTCGTGGATGACTTCAACAAGGCCAACCCGACGATCGTGGTCCAGCCGCAGGACGTCCTCTACGCCGATATGTACCAGAAGTGCCTCACGCTCGCGGCGGGCGGCACCATGGCGGATGTCTTTGCCGGCCATAACAAGTGGATGCCCTCCTTGGCCTTCAAAGGCGTCACCTTTCCTCTGGACGCGCTGGTCAATCAACAGCGCCAACAGATCCAGTTCGACGACTTCTTCCCCTCCGTCATCGCCGATGCGCGAGGCATCGGCACCGAGGGCAAGCTGCACTGGCTGCCGACGGTGGTCCACCCCGGCGGCAACGCCGTCGTGATCTTCAATCTGGACCTGCTGAAGACGGTTGGGGTCGAAGCGCCGGCGAGTTCCGACTGGACGCTGAGCCAACTCGATGAGATCGCCCGCAAGGCCGCCAACCCCTCCAAGGGCATCTGGGGCTACCAGTTGGCCGGACCGAGTAGCCCGCTGTATGTGCAGCAGTTCACGCGCTCCTGGGGCCTCGACCCCAACAAAGGATCGCAGGATGCCTGGCTCCTCTCCGCCGATGGCAAAAAGGAGCAACTGAACTCGCCTCCCGTCCAGGACGCGCTGGACTGGTACTGGAAGCTGGTCCGCGATGGCTTCGTGCCCAGGTCGGACTCGCCGCCGGCCCCGAAGGGCTTCGATCACTTCACCGCCGGACAAATGATCGCCATCTCCGGCGAGATCGGCCGACCGCAGGCCTACCACACGATCATCAAGGACAGGTTTGCCACCAAAGTGGTGCTGTGGCCGAAGGGACCGCACGGCTACCGCGGCTCCTGCCTCTCCTACAATACGCAGGCGATCGGGGCATCAACGAAACACGCCGACGCAGCCTTTGCGCTCCTCAACCAACTCACCGGGCCGGAGATCGGCTTCTGGGCGGGCTACGAAGGCTACGCCAATCCCTTTGCCCGCCATTCGGTCTGGTTCAACCCGAAGCTCTGGGAAAAGTACCCGATCGATCAGGAAGGGGCGAACTGGTTTGCGGCGGGCATCGATCCCTTCCCGCAACCAGCCAACCTGCACTTCCAGCAGTGGCTGGACGCCTGGCCGAAGCTGACGGCAACCTATTTCGATGCCAAAGAGAACTACAACGCTATGTCCGCGAAGGCACAGCCGGTCTGCCAGGCGATTCTTGACGAGCCGAAGTAAGGCTTGAACCCTTCCACCTTCCACGTCGAACGTCTGGGACCCGCACGTGAAGGTCAGCGAGCCGGTGAGGACATAGTACATTTCGTCCTCGGTAGGGTGAACGTGCTCGCCAGGCTCTTCGCCTTTCCGGGTGCTGTATTCGATGACGGCCGCGCCGTTGACGGTGTTGAACTCGCCGGCCTTCATCGTGAAGTCGATCCCGTTTTGATAGGTCCATCCTTGCCCAGGCTGGAGGGCATAGGCTGCGCCTTCCCGGGGCCTCCCGGTTATCCGACCAACTGGTTCTGTGCCGCCATCGCCATCTCCTTGTCTCGTCGTCGATCGCCCATCATCATGTCCACCACGCTGCCGGAGTGTCCGCATCCTAGAGTCTGGTCCCGATGCCTGGCCCCGTCAAGGCAGCACGGGCGAAGGCGCGTGCTGTAGCGCCATCTTTACGAAGCCGTCGTAGTTGACTTTGGAAACCACGCCACGTACACTCTTGACATACCCCCCCAGTCGGTTCGCTGGCTGGGCGCAGGACCGCCTTCGGGCGGTCTCTGCATTTCGGAGCGTCGTTGGGCTACCGTTGTGTCAGCGCCCCCAATCATGCGAACCAACGTCTATATTGATTCCTTCAACCTCTACTTCGGCTGCCTTCGGGGCTCACCGTACAAGTGGATCAATCTCGCAGCACTCTGTCAGTATTGCTTGCCGAGTCATTACGACATCAATCGCATTCGATTCTTTACGGCGCTCGTCCATCCGAGACCGGGTGACACGCAGCAAGTAGATAGGCAGCGCACATTTATCCGTGCCCTGGAAACTATCCCGAATTTCAGCGTCCATTACGGCCAATTCCTCCACAGCAAGAAGTGGAAACCCCGTGCGGATTCGCTGACGATACCTCCCAAAATGGTTCAGGTCCTGCACACGGAAGAAAAAGGATCGGACGTCAATCTCGCCACCTGCCTGCTGGTCGATGCCTTCGATGGCGACTTCGATGCCGCGGTGGTTGTTACCGACGATTCTGACCTGGTCGAGCCGATTCGGATTGTGCGAAAGAAATTCCGCCGGCACGTGACGGTCCTGAGTCCGCGCGGACGATCACGCGAACTCTCGTTGGCCGCGACGCGCTTCTACAAGATTGAGGAAGCGGCGCTCCGTGCGAGTCAGTTTCCACCGACGCTCCAGGATGCAAACGGCACGATCACGAAGCCACGGGGGTGGTGAAGCGCTTCATCTGAGGAGCGCCAGCAGCTCTGGGAACGAAGCCCGGCTTTAGGCATCCGGTGTTGCACAATCCCTGATTGATGACTGATGACCGGCAAAGTGGGCACCGCGTACTCATCCCCTTGTACGCGCGGCGTGTGCTGTGCATAATACGGGAGCCGGCCGCGCCGGCGCGAGCAGAAAGGGGCAATCAGCGATGGCAGGAGCAACGACAGCCCTCAGGCAGACGATCGAGCGTGAGGGCTATGTAGTCGTCCCACGGGTCGTGCCGAAGGAGCACCTGCGTGCCGTCGTGGAAGATATCTGGCAGCATACCGGCGCCTGGCCGGATGATCGGGAGTCCTGGTATCGGGAGACGGTGCGCCGTAACGGCATGGTCGAGATGTACCACTACCAGTCGATGTGGAACACACGCCAGCACCCCCACCTCTACGAGGTCTTCGGCGACGTGTATGGCAGCAAGGAGCTGTGGGTCAGCATCGACCGCACCAACCTCAAGCCTCCGGCTGATCCAGCGCACCCGGAGCACAACTCCCCTGGCTTCATCCACTGGGATACCGACACGGCGCGCTACCCGGATGTCCCCTACCGAGTCCAGGCCGTCCTCGCCCTGGAGGACACGGCGGCGGCCATGGGCGGCTTCCAGTGCGTGCCGGAACTCTACCGCGACCTGGCGGAGTGGCTGCCCCGCCAACCTAAAGAGCGCAATCCCCGCCAGCCGGACCTCACGGGCTACGACATCACGAAAGTGGCGCTGCAGGCCGGCGATCTGGTGATCTGGCACGTGCTCATGCCGCACGGCAATGGGCACAACACGTCAGATCAGCCGCGCCTGGCGCAATACATCAGCATGGCCCCGGCCAACGAGGCGAACGAGGAGCTGCGCCAGGCACGCATCGCCTGCTGGCAGCAGCGCCAGCCGATGGCGGGCACCGCCTTCCCCGGCGACCCGCGGGGCACGGAGCAGCATTTCCCGGCGCCTGAACTAACGTCGCTGGGCCGCAAGCTCCTGGGGCAGGAGCGCTGGGCGTAGCGTCACATCGGACGGGGCGCACCGGGCGCCCCAGCAGGTCGGACATGTTCCGACCTCAGGTAGAAAGAGGAGTGACAGGACATGCACGCGCAGCGGATCACCCGTCGTGGCTATCTCACGTTCGTCGGCGCTGGCGCTGCAGTCGCCCTCCTGAGCGCCTGCGGTGGCGGCCAGCCGGTGACGACAGCAGCCAGTACGGCGCACACGATCGCCAGTAGTAGTGTCGTCCCTGTAGTGACGGCAGCGAGCAGCAGCGCCAGCAAGGCGTCGGCGGCAACGGTCGCTGCGAGTACCACCACTGCCGGCCTCCAGGCGGTGCCGAACAAGGGGAACTTCACAGAGCTACGCATCTGGTTCCATTGGGGCGGCAAGACCCTTGACACGGTGCAGCAACTCATCAACACCTACAACACCACGCAAGGCCAGAAGGACAAACTGTACGTCCGCATCGAGACCTTCGACAGCGGTAAGGCGCAGGAGAAGATGACGGCGGCGAAGCTCGGCGGGGACTCACCGGACATCTATTCGACTTCGCTGTCCCCCAAGACGCTGGTCGCCAACGGCTTTGTCGACCCGTTGCCGCAAGATGAGGCCGGCTACGTCAAGGACAACTATATTGCCGGCTCCCTTGGGCTGGTGAACCTGCAAGGCAAGACCTGGGGCTATCCCACCGAGTTTCAGCCCCCGGCCTACCTCTACCGCAAGTCCTGGTTCCAGCAAATGGGCATCAGCCAGCCACCGGCAACCACCGACGACGAGTTCGAGTACGCCGCAAAACTCACCCAGAAGCAGGGGACGACGCCGACACGCTTCGGCTTCGGCTTTTACAGCGAAGGCTATCCCCTTACGTCGCACTTGCCCACGTTGATTGCCCGCTTTGGTGGCCAGATGTTCAGTTTCGATGGCGACCATCCAACGGCGATCGACGTGGCATCGCCGCAGGCCATCGATGCCGTCGGTTGGTGGAAGAAGCTCGTCCAGCAAGGCTACACCAACGTCAACGTCATGCCGTATGTGCAATCCTGGAAGGAAAGCAAGTCGGCCACCACGGAGATCGAGGTCTGGTTTACCTTGATCAATATCCGTGACGCCGGTCTCCGCGATATCTACGACGATCTCGACGGCGTGCCGCTACCGCCGGCCCCCGGCCAGAAACCAATCACCTTCGCCGGGGGCTGGAAGCTGGCGCCCGCGGCCGGTTCCAAGCACACCGACGAGCGCTGGCCCTTCCTGCGTTGGATGATGCACAAACCGGCAATGCCGTTCTCGCACTTCATCGTGGAAACGGTCGGCTCGGCGCCGTCGCCAACCGATTACCCGATACCCATCCCTGGCTGGTCGGCGGCGATGAACACTGCCTACATGACGGCAGCGCAGCAGTCCCAGACGCCGCCAACCCTCAATGTGCAAGGGATGACCGAAATCAACACCCAACTGGCAGCGGCGCTGAAGGACATCATCAACGGCAAGACCCAACTCGAGACGTCGCTGAAAGATCTCAATTCCCGCCTGAATACGATCCTCAAGCGCACGGACCCCGCCTGACCGGTCAGGCTCCTATTGTCGGATAGAAAGCTGTTCCCCAGACCCGCTCGCCGTGGCAGCACGGGAAGCGCCAGAGCTATCAGAGAGGACAGAGGCATGCCAGGCGCGCGGCCATACCTTTGACCTGCCCTTGACAACCTGCAGCGCGTTGTGTCCAATCATTCGTGCGAAAGCATCCGCCGTTGGTGCGGGATGCATCGGTATGCTGGGGAGCAGAATCTATAGATGGCGAAACGACAGCAGGTACTGGTGCTGTATCTATCGAATTCGGCGTTGGACAGCGGTGTCATCGGCTGGTCGCTGTATGACGGCGCCGGAAAGGACGCCCACACGACCGGCGACAGCGATACGCCACCCTACAAGACGGGGCTGGAGGCGCTGAAAGATGGCTGGCGCCTCTTCCAGATGTCCCAGATGATTCCGCCCTACCTGGGCGACGAGTACGGCACCTCGTTTCTGAAGCACGAGTGTCTCTTTGAACGATTGGAGTCTATCGATGGTTGATCGCAGTACCCTCCTGACCTCCAAGCAGATGGCGTCGTTTGCCGCGGCGGGCTTCTTGCGCTTCGATGGCGCGGTGCCGGATGAGTTGAACCAGGCAGCGATGCGGGAACTGGAAGGGAAGGTGCCCGGCGCCCCTGCCGGCACGCCCTTATCGCAGACCTATCCTGCATCTTCCGCGATAGGGCGAATCTTGCGGCTGCCGCTGGTAGAAGGCATCATCACCAGCCTGGTGGGACCGGAGCCACTCTTCGACCACCACGCCATCCATGTGCGCCAGGCGGAAGAGGCCCACGCGCAGGCGCTGCACGCGGATGCCATCATCGACACGCGCATCCCGTCGTTCGACATCCAATTGATGTACTACCCGCACGACGTACCGCTAGAGATGGGCGGCACCTTGCTGGTACCGGGCAGCCATTTGCGGCGCATCAACGAGAGCGACATTGGCCGCTACCAGAACTTGCGCGGCCAAATACCGCTGGTCTGCCAGGCCGGCACGCTACTGGCGCTGCACCACGGGCTCTGGCACTGCGGACGGCAGAACCAGACCGGCCGCATCCGCTATATGTTCAAGCTCCGCCTGAATCCGACGGTGCGTCAGGTCAAGCTCTGGAACACCGACGACCTGGACGATCCGGAAGTGGCGCGCATCCTCGGCAAAGGCTATCCCTGGTATGAAGCGGCGAGCGGCCGGCTGGAGATCGTCAACCGCAGCAAGTTCTGGCGCTACCTGACCGGCGACGACACCTTCGACACCGGCTACTGGCTGACCCGCCTGGAGAATGCGCCCTCGACGCGGCACCTGGTGGGGTAGGGCGCAGCGTCACCACGCCCGCATAAACATCTGCCGATGACGATGGACCAGATGGCAATCGTGCGTTCTGTCTGACGGCTAATAAGGCGAACCAAGGTGCGGTATACTTCGTGACGCAGCCAGGTGGGTCGCCGCGTAAATCGTCCCCTGGGGGGGCATGCCGGGTTTGGGGTAGGCCAGCACTTCGCGGGTCGAACCCTGTAGAAGAATCCCCATGCTAGCGCGGCGGCCCACCCGGAGGCAGACCAGGGAAGCGCGTGACTCGGAGCTTCCTCCCCAATAGCCGTAGCTATCGCGCAGCACCACGTTCATGAGCGCGTGCCACTGCGCCCGCCGCCATAACGGCCACCTGGATGAGGTTGTCTTGGTGCGAGCGGTGAAAAACGATCGTCTTGATGGCCGTCTCGTTGCCATGCTGCTTTGCGCTCACCACCTGCCGTAAGGCGGTGGCGAGTTTCGCTGTGCACCCTTGCTCTGGACGGATTCGTCGATCACCAGCGTCCGGTCCCGTAGCCCGTCCCGCTCCTGCGCCAGGATCAAGCCGACCAGGTACTGGTACATGGCAAAGCTGCCGTGCAAACGAGGCACCGTCGAATCCTCTTTATCAATGACGAGTGCCCGCACCTCGAACGCGAACGGACGGATTGCCTCGAAGAAAGCGATGCGGTATTCGCGCCCGGTGCTGCCAAATGTGAACTCGTACGCTTCAGGAAGAGACAGGCGTAGACGAAGATCATGTACCGCCTGATGCAAGGGAATAGGATCGTCTACCAGCAATAACACAACTGTGAAGTAGCGGCTCGAACCACCGCGGCGGATCTTGAATCCCGTATCACCAGACTCGTCCGGATATACGTACATGCTAACGGCGTGACCACGACCACCGTCGGTGGATCGGCGCGCCTTGCCTTGTGAGAGGCCGCATCTGCTTGTTACGGTGCGTCACCGATGCTCATGTCGCCGAAGGGGCATCACCGCTCGCCCGCCGGCAACTGCTTCAGCAACCCATTCACCTGCTGGGCGATAGCGTTACCGGCGTCCTGAGGGGTCGTCGACCCTGTCCAGACGCCGGTCAGGCCTTTGTCCATGGCAGTGTTGAGGTCGGACCAGTCGGCGATCAGCGGGATGATCTTGATGTGATCGGTGCCATCGACGAAGACTTTGCGATGCGCCGGCAACTGCTTGGGGTCCAAATACACCGACGACGTACCGATCGACTTGCGGGCGCCGATCCAGCCGTGCTCGGTCAGCGTCGTCAGCGAGGCCGGACTCGCCATCCATTGCGTCAGCTGCCAGGCGTCGTCTTGCTGCTTGCCGCCGGCGGCGACGGACCAGCTCGCCCCTTGCGAGCCGCCGGTGGCGGAGAAGGCGCCGGCCGGACCGGATGGCAGGGCGGCAACATCCCAGGCGAAGGACTTGATGGACTGCGTGGCAGGGTTGGAGAAGAAAGCCCCGGCCACGCGCATGCCGACGGCGCCGGCGAAGAAGCGAGGGTTGCTGCCCTGCTTGGCCAGGTCGGCCGGCGTTGGTAGCACTTTGTCTTTCACGACAAGTGTCTGGAGATAGCTGATGGCCGATTCCGCCTGAGGCTGGTCCAGCATTGACTTGGTCCAGTTCTGGTCCAAAAAGTCGCCGCCATAGGACCAGATCACCGGCGCAATCCCGGTAGCACCAAAACCGCCGAAGTCGGCACCGTACTGTGTGGTCTGCCCGCCGTTCGCAACGGTGAGCTTGCGCGCGGTGTCCTCAAAGTCCTGCCAGGTCCAGTTCGCCACGCCCCACGTTGTCGGTGGGTACTGAACACCAGCTTTGTCGAAGAGGTCTTTGTTGTAGTAGAGGCCCAGCAGGTTGAGGTCGTCCGGCAGGCCGTAGACCTTGCCCTTCCAGGTGGTGAGCTGCATACAGACGGCAAAGAAGTCGCCGGTATCGTAGTGGTCGCGGGCGATCAGGGAACTGAGGTCAAGCAGCACGCCCTTGGAGACGAACAGCCCGAAGTCGCGCCCACCCTGCAAGAAGACATCGGGCGGCGTCCCGCCGGCGACATTGGTCAGGATCTTGTCGTCGTAACTGCCGGAGACCGGCTCGATGCTGACTGTGATACCGGGGTTCTTCGTGGAAAAGGCCTTTGCATTGACGCCGAAATAGTCGATGCCGGTGGTACTCCCAGCGCTGAACCAGGTGATACGAAGCTCTTTCATCCCGGGCTTGACGGCGGCCGCACTGGACGACGCCGTGCTGCCGCTGGTCGCCTTCTGCACGGTCGAGGTGGCCACGGCGCTCGTCGCCGGGGCGGCGGGGGCGGCAGTTGCGGCAGCGGACGTCGTGATGGCGCTCGTGGTGAGCGCCGCGGTCGACGCTGCGCCTGTGGCCGAGGAGCCGCAGGCAGTCAGAGCGAGGGCGCCGGCGCCCGTGGTCGCGGCCAGCAACAATTGGCGGCGGGTGAGAGGGGAGATCAAGCTCGCGTACCTCTTTCTCTTCTTCATAACCCTGGTCCACGCCCGGAAGGTCCATGTTACGCGACGGGAAGCGCCCGTTCCAGCAACCGCAGCCAGTTGCCGTGCAGGATATTCTCCACATCCTGCGGCGTGTAACCGCGCTGCTGGAGCAGCGCCGGCAACTTTTGCAAGTCGGCGATGGTGTTCAGGTCGCCCGGCGTCTGCTCAGTGCCGTAGCCGCCGTCAAGGTCGGTACCGATGGCCGAATGCCTGCTGTTGCCGGCAAGCTGGCAGACGTGGTCGATGTGGTCCACGACATCGCCCAGGCTGACCAGCGACGGGTCGCTTTCGCCGCGCACCCACCCGGGGTAGAGCATCCAGTCGTCCGTGGCGGCGCCGATCACCGCGCCGCGCTCGACCAGGCGGCGGATCTGGTCGTCCGTCAACTGACGATCGCCGGGCACCAACGCCCGGCAGTTGTGGTGGCTGGCCAGCACCGTGCCGCCGAAGGCGTCGAGCGCCTCCGCCATGCTCTGATCGGCCAGGTGGGTCACGTCCAACAGCATGCCGGCCGCTTCCATCGCCCGGAGCAAGGGCTTGCCGAGCGGCGTCAGGCCGCCCTCGGTGCCGGTGCCGTGGGCGTAGGTGCTGACGCCGTAGTGGGTGAGACCGACGATGCGCAGGCCGGCGGCGAACCATCCCGGCACCTGATCGGGCGACATGATCGGGTCGGCCCCCTCCATGCTGAGGATGAAGCCGAGCGGAGCATCGTTGGCCACGCCGGACTGCCAGGCCGCCGCGTGGCGGTACAGCGCGACGCGGTCGGCGATGATGCGGGCCAGGCCATCCGCTTCGAGGAGCCGGTAATAGGCGAGCTGGCCGTGGGCGATGGCGCAGGCGATATCCGGCGTCCGGTAGCCGGCAAGCGGGTTCCCTTCCCGCGCCACGCGAGCGATCAACGTGGCGATGCAAAGGCCAACGCCGCTCCGCATCTCCGGGAACGCGACGGTGGAGCGGCCGCGGCCCTTGCCCGGCACATCCGCTTCCAGCCGCCGCATCTCCGCCACGGGTAAGCGCAGATCGCGATTCCACTGCAAGGCATTCATCGCCAGGTCCAGATGGCCGTCAATGATAAACGTGGTGTTCTCCTTATCTAATAGCAATCTAACAGGCATCTAACAGTCTGTGGTCCCGAGCGAAGCCGGAGGGGGCGGTTAACTAAATGGCAGTTCCACGAGCAGCAGGTGACCGTTGAGGAGCAAGAGGAGGGCTGCTGCGCCCAGTCCGACGCCGGTCCAGAGGAGCCAGCGCGCCGCAGCAACGATGCTGACCGACCCTAACACGATGCCGATCTGGAGCAGACCCTGGGCGATCTCGAAATTCGGCAACTGTTTCTCGGTGTGGGCACGACGCGCGTCCAGGGCCTGGGCCTGCGTCAGCAACTCTTTCTTGCCGTTACTGGTCGCCGGATCACTCTCGAAGTGGGCCACCATGGCCCGGTCCCCATCGATCTGTTTCTGGATGGCGGCCCTGGCTGCGCTGGGAAGCGCCGGCTGCGTGAGCAGGAGGGCTGCCAACTGGTCCGCCGCCAACTGCGTATCGGTCTGCCGGATATTCTTCGCTTGATAGAAGGCGTAGGTATCGGACGACTGGATATTGGCCGCCAGTACCTCCCGGTTGGCGCTCTCCGTGCTCAGCGCGGTGATCGCCAGAACCATGGCCAGGACGCCGATAATGACGCCTGCCCGCCGGCGAAACTGCTCGTTGGCGTGAACTTCCTTCTCGCTCGCTTCCTGAATCTTGTCTGCCGCCTCCTGAGCCTCCATTGCGCCCCCTCCATTATTAGCTCCCGGCGCGCCACGCACAAAGCACGCCCGCTCCTTCCTCCGTCGCCGGACCAGGAGAGTGTACAGAGAATTCCGCCAGATCGGCTGCGATGATGGAAAAGCGCACGTCCGAGCGCTCGCTTGACAACACTACACCGGTAGCCTAATCTCCCCGTCCTTGGCGATCCCATCGGAAAGTGAGGAGCGCACCATGGTCTTACATTACCTCCAACCCTCCCGATGTCGAGTCACCCGGCGGCAAGTGCTGAGCGGCCTGGTTCTCCTCGCGGCGCCGTCCTTGCTGAGCGCCTGCGGGGGCGCAGCATCGACCGCCAGTCCCACGCTTGTCTCCTCCACCGTCGCCGCAACAAGCGCGGCCGCCACGACCGCAGTGGTGGCTGCCCCCACGACAACGACCAGCACAGTCGCGGCGACCGCAACGGGAACCGAAACGACAGCGAGTCTTGCGGTCGCTGCGCCGGCCGGGAGTAGCGCGCAGGTGCTGTTGAACTGGTTCCTCCCCCTTTCGTCAGCGCCGGAAATTGCGATCTGGACCCAGTTTGTCACACGTTTCCAACAAGCGCACCCGGATATCAAGCTGAACAGCGACTACGCCGCCTGGGGCGACTACTGGACCAAGCTCGCGGTGGTCATGGCGGGAGGCGCCATTCCCGACGTGATCTGGCTGCACTATACCTACCTGGCCGATTGGGCCTCAAAGGATGTGATGCTGCCGCTCGATCCCTACCTTGCCACCGACAAACTCGATCCCAAAGCATATGTCTTCAACGACGCCATGGTCTACAAAGGCAAGATGTACGCCATCCCCAAAGATAATGGCGTCAATGCGATGTGGTTCAACAAGGCGATGTTCCGGGCAGCCAACGCGCCGGCGCCGAGCTTGCAATACAGTTGGACGGATTGGCTGGCGGCGATGCAGGCCCTGACGGTCGTCAAGGGCGGCGCGTCCTCCCAGGTCACGCAATGGGGGACCGTCCAGCCGACGATAAGCACGCCGCGCGGCGAAGGGTTCTATAGCTGGTTTGCGTCCATGGGTGGGAAGCTGTACAACGCCGATCAGACGGCAACGCTCATCGATCAGCCGGAGTCGGTCGCGGCCTTGCAGTTTATGGTCGATATCGTCAACAAGCAGCACGTCGCTCCGGCCGCCGGCGCCATCAAGCAGCCCGGCGATCCCTGGCTCAATCAGTTGGTGGCGACCACCTAGGCCCATCATGGCGAGGAGTTCTCGTATCAGGACCAGAAGGAGAGCTTCCCGTACGACGAGGTGTATTACCCGCAGGGCACCCAACTGGTGATCAGCGGTGGGACCACCGGCTTCGCGATTCCGAAACAGAGTAAGCAGAAGGATAAGGCCTGGATTCTGACCACGTTCATGACCGGCGAAGAGCAGCAGAAGACCATCGTCGCTCAGCATCGCTGGGCGGCAGGATTACGCAGTGTTGTGCCGCTCCAGTATGCTCCGGGCTACAATACCCCGAACTATCTCGCTTGCCACGTCGATCCGCTCACCGGGAAGGGGCCGCAAGCGGTCGCTGCCCCCTCCCCGGCCGCCCTGACCCAGATTGAGCAGCTCTGGGGGAGGCTGCTTGGTCCCGTCCGCCAGGGCACGCAACAGGTAAAGGATGTGGCGTCGGCCCTCAAGCAGCAGATGGACCAACTGCTCCAACAACCGACGCAAATCTGAGGTCAACGCCGGCGGTCAGGCGTGACGGCAGCGTCCTGATAGACTCTTCCGCATTCCTCTTGCACGCGGTGGCGGAATGGAGTGCGGAGCAATTGGCAACGCCGGCCCCCAAGGACAGTCCCCCGCCACACGGCACGGCGTCATCGCCGGACGTACACGCCTAGCATTTAGAGCAAGCTGAGTCATTGCTCCTCATCCTCGCGCAGGCGGCGCAGTTCCTCCCGCAGTCGCGCCACCTCTGTCTCCGCTGCCGCGCGCGCGGCGGTCTCACCGGTCGCCAACTCACTCGGGGTGGGCAGCCGACGGCCCTTTGCATCCAGCACGCGCAGCCAGAGCCGCTCCTCTACCACGAAGCCGAGCCCCCCCAACACCGTACTCCACAGCACCCCTTGCCGGTCGGTCCGCCAGGCCACGAACCGCCCCGCCGCATCGCGCCGGTAGCCGGAGAGCTGCGGCCCCCGCTTGCTCTCCGGCGCGAAGAGCGCATACTCACCCACCCCCATCGCCCCATAGATCTTCGGCTTGTCCTTGCGGTCCCGTTGCAAGCTCTGCTTGCTCGCCACCTCCAGCACGAATAGCGGGGCTCTCCCCTCGGCGGCGATGCTCCAGGACGTGCGCAAACGGTCTGGGCCCTCCGCGACCAGCAGGTCGGGCGCCGCCTCCAGCAGTTCGTCGCTATCCGGCCGGCGCATCGCGATCTTGAGGTAGGAGGCGAGATACCAGGGCAGGTGGTGCTGCTCGATATACAGACGCAGGATCGGCTTGAGCAGGTCAATGTCTCGCACCTGCAAGTCGGCCATCACCATCCAGGGCGCCTCCTCGGTGTCGCTGGGCGTGGTCAGCAGAAACAACTCGAGGTCGCTCAGTTCGGCCAGGGCCGCCATCGCCGCCTCCTTCCGTCGCGTGGGCTACGCTCGCTCCCCGCCAGCGTAGCATGGCGCGTACCTGGAACACGGCGCAGAGAAACCCCTGCAAGCGCGCCAATGGAGAGGTGCGCAGCCACACCGCGCTACAATCTCCGTCCGTGGCGTTGGCGCTGTCGAAATGCTTAACAACGGCGCACCGCTGGGAAGGAGGACAGCGATTGCTCATCGACACGCATGTCCATGTCTGGGCCCTTGATGAGCGGCACCAGCCGGCGCCGGATGCCAAGCTCCACCCTCCCAGGCAGGCAGCGCCCGTGGAATGGCTGCTGGAGGATATGGCCGCCTTTGGCATTGACCGTTGCGTCCTCGTCCAATCCAGTGCCTTTGGCTGGGATAACACCTATATGGTGGAGTGCCTTGAACGCTTCCCCGGTCGCTTCAAGGCCATTGGCCTGGTGGATCCCTTGAGCCCCGACAATGCCACAGCGTTACGTACGTGGATGGGGCGCGGCCTCTCCGGCGTCCGCCTCCATCCACTCTACTATCCCGATGAGCCCTGCTGGATCGACAGCTCCGCCAACGATGCCCTCTGGGATACCGCGGCCGATACCGGCGCCATCCTCCAGTTCCACATGCTGCCTCGCCACGCGCCGGCCCTGGATCGCATGCTCCAGCGCCATCCGGACGTACGCGTGATTATCGATCACCTGGGTAAGCCGGACGTGGAGGAAGCCCCGCCCTATCCGCGTTTCCAGCCGGTGCTCGGCCTTGCTCGGCACCCGCTCGTCTGGCTGAAGATCGGCGACTACCAGATCGCTTCCAGGCAGGCCTATCCCTGGCCGGATACCTTTCCCTTCGTCGCTGCATTACGCGCCGCGTACGGCGCCGGCCGCATGCTCTGGGGCACCGGCTACCCCAACGGCCTGCGCCCGGTGCCGTTGGAGCAAGCGCTGCGCTACGTCCGCAAGGAACTGCCCTCGTTGACCGGGGAAGACCGCGAGCAGATCCTCGGCAGTACGCCGCAGGAGTTATTCCGATTCGCCAAGGATGAATGAACGCGCAGGAGGGATCAAGCGCAGAGTAGACTTACCGGAACGGATGCTGGCAGGCGCCGTGACCAACCGCTCAACGAGGGAGCAGCCATGATCATCGACGTGCATACGCACGTACCGCCCCGGGAAGCGCCGAGTCCGACCGGCGCCCGGATCAATACGTTGTCCCGCCCCGACAAAGCGGTGGACTGGACGCCGGGACCAGAGCGTTACCTGGCGGCGATGCAGCCGGTGGATCGGGCGATCTGCTTCAACATCGCCGGTGATCCCCGACCGGGGGCGCGCGGCGATTGGCGCGTTCCGGCCCGTCAGGTCAACGACGATACCGCCGGCTTTGTCCGCCGGCACGGCGCCAAGTTCATCGGCTTCATGACGCTGCATCCCTTCGAGCCGGATGCCCTGGAGGAACTGGAGCGGTCGCGTACCGACCTCGGTCTGCGCGGCATCAAGTTCGGACCGAACTACCAGCACTTCGACCCACTCTGTGCGGAGGCGATGCGCCTCTACCGGCGGGCGGAGGAGTTGCGCCTGCCGCTGCTCTTCCATACCGGCACTTCGCCCGAGCAGTTTGCCGAACTGGACTGGGCCCACCCCCGCCACATCGACCACGTTGCCATCGCCCACCCCGAACTGCGCATCATCCTAGCGCACATGTCCCACCCCTGGCAACGCGACTGCATCGCCGTGATCCGCAAGCACCCCCACGTCTACGCCGACGTCTCGGCGCTCTTCTACCGGCCCTGGTCCTGGTACGACTGCATGCGCCTGGCCACCGAGTGGAGCGTCCTGCCCAAGCTCCTTTTCGGCTCCGACTTTCCGGCCGCCACGCCACAGGAGACGATCGATGGCCTGCGCGCCGTGAACGCCATTCCCCGCCAGACCGGCCTGCCGACGGTGCCTGAACAGGATGTTGAGCAGATCATCACCCGCGACAGCCTCTCCCTCCTCGGCCTGGCCTGATGCACGTTGCTCACATAGAAACCTTCACCGTCGTCCCGCTGCGACCGGGGGCGTGGCGGCGGTCGAACGCTATGGGATCAAGCCAAGCTGAACGCCGTTGTCACCGTAAACCCGCGTTGGCGCAAAGCAGGGACAAGCGCATGATCGACGCACTCATCGAGATAGACCGACGGCCGCGGCATCAGCCTGGGTCGTCCGTCTCATTGAACTCATGAGCTCCGCACTAGCCCTTCCGACAGCACCGTTTGCGCCCTGGGCCAACATCGTCCGCGGCTATGGGCCGGTCACAGTCGAAATTCTGCTGACCTTGCCGGACGACGGCTCCCAATACGAAGTCGTTGAAGGAGTCTTAGTCCGCAAGGCTGGGAGTGGTTTTGACGCGATGACCCTTGCTGTAGAGCTGGGCGCCGAACTGCGCAACTATGTCCGGCCACGCCGCCTCGGTCGCGTGACCGGCGCCGATGGCGTGTACCATTTCCCTTGGCGCGGAAACAGGCCCGGTGCCCGATGTAGGGTTTCTCGCGGCGGCAAAGGTCGCGTTGCTCGCCGACCGGAAAAGACCCATCCCCTTCGCGCCCGCCCTGGCCGCCCTGCCATAATAGAAACAGCGAAGGGGATAGCGGATGTTGATCGGCTATGTCAGCGACGAGCGCTACGTCGCGCTGGCGGACGTGTCCGTCGAGTTTGAGCGCGGTGGCGAGAGCAGCGCGGTCGCCCGCTCCACACCGAATGGGGCCATCCACGCCACCATCGAACCCGGTGCGTACCGCGTCACGCTGGCCAAGCCGGGCTTTGGTCCGAAGCGGGTGACCTTGACCGTGCCGGCGGAACAACCACACCAGTTCCGGCTGCTCAGTGATCGCCTGCTGGGCTACGCCTGGCCGCGCGCAGTGCGGAGCGGTGAATCCTCCGAGTTTAAGGTACATTCGGTTGAAGCGTACCGCCTGAGTTTGTGGCGCTACGGCTGGCGGAAGGACTTCGTCCGCCTGCTTGGCTGGTTTGACGAACACGGCCCGAACGCGACGATGCAGATCACCCCGGACGGTGACTACACCCAGACCGGCGTGCATTGGAATACCGTCGGCTACCCTCAGCCCAATGTGACGCAGATTGTGGCGGCGCCGGAGCGTTCCGGCCTCTACTATTTCCACGCCGAAGGCGAATCGGGCGCCTTCTTCTCCTTCCCCTGGGTCGTGGCCCCGGCCACGCCGCAGGCGCCGATCGCCGTACTGGCCTCTACCAACACCTGGAATGCCTACAATAACTTCGGCGGACGCAGCAACTACATCAACAGCACCGGCCTGCCGCTGGTCCCGGTCGTCAACGCCCGTCAGGATCTCCTACGTTACCAAACTGCCGGCGGCATGGACGTCTGGGGGTTCCCTGATGCCGATTACCCGCCCTTATCCTTCGACCGCCCAGAGCCCTTCAACCACGTCCCGGCGGAGACGCAGGTGACCGACCCGATCCGCGGCCGCCAACCCTGCCACCTGGCGCCGACCGAGTGGCGGTTCCTGGGCTGGCTAGAGCGGGAAGGCTTCGCCTATGACATGTATTCGGAGTGGCAGTTGCACAGCGGCATCCTCGACCTCGACGCCTACCGCGTCCTGGTCATCAGCGTCCATCCGGAGTACTGGTCGCGGGCGATGTTTGACCGCGTGCAGGCGTGGGTGCAGCAGCGCGGCGGACATCTGCTCTACCTGGGCGGCAACGGCGTCAACTGCGAAGTCGAGTTCCTGGATAATGCCACATTGCACTTCAAGACCTATCGGGGCAGGGCAGAGGAGCAGGGCGCGACCGGGCAGGGACTGGATAGCCGCTTCCACCGGATAGGGGAGAGCGAGGCGGCGCTCCTGGGTGTGGCGTTCTCCTACGCCGGCATCATGACCGCCGCGCCCTACCGCGTGGCGCGCGAGCACTGGACGCTGGCGGGCACCGGGCTGCAGGTGGGCGACATCTTTGGCCATGCGAGCTTGCATGAGCGTATCAGCGGTGGCGCTTCCGGCCACGAGACAGATAAGCGGACCGCCAATTCGCCGGCGGGCACGATCCTGCTGGCCAAAGGACTCAACCCCGACAACGGGGGAGCGGAAATGGTCTACTACGAGACGGCGAGCGGTGGCGCCGTCTTTTCGGTGGGATCAATCACCTATGTCGCCTCCCTTCTGGTCGATCCGGCCGTCTCGCGCATCACCAGCAACGTGCTGACCCGCTTCCTGGATCGTGGCGACAGCGCGTCGTGAGCATAGTACGCTCCTCGGCTGGGCATGTTCGCCCGACGCTGCAGCGTTCGCCTCAGCGTCGCGTGGCGCCATCGGCCTGCAGGCCATTCAGGATCACCGCCCGGCTCAGATTCCGTGGAACATCGGGATCAATGCCCTTGGCGACGGCGCGCTGGTAGGCCAGCAGATGGATGGGCAGCATGAACAACACCTGCCGGGCATACTCCACGACGCCGGAGCGCAACTCCACGATCGCGTCGGCGGGTAGACCGTCCGCGCAGTCGGCAATCGCCACCACCCGCGCCCCAAGGGCCTGGACATCCTGGACGAGCGCCGCCTCCTCTGGCCGAGCGGACTCGGTAGCAAGCAGGAGGACCAGGGTGTGCTCGTCAATCACTGCCGTCGGACCGTGGCGAAATTCCAGGGGATGGTAGGCGATGGCATCGGTCAAGGAGGCTTCCCGCACCTTCATCGCCGCCTCCTGGGCCAGGCCGAAGAGCGGACCACCGCCGAGGACGACGAGCTGGGACCAGGGCGAGTCCATCCCCACGAGGGCGGAAGCGAGCCGCGTACCGGCCTCCGATAGCGTCGCCAGGTCGCTGAGGTAGTCATCGTCGCCCGCCAGCATCCCGGCGCAATGCTGCAATCCCAGCAGCATGGTCGTGAACGAGCGCGTCATTACCAGACCTTGCTCCTGCGCCGCCGGAAAAGCAAGGACGTGATCGCTTGCCTGCGCCAGCGCGCTCGTCGCATCACAGACCACGCTCAGCACCCGCACATCGCGCCGCCGCGCCGCGCTAGTGGCGGCAACGGTCTCGGAGGTCGTACCGGAGCGGGAGATTGCGATCAGCAACGGCGGCCGGCCGGTGCCAGGCGTGAGCTCAGGGTACAACAGCAGCTCTGAAGCCGGCACGGCGCTGGAAGGAATATGCGTAACACGCTGAAAGACGGCGGCAGCAGCCTGGGCGGCGTAGTAGGAGGAGCCACAGCCGGTGAACAGGATTGCTGCCGGCGGAGGATCGAACGCCGGCGGGATGCGACGCCAATCCGGCAGCACTGTGGCGACGCTTCGCCAGACAGCCGGCTGCGAGAGAATTTCCTGAAGGGTCTGCGCTCCTAACGCTCCGCTTGCCATGGGCCCTCCTGCTCCTGCATCAGTTTCGTCACCGCCGTGCCACTGAGCCGCTCGCTCTGCCCCCCCGGCCAGGTCGTCGAGAGCGCCCCGGCGGCGGCGGCCCGCCGAAGACACTCCCCCGGCGACTGTCCTTGCAGATAGCCCCACAGGTACCCCGCATTGAAGACGTCACCGGCCCCGGTCGTATCAATGGTCGGGACACGGTAGCCCTGCACATGCATCCGCTCACCATGCACCCGGGCGATAGCGCCGGCGGCGCCCAGCTTCACGACGGTCACCGGCACACGGCCGGCCAGCCAATCCAGTGCGTCCTCGGCGCCGACCGCGCCGCTGGTTCGCAGCGCCTCCCGTTCGTTGGGGAAGAAGAGGTCGACCGTTTCCAGCGTCTCGTGCAGGCCGGACGCCCAGGTATCCTCGGGGTCGTCACCCGTATCCAGAGAGGTCGTCAGCCCCAGCGTATGGGCGCGCCGAAAGAGGGTGGCGCAATCGGCCTGGAGTGCCGTTTGGAGGAAGTAGGCGGAGACGTGGAGGTGCCGCGCCGCTTCCAGAATCCCCGTCGGGATCCGGCGCGCCGATAGGTGGGGGATGGTCCCCACGGAGGTGAGCAGCGCCCGCTCATGCGCGCCGGAAAAAGATATCGTGATACCCGTTCCGATGCTGGGATCGACGAGCAGCGCGCTGACATCGACGCCGGCCGCCGTCAACTCCTGGCGAGCCATCCGGCCAAGGGCGTCTGCGCCGACCAGGCCAACGATGGCGACCCGCAGTCCCAACCGAGCGGCGGCGGCGGCAAGGAGACTCGTGGAACCGCCAAGCGCCATCTCGGCGCCCTCGACCAGGAGTTCTCTCCCGGGGATCGGTGCTGCCGGCGCCCCACGCACAATGAGGTCGATACAGACGTCCCCAATTGCCACCAGATCGACGTTTCCTGCCAAGGAATCTCCATCAACGAGCACCAGCGCGCAATGATACCAGTTGACATGCAGCCATAACGTGGGGATTACGAGCAAGAACGGGTGTTTTCCTGCGTGTAGCTTGTGATAGACTCCCGCGATGACGCGCTTCCGGGACCCGTCCGCGTGGCCGGAAGGCGATGGGGGAGCTTGGAGAAGCGATGACCAGCAAGAAGGTCGTCTGCCTCGGCGGGGGCAGCCTCTATTTTTCCCACGTCCTGAGCGACCTGGCCGCCACGGCAGGGCTAGCCGGCAGCGACATCACGCTCTACGATCTTGACCTCCAGAAGGCCGAGATCGTCGCGACGGTCGGTCGTCGCCTTGCTGCCGAAGGTGGGTTTGGCATACAGATACGCGCCTGTTCGACGCTCGCAGAGGCGATCGATGGGGCGGACTTCGCCATTTCGGCGATTGGCGGCGGTGGGGCGGGCGACGCGCTGACCATCTATGGCTCGCCCTACCACCAGAGGGATCTGCTCATCCCCGCTCGTTACGGCATCTATCAGGATGTCGGCGATACGGGCGGGCCAGCCGCCCTGATGATGGGCCTACGTACCATTTCGATCTACCTCGACATCGCCGCGGAGATGGAGAAGCGCTGCCCGGAGGTCATCTTCATCAACCATTCCAATCCAATGGCGCCGCTCTGCCGAGCGATGGTCAAGTACACGCGCCTGCCAACGACCATCGGGCTGTGCCATGGCGTCCAAGCCGGCATCAAGCACCTCTCCGACTTACTGCATATTCCCGTCGAGGAACTGGATACGGTCTGGATCGGCACCAACCATTACCTCTGGTTTACGCGAATTCGCCACCGCGGTCGTGACTTCTATCCCGAACTATGGCGGCGCATGGCGGAGCAGGCGCCGGAGCCGGGACGCATCCTCTCCCAACAACTGTCTGAGCTCTATGGGTACAAGATCGTCTATCCCCAGGATGACCACATCATCGAGTTCTATCCCTTTCTCACCCATGTTCGCAGCCCAAACGAGCTGCCATACGGCATGCACGCGCCGATCGATCTCTCCGGCCCGCCTGCCGCGTCCCCGGCACCGCTACCTGAAGGCGAGCGCCAGGCCGCCCGCGAGCGCTACCTCGGCGACTTTCAGACCAGGGTGCAAGGGACGCGCCTGGGCAGCCCCAGTGCCGACCCGCGGCGCGGTGAGGGCATCGGTCACCTCGTGGCCGCCATTGCCAACGGTGACCGGGTGGTGCACATCGTCAACATCCCCAACCGGGGGATCGTCCCCAATTTGCCCGCGGAAGCCATCCTCGAGGTCGAAGGGGTCACCGACTCTTGTGGGGTGCGGGGGATTTATGTTGGGGACGCGCCGCTCGCGCTGTCCGGCCTGCTCCAGAAGCGCATCGCCTGGCAGGAACTGGTGGCTGATGCCGCCGCCACGGGCGATCGTCGCGTCGCGCTCCAGGCGCTCATGCTCGACGAAATGGCCATTCGGCCAGACGCCGCGAAGCACATGCTGGATGAACTACTCGCCGCCTCTCAAGCAATGCTCCCGCGTTTTTCCTGATGATCAGCAGCGCGCTGATCACCGCTTCGGCAGCAGGCGATTGACAGCCTGCTAGCCGTGGCGTAGGATCGCCCACCGCCATAAAGGAAGGAGGAGCGTGTGGCTGTGGCAAGTCCGCCGCTGTTCGATGCCAATGTGCTGCTGGG
>JBPCLN010000054.1:0-11471 GCA_051003235.1 Chloroflexota bacterium | reverse complement strand
CCTCGATCTGCTGGAAATCAGCAAGCTACTGGAACAACGCCAGGTCAACTTGGTGTCGCTGCGGGAGAACATTGACACGTCCAGCGCGACCGGTCGCTGCTTTCTCGCGATGATGGGGGCGATGCATCAGATGGAACGGGAACTGCGGGCCGAGCGCGCCGCCGCCGGTCGCGCCTCGGCCAAGGCCCGTGGCCGCACCGGTGGCCGCCCCCGCACGGATAGCGCGAAGTTGGAGAACGCCCGCATTCTGTATGAGAACTCCGAGCAGACTGCCGCCCAAGTGTGTGCCATCACGGGCGTGGGCAGGCGGACGTTCTTCGCCTACCTCACCGCGCACCGGAGGGACGCCGGGTAGGACGTGACATCCCTCGGACACGCGGACACGGAGAGCACGCACGCCTGTCCAACGTGACCTTTTACCTTTTCGGAGCGTTGGGCAAAAATGGCCAGGTTGGGAAAATCCTCCGGCTGGGGCGCGGCCCTGAAGGCGCGCGTAGGGATGGTCAGTACGTGCATGTCGCCGGATCGACTCTTGAAGAGCACCTTTTGGAGAGCACTAAAAAGTCGGGGGGTATGGCACCGGGGTGCGTGGTCAGGTGACCTGGGGCGCGGACGACCGCCGTGGCGTCGGGGGCGGCGACGACATCCGTATAGCGAGCATCCGCCGAAACGCTCATGGCGCAGTGACGCCTTCGGCGGCAAGGGGGACGTTCTCTGCGGCCGCGCGCTGGGCAATCTCGGTGTCGTCGAGCTTGTCGTGCCAGCGCGCGTCCGGGTCCGGCGCGGGCAGCGAGGAGAGCAGCATCTGGGTATAGGGATGCGTGGGGTGGACGAGCACGTCGTCCACTGCGCCGCTTTCGACGACCTTACCCTTCGAGATGACCAGTGCTTCGCCGCCGACGTAGTAGGCGGTGGAAAGGTCGTGGGTGATGAACAGCGTGGTCATCCCGTACTTCAGCTTGAAATCGAGCAAGACGTTCAAGAAGAGCACGCGAACCGCCGCGTCAAGCATCGACACCGGCTCGTCGGCAATAATGAACGACGGTCGACACATGTAGACGCGGGCCAGCATGATCCGTTGCCGCTGACCGCCGCTGATCTGGTGCGGATAGCGGCCGAGCACGTCGGTCGGGCGTAGGCCGACGGCCTGCAGCGACTCTTCGATCAGTTCCTGGCCTTGCTTGCGCGAGCCGGCCAACTTGAATTTTTTGATCGCCGTCCAGAAGACACGATCAACGCGGTAGAAGGGATTGAAAATTCCATAGGGGTCTTGAAAGACGGCCTGTACGTCGCGGCGGTACTGCCTAAACTCCTCGCCGCGTAGCGCATAAATGTCCTTGCCGTAGTAGGTGACGCTGCCGCTAGTCGGGCGCTGCAAGCCGAGGATGATGCGCGCGATCGTGCTCTTACCACTGCCGCTCTCACCGACCAGGCTGGTGATGTGCGGTGGGTCGGCGGTGAGTTGAAAGGAGACGTGGTCGACTGCCGTCAATTCGCCGCCGACCTGCCGAAAGGCAGCGCCCCGGAAGATCTGGGTAACGTCGTGCAGTTCGATCAGTTTCGTACTATCGGCCATTGGTGATCCCCATTTCCGCACGGTGGTGATACAGGTGGCAGGCCACGGATGATGCAGGACTATCGTCGTCAGCTAGGCGACCCGGGACCGGCAGCAACTCCGGATGCACCGCCCGGCAGTACGAGGTGGCATGGGGACAGCGCGCGTGGAAGCGGCATCCCTCGGGCCATTGCGTCGGGTTGGGGGCGCTGCCGCCAATACCCTCCAGGCGGACACGGGCGCCGCCCACCTGGGGGATTGCGCCGATCAGCGCCTGCGTGTAGGGATGCAGCGGCTCTTTGAATACCTGACGGACCGGGCGCACCTCCACAATTTGACCGGCGTACATGACCGCGACGCGGTCCACCAGTTCCGCGTGTACTGCCATGTCGTGGCTGACGATCATGATCGACATGCCCAGGCGGTCCCGCAACTCGGCCAGGGTCTGAATGATAATGCGTTGCACATTGACATCGAGTGCCGTCGTCGGCTCGTCGGCGATCACGAGGTCGGGGTCCAGCGCGATCGACATAGCGATAATCACGCGCTGTTTCATGCCACCCGATAACTCGTGCGGGTAAAGCCGGTCAACGTAGGGCGCTAAGTTGACCGATTTGAGCAGTTCCGGTACCTTGGCACGGGCAGCATTTTGCGTTTCCCCGTGCTCCTGCATGGCATCGATAAACTGATCAGCGACACGCATGACCGGATTGAGGGAGTTCATCGACCCCTGCGGAATGTAGGCCATGTTACGCCAGCGGATACGCCGGAGCGCAGCATCGTCCACCGTGAGCAGGTTGACCGGTTCACTGCCGCGTGGGTGAAAGCGCACCTGGCCGCCGTCGATGTAGCCGGGCGGGCGGGTCAGGCGCAGCAGTGCGTTGGCGAGTGTGCTCTTGCCGCAACCCGACTCGCCGGCGATGCCGAGGATCTCGCCCCGCTGCATGGTGAGGCTAACGCCGTCCACTGCCCGACTGACGCCGGACACCGTCTGATAGAAGACGCGCAGATCCTCGATCTCCACCAGTGGAGTCGGCGTGCTCGTGCGCCCCGTGAGGAGTTGGGACTGATCGATTGCCATACCGCTACCCTTCCAGACGGTCGGAGTTGTGAATCGCTGCTACGCCCCGGCCGTGCCACGAAGGCGTGGATTGTAGATCTCTTCCAGCCCGATGTTGACGAGATTGACGGAAATAAAGACGAACGACAGGAAGATGACCGGTGCGACGAAGATCGGCCAGGCGCCGAGGCTCATCGCGCCCCAACTGATGGCATAGTTGATGAGGAGGCCAAGGTCAATGATGTTGGCCGGACCGAGACCGATCACTTCCAGGCCAACCAGCGAGAAGACTGCGCCAAGCGCCGCGTTGGAGAAGCCGACGCCGATGTAGGGCAGCAGGTTGGGAACCAGTTCCTGGAAGATGATCTGGAAGTCGTTGAGGTTCGTCACACGCGCGAGTTCGACATACGGCCGGTTGCGCAGGCTCAGGACGTAGGAGCGAATCGGGCGCGCCGCAAAGGGCCAGCTAAACACCGAAAGCATCAAGGCGACCGTCAGCAGCGACACGTTGCGGACGTAGGCGGAGAGCGTCAGCAGCAGCGGAAAGCTGGGCACTACCAGGAACATGTCCGTCGTGGTGCGCAGCACGGCGTCGAGCCAGCCGCCCTTGTAGCCGGCCACGAAGGCGACAATGACGCCGATGAAGGTGGAGATCAAGCCGGCGATGGCTGCTATTTCTAGCGAGGTGGCGAGACCGTCGATCGTCATGGCCATGATGTCGCGGCCGTAACGGTCCGTGCCGAACCAGTGGTAGGCATTGGGCACTTCCCAGCGATCATAGGTGCTCAACGCTATCGGGTCCTGATTACCGCCGATGAGCCAACTGACGACGGGATGCAGCACTGCCAGCAGGAGGAGTGAGCCGAGCATGACGATGCCTAACTGGAACTTGCTGCTGGATCCCCAGAGCCTACGCAACCAGCGCATCTGTGCTTTATCCTCTCTTGGTGACTATCGCGAGAACTTGATCCGTGGGTCAAGCGCCGGCAGGATCAGGTCGATGATGAGGTTGGCCGTCAGCACTGCGAAGATGGAGAGCATCACGATCCCCTGGACGGTATCAAAGTCGAGTATGGCGAGGGCCTCGACGAGCAGGTGTCCAACCCCGGGATAGTTGAAGACTTGCTCCACGAGGACGTTGCCGTTGACGATGAAGCCGAGGGAGATGCCAAACGCCGTGATCTGGGGCAGGTAGGCATTGCGCAAGGCGTAATGCAGAAGTATACGGCGTGGCGTGAGTCCTTTGGCGTCGGCGAAGCTCAGATAGTCCTCGCCCAACGTCGAGACGATCAACTGGCGCGTCGAGATCATCCAGTTACAAGCGCTGATGAACATCAGGGAAATGGCCGGCAGAAAGCCGTGATGGACGACACTGCCGAGGAAAGCAAAAGAGATACTCGGCGGTACACCAGCGTCGTAGCCTTCCTGGGATGGAAAGAGCGCGAAGCGATAGGCGAAGAGAAAGATGAGGATCAGCGCAATGAAGAAATAGGGCACGTGCGAGAAGGCCAGGGCGAAGTTTGTCAAGAACTGTGAACTGGCGGCGCTCCGGCGCCAGCCGATGACCGCGCCCAACAGCAGCCCGATCACCCAGGACAGCACGGCGGAGAGTCCGAGCAACCCCATGGTCCAGGGCAAAGCTCGAAAGATGATCACCTGCGAATGCGTAGGGTAGTCGAGCAGCGCCGGACCCAGATCGTGTTGGATAAATACCTGATAGAGGTAATGCAGATACTGTTGAAAGATATTCCCCTGCAGGCCGAACACCTGCTTGTAGTGATCAACGACGGCAGAGCCGGCGGAGACGTTATAGACGTAGTTTTGCTGCAGGCTGGTGATGAAGGCTTGGATCGGGTCGCCGGGAATCAGGTGGAAGAAGAAAAACGATACAGTGAACGCCCCCCAGAGCGTCACCAGATAGAGGGCGAAGCGCCGTGCAAGATAGGCCAGAAACGGATGCCGGCGCAGCCAGTGTGCCCGGCCGGCCGCCAGCGGCAGGGAACCCACGGTACCTGGTGTATTCGCAATACTTGCCATCGTCGTAGCCTCCTCCTTGAGACCCCTCCCCTACCCCTCCCCCTGGCGGGAGAGGGGAGGACGCACGGGTTTGCGGCGGCTTCTCCCCTCTCCGGTCACGGAGAGGGGTAGGGGTGGGGTCACTTCCTACGCGTGTCCCGTCGGCTGGATTTTACCGATCACGAAGAGGAACTGCCCCCACCAGTTGGCGGGCACATGATAGAGGTTGTCATTCGTGGGCCAGTTGGTCCAGTAGGTCGTGTTGTAGGCGGTGGGGTAGGTCGTCTGGATGATCGGGATGGCCGGCAGCGCCTTGTAGTACTCCGTCAGCGCCTGGGTAAAGAGCGGCTTGGCAGCGGCGGAGGTCGGATCCAGAGAATCCAGCTTGGTGGCGATATCGCTGAACGCCTGGTCGTTCAGGCGCACCTGGTTGCCGTTGACGGCCGTCTGGCCGATTGGCGACAGGCTGCTCTTCTCAAAGGTGGTGTAGAGTTGGTCGGGGTCGAAGGAGACGCCGCAGAGCCAGTGTGAGGAAATGTCAAACTGACCGGTGTTCCACTTCTGGGTCCACACCGGGCCGGCATAGCTGCGCACCACCGTGTCGATACCGAGCTTGTTCAACTCCGCGGCTGCCATTTGCCCGATGGCATACTCCGGGTTACCGACGACCGCCGGGGTCATGATCTCGAGCGTGATCGGCTTCCCCTGGAAGGAGCGCTTCCCACCGGAGGAGGTGGTGCCCATCTGATCAAGCAGCGCAGCCGCCTTCTGAGGATCGTACACCTGGGGGAATTGTCCGGCGATGGTGGCGTCGGTCCAGACGTCATTGGACTTGTAGTCCGCCCAGGGATACTGCGCCGGCGGCGTCTGAATCAGCCAGACGGACGAGCCAATCGTTTTGCGATCAATCAGCATGGAAATGACCGAGTGCATGCGCGGGTCGGCCAGGACACCTTTCGAGGGATCGGAGTTGATCCAGAAGGCGCGCGGGCAGGGGTCACGGAAGGCCGACTCGATCAGCATGTTCTTGTAGCCACTGGCCTGAATCGTCTGCATGTGGGGGAAGTCGAAGCCTGCCAGGTCCGTCTGGGCAAGCTGGAATTCTTTGACTGCCGAGTCGGTCACGGGCCCCGAACGGTAGACCACATATTCCGGCTTGGGATCGAGGACCGCCTTGTTCCAGTAGTTGGGATCCTTCTGCCAGACGAACATCAACTGGTTGGGAATCACCTGATTGAGCTTGTAGGGTCCGCTGCGCACCGGCGGGTTGTCCTTGAAGTTGGTTGGGTCGATCTTCGACCAGATGTGCTGCGGCACCACCTCGAAGCCGCCGACGATGCCGCAGACGAAGTCGTAGTGCAAGCGTGGATTGGCTTTCGTCAACGACAGCACGGCAGTCTGGGCGTCGGGCGTGGCGACCGACGCGACGAACGTGCGCATGTTGGTGCCACCGAGCAGCGTGGCGTTCTTCTGCAGCATCTGGATGGAAAAGGCGACATCAGCAGAAGTGACCGGCTGACCGTCGTTCCAGTGCGCCTTCGGGTTGAGGCTGAGCGTCAACTGGGTGAAGTCGGCGTTGTACGCCCATTTGGTGCCCAGCCACGGCTCGATCTTGCCTGCCGCATAGTTGGCGTAGAAGAGGAACTCCTTGCAGGTCTGCTGGAAGCCTGCTTCGTACTCCTGCCCATTCGGGATGAAGGGGTTGAAGCTATCGAAGACGTGGAAGATCGACTGGTCGATAATCAATGTCTGGTTGCGCGGCGTCGGGGCGAGGCCGCCGGACTGCGGTTGGGCATTGGCAGCTGCAGACGATGTCGTGGATGCGGACGACGATGACGTCACGGCTGCAGCGGATGTCGTACTGGCGGTGGCGCTGCTGGTTGGGCTCGTCGTGGTCGATGCTTCGGTCGTGCTTGCCGTGCTACTGGTGGTCGCGGCGGCGGAACTGGTGGCGGGCGCCGACGTCGATGCCGCCGTGGTCGTCGCAGGGGCGGCAGATGACGTAGAAAGCGCAGCCGAAGTAGAAGGAGCGACCGACGAGGTGGCGGCGCTGGACCCCGTGGTGGTGGTAGCAGTCGGGGTGCCGCAGGCAGCCAGCAGCGAGGCGCCGAGCAGACTGCCGGCGCCAGTGAGCGCGACCTGGATAACGTGCCGTCGACGCAACGGTGCGCCGGTCATCGAGTGTACGTCCGACATAGTGACCTGGAACCTCCTTGATCGCAATACGACACAGACGTGGATCAAAGGCGACGCTGCCGACCACTAGACGGCAGCGGAACGAGGCTCGGCGCCTGGCTAGCGCGTCGCCACGACCGACACCCTCCTTTCCATTGTATACGAAAGCGCGCTACCGCATCGGGGACCGTGTGCGCGCACCCATAGATACGACCCGTACGTCTGGTAGCTTATCCCACCAACCGGCGATTGTACAGCACCGGCGGCGATACATTGCCCCGTTCACTCACGATTGATCGCGCGGCTGCCATGCGCCTTCATCATCCGCTCGCTGCTGTACTCAGCCTGCCAAATAGGCCTTGAGTGGCAAACCCACTTCTGTCCCGCTCGCCAGCGACTGGATCCCCGCTTGCAGGATCTCCTGGGCGTCGCGGGAGACGTCACCGCTGACCAGGCCGGCGAAGGGTTCCTCCGTCAGCAGTTGGTGGACGAAGTACGCCGGTCCAGAGCGGAAATGCTCCCGCAGCGCGGGGGCTGTGATCGTTTGCGGCTCGGCGGCGCTGCGCCCCGGTGCGCGCACGGCAAGCGAGATCTCCGCCGCCCCCGTGACAGCGATTGCGCCCTCCGTGCCATAGACCATGAGTGGCGTCCGCACCGGCGTCGCGGGCTGGGTCCACGTTGCTTCACAGACGGAATGGCCCCGTGGATAGCCAAGGATGATGATGGCGTTGTCTTCCACCGTGAAGAAGTCCTTGGCGTAGCGACCGCCCAGGGCAATAACGCGAGAAGGCTGCCCCATGATCCAGCGGCTGATGGCCGCCCCGTAGCTGCAGAAGTCGATCAATGCGCCACCGCCGTTCGCTTCGCGCTCGATGAGCCAGCCCCAACCGACCCGACTCACCGGATCGCGGTGGGCATAGTCGGCCGGCGGGCCGCCGTGGCCGGCGCGGTAGTGGACCTGCCAGACATTGCCGATGGCGTTGTCGTCAACAAGCGTCTTGACATGATGGATCGCCGGCTGCCAGTTGGTGGGCCAGTTGACCATCAGGCGGATACCGCCACGCGCCGCCGTTGTCGCCATCCGGTCGGCCAGCAGCAGATCGGCCGCCATCGGCTTCTCCTTCATGACGTGGACACCACGAGCGGCAGCGTCAGCCACGACGTGCATGGCCGATCGGTTATCGGCGCACGTGACGATCGCCTGCGGGAGGACCTTGTCGTAGAGTTCCTCGGCCGACCGAAACACGGTCACTCCGGAAAACTCGCGCGCAAATAGCTCGCGGAGTTCATCGTCCGGCTCCGCTAGCCCCACGACTTCCGCTTCGGCGCACTCCAGGGCCGAACGCAGCAGCCCACGGGTATGGAGATGGGCCGCGCTGACGAAACCGAGACGGATACGTCCCTGTACCACTGGAATGTTCTCCCTATCCTAACGTGCCAGGGGCAGGCTGACGCGCTGACCCGAGTCCGCGGCGCGGTAGATCGCCTGGATCAGTTCCAGCGCGTCCCGCCCATCCGCCCCCGTCATCACGAGCGGCGTACCGTCCAATACCGCTGCCACCAGGTGGTCCAGCTTGCGGTAATGCTGTTCCGCCAGATTCAACTCTTGAAAGGCGAGCGTCCGCCAACCGCGCAAATACTCCGGCTCGTCGGTCTTGGTACTGTAGAGCAACGGACTGTCGCCGTGGCCGGGACGCATGACCAGCGAGCCTTCCAGACCATCGATGGCGGTATAGCCGTGGCCGGTGACGCCTGCCCAGGTCAGATACCAGACGCCAAGTGCGCCGGACGCAAACTCCAATGTCGCGACCGCGGTGTCCTCGACCTTCACGTCCTGCACCAGCGTCCCTCCGGCCGGATACTCAGTGCGGAAGGCGCGAATGGTCGCCGACACAGCGACGACCGGTCCGGCCAGCCATTGCAGCATATAGGCGGTGTAAATGCCCCAGTCCATCAGAATGCCGCCCCCCGCCTTCGCGGGGTCCAGAAACCAGGGCGCCGGCAGCCCGGCGCGGCCATAGGACACCGTGTTGACGCCGATGATCCGGCCGAGCAGGCCATCGTCAAGTACCTGCTTCGCCCGTTCCCAGAGCCGGCTGAAGCGCGGCTGATAGCCCATAGTCAGCAGCACGCCACAGCGCTGAGCCGTCGCGACCATGGCGTCGGCCTCGGCCAGCGTGCGGGCAATCGGCTTCTCACATAGGACGTGCTTACCCGCCTCCATTGCTGCGATTGCCGGCTCGGCGTGCATGAAGACCGGCGTGGTCACACTCACCGCCTCGACATCCGGCCGCGCCAGGAGTTCTCGATAGTCCTGATAGTAGGAGTCAATCCCCCATTGTTCGGCGACGGCGCGCGCCCGATCGAGTTCCACGTCGGCAACCGCTACCAACCGAACCCGCGGGTTGCGCGCATAGTTCGGCACATGTACGCGGCTGCCAATGCCGCCACAGCCGATGACGCCTACCCCGAGTTTCCGCTCCGCCATTGTGTGTCCAATCAGCTACCGCCGCCTACGTGCCTATTCCTCCCAGAACGGCGGCGATGGTAGCACACGGAATGACCCGCGCACCTCCAACAACTCGTGCCGTCCCGAGAAACCAGGCAGTATTCCCGATCGGCCTGCTCGGCGGGAATTGGTATCCTGGCTGCTTGACGGCGCCGCCGCCTCGCTCTAGGATATTGGAACGCGCGTTGTGGTCGCGGAGTTCTCCGTTTACTACCTGCCCCAGTTGTTCTATGCAGGAGGTGCCATGGCTATCGCTTCCGCCTTTCGTCGTCGGCGCAGTGCCCTTGCCGTCCTCGCCGCACTGCTCATCGTGACTGCCTGCGTCGGGCGGCCGAAGGAGACAAGCGGCCAGTTTCCGTCATTCCTACCGTCGAGTGGCAACGGCGTCAGCGCCGTCCCCACCAATGTCGGCGGTAACTCCGACACTTCCGGCATCGGCGCCGGCCTCCTGCAATCGCCAGGTACCAAGACGAGTGCCACGCCGACGCCCGGCAAATGAGGGAATGCAGGCGTAGCGCCGTTCACTGGCGCGTGAACAGCGCCAGCGTGGGAGCATACCGATCGCCTTCCTCGGCGATCAGCAGACAGCGGCCTACGAACGCCAGCCTGGTCCGCCGTCACGGGCACATTGGTGACACGCATCGCACAGGAGCGCATGCTGCCCCCTGCGTTGATTGATGTCCCAGCTTGCAGGCACCGGCGGTGGATGCAGCTTCGCCAGGTTCCTGCAGGCCCTCCGCTAGCGCCGGCACCCCGAGCACGACGCGTACTTCGCGTGGCGGCGAGAGAGCGAGACGAGCCGCCTGGCTCATTGCCAGTCGATGGTCTCGACGGCCTCCTGCAAGTCCGCCCGGGTGCTGGCGACGTCGATGCGGGTGGTATCAAGGGACTCGTGGCCCATGAACTGGGCCAGGCGGTGCAAGGGCACGGCCTTCGCCGTGCGGTAGCCGAAGCGGTGGCGCAGGTCGTGGGGGCTGAGGTCCGGCACCTTGGCCAGACGGGCATACCTGGCGACGAGGTAGCCGAGCGCCCGGGGCGTGATCGGTACCACCGTCTTTGGCGTGTCCTCCCCGCCCGCATCACCCACAGTCTCTCCACCCTTCCGAGACGGAAGCAGGCAGGGGGGGTCCTTGGGCAACGTCGCCAGATAGGTCCGCAGCATGTCGCGAGCGGTGCTGTTCAAGGGGACTTCCCGGTACCTGTTCCGTTTGCCGTAGACCCGGACCACCCCGCTGCGGCTGGTCACCGTCACATCCGCCCGACGCAAGCCACACAGTTCCTCGGCGCGCAGGCCGGTGTGCAGGGCGGTCACCAGCAAGGCCCGATCCCGCGCCGTGCCCTGGGCGGTGACGGCGGCGACTAACGCCGCCTCCTCGCGGTCGCTGAACTGACGCGGCGGTTGGGGGACGCGCGGCACCAGCTTCACCGGTTTGCCCGGGTCCACGGCGACCAGGTGTTGCTCGTGCGCCCAGGCGCAGTAGCGCTTCAGGCTGACCAGGTGCCGGTTGATCGTCGCCGGAGACAGGCCGAGTGCTTGCAGGTGGGCGCGGTAGGCCGTCACGGTGGGCGTCGTCAGGTGCGCCGGCACGAAGGCGGCCGCTGCGTCGGTCTCTCGCCAGGTGTGCTCGCACCAGGCCGCGAACTGCCGGAGGTCGCTCAGGTAGTTGCGATGGGTGGCCGGACGCAGGTCGTGCTGGCGGCGCAACGCGTCGGCATAGGCCGCCAGCGCCGCCTGCCCGGCGTCCGAGAGCGCCGGCATGCCCGCCCGCCGCATGGCCGCCGCCCCTTCCGCATGCCTCGTCTGCTGCCGGCAGGAGTTTAGCAGACATTGGTCCCACGCCTAAACCGCAAAGATTAGCAGACATGGCCAGGCGTGGGATGGTGGGCCGAATACCTGCTACTGGGACTTAGCGGATATTCCAGACGCGGAGCGGACGCCGCCATCCCGGCGACGGTGGCGGGTCGGTCGGTAGCCCGCTGGACGGTTGCTCATGCCAGGAGCCGTCGTTCCGGTTGCGGCGTATCACTACCCACACCTCGCCGCGACATGGGCTACACATAGCAGCAGTGATGGTGGCCGAAAAAACGCCGTTCTGGCGGGGTTGGTCGACCAGTGTTCCCTCTGGTAGACGCCAGTGTTCAGCCCGACCCAGGCG
>JBPCLN010000053.1:0-6087 GCA_051003235.1 Chloroflexota bacterium | reverse complement strand
CCTACCGCCAGGGGAACGACAAACCAATAGTAGGGCCGGCCGCTGAGCAAACCCAGGGCGGCCGCCCCCCCTTCCAGGTCCGCCGCTAACGTGATGACGTTGACCCCCAGCACCAAGGGCAGCGCGCCCATGGCACAGAGCCGGCCGTAGCAGCGCCGGATGACGTCCTCCAGTCCTTCGTCGGTGACCACGCCCACCGCCGCGCTGATCGTCTGGGCAACGACGAGCATCGGGATGACGAGGATCACCAACCAGGACAGGCCGTAGCCGGTGCTGGCGCCGATCACCGAGAGCGAGGCCACGGTGGTCGGATCGTTATCCGATGCTCCGGCGACCAGGCCGGGGCCGAAGTTCTTGAGGAACGCCAGCGGTCGGCGGCGGGCGCCGTTCGCACCGGGCGTCGGGGGCAGGTCGATCTTGTCCGGATGCTTCGGTTCCATCAAACGGGCTGGCGCTGCTTGGCCCAATAGGCGTCGGCTTCCTTTTCCAGCTGCGCCAGCCGCACGTAGTAGTCCGCGAACTCGTTGATATGCGCCCAGGCGATCTTCCCGGTCAGGATCGGATCGTCGTGCGTCACATCGGTGCGGGGGTCGTTCGACCCGTGTTCCATCTCCACACCCAGCCCGATCCGAAACTGCTCCAGATCGACCGTATCCCAGTCAATGCCCAGTGTGTCGCCAATCTGGCGCGCCACCTCGGCGGTAAATTGTTTGTTCGTTGCCACCCCAGCCTCCTTGCCGCCGCCATTCCACGACGATCGCGGGCGATCCTGGCGTCGATGTCGCCATTACCCTTGCGCGGTGGCGATGGCATGCAGTATCCCACCGTGGGGACCAGTGCAGGTCGCCATCGCCAGACGCAAAGGAGCGCTTCGACGGGGAAGGAACCGATCACCCGCTCGCCTTCCTCCCGGGCGTCGACGGTGGCGAGGCGTAACGCGGTGTCCGGCCATCGCCGGCTGGCGTGACGCCAGCACACTGGATGTCACTTTCACCGATAAGTGGCGTAATTTCTTCGGCGCTAGTTGGCGCGCCGTCGAAGGGCAGGCGGTGCTTGAGGCAGCGACGATCCACCTTTCGTGCAGTGAGGTTGCGCGCCTCATGGGCGGATTGCGTGCCATTTTCGGCACTCATCTGGGCGATGCACTTCAGGGAAGGGACGTTCTGTGTAGTGTTCCCAGCGTCGCCCCGGCGGGAGCATCACCGATTCACGCGCCAGATAGCGTGCAAAGAATTGCGCCATTTATCGGAGAAACTCACACATGGTGCCATTGGTCGCCCCGTCTCCAATGCAACACAAGGCTCCTTCTGTTATATTCAAAGAGTCATGCAGAAGGAAACGTCGATGTCGCCCACTGGAGACCTCGTGCCGGCCGTACCCGCCGGCCCAATTGTATTGTTGCATTCAGCCGAGAAACGTCGTTCTGTTGCATTGGGGGCGCAGAAAAACAAGCGTTGGCAGCCGCCGGAAGGCTTGACGCCGGCCGATGTGCAGGCCATCATCGACGCCACACCGGAGGGTCGCGACCGGCTGCTCTTGCGGGTGCTGTGGGCCACCGGCGGCCGGATCAGTGAAGCCCTAGCACTACGGGCCTGCGACATCCAGCGCGACGCCTTGATCCTTCCCAATCGCAAGAACCCCGGCCAGCCGACCAAGCGACTCGTCCTGCCGACGGGCAGTCTGGACCTGCCAGGGGAGCTGCTCCTCTGGCAGAAGCAGCAGCACCTGGAGGAAGACGACCCGCTATTCTGTTCCCGCAAGAAGGGGCCGGACGGCAGCAAGAAGGCGATCTCCCGCGTCCAGGCCTGGAAGATCGTCAAGGCGGCCTCGGCTCGGGCGGGAATCCAGGTGCTGGCCTTGCGGCCGTCGCAGCACGGCGACGCCGGCGCCCCGGCCCCGGTGCATCCCCACCTCTTCCGCCACGCCCGCGTCCGCCAGCTCGTGCGGCAGACCAAGAGCCTGCCCCTGGCCCAGAAGCAGGCGGGCTGGAGCCGACTCCAGATGGCCTACCTCACCATCGGCGACGACGAGGCGCGGGAGTTGATGCGCGGGGTAACGGAGTGACGTGCCGCCTCACTGCTTGACAACGACGAGGAGGCGAGATGGGCGCGAGTGATACGTGGCGTTCCCTCAGTACGCGCCTCGCGGGCGGCGACGAAGAGCAAACGCGCGATGAAGGGCTGCCCACACACCTTGTGTCGTGGCTCATCGAATGGCTGGGAGAGTACGCCCAGGGTGAAACGTTCGAAATCATCAGTTTGGCCGCGCGGATGAAGTTGGACCTGCTCTTCGAGGAGGACTACCCGTCTTTCGGTGCCGAGGCGAGGCGATTTTATGAGGAGTGCCGCCGGGTTGAGCGGCCCGACCTGTTCCTAGACGCTGTGGATCGCGTCCTGTTTGCACTGCGGAAGAGCGCGGAGGCCGCGCCGAAGGGGAGACGTCGATACTTGCAGCAGCGGCAAACGGAGGCGGCCGTCAAACTCGAGCGGGTCTTCGATTATGGCGGCTCGGCGTGCCGGGTCAGCGACGATCAGACGCGGCTTGAGGAGCGGATTGATCCCACGATCCGAGCAACCATGCTGGAAGCGCAGCGGACCGCGGAACAGAAGGCCCCGAGTGCCGCCGAGCATCTCAGAACTGCTTGGCGCGCCAGCTCGGGTCGCCATCCCGACCCGACGAAGGCCTACAGCGAGTCCATCAAGGCGGTCGAGGCAGCTGCCGCGCCGGTCGTCACGCCCAACGATGCGCTCGCCACGCTGGGGCGGATACGGGGACAACTGCACTCCGCCAAGGCCGAGTACCAGTTCAGCGTCGCCAATGCGAAAGAGCACGGCGCCATCGAAATCGTGAGCGACATACTCCGCCTGCTGGGGGAAGGTCAGACGGACCGGCACGGCGGGAGCCAACCAACCAAACCGGTGACCCCGGAAGCCGCGAAAGTGGCTGTCCACCTAGCCGCCTTGCTGGTCCAGTGGTTCAGCAGCGGAGCGGTTCGTCGGCAGACATCCCCGCCAGCGGCAGGCGTGTCCGGTACGTAGGACGACCGGGGTCGAGGGGCTGCGGCAAGGCCAGGCCGTCACGCTCTGGCCCCAGGTTCGGCAGATCGAGCTCCTCCCGAAAGCACTTTCTCCCTCGGCTATCATATGCAGCAAGGGCTGCACGACTTCATCTAATGTCAGGAGAACGACCATGGCCTTCAGCGACAAGACGATCGAGCTCATCACGAAAGAGGATCTTGAAATGCTCGTCAATGATGGAGTCCGGGAAGGAAGGTCCATCGACTACAAAGAGTCCCTCCCAGGATCGGCAGACTCCGACAAGAAGGAATTTCTTGCCGATGTATCTTCGTTCGCCAACACCGTAGGAGGCGACCTGTTGATCGGAGTGAAGGAGCAAGACGGTGTAGCGTCGGACATACTCGGCCTGGAAGGCATCGATGTAGACGCGCAGATCAGCCGGCTAGAAAACATCATACTCAACGGAATAGAACCGAGGATACCGAACATTCATATCGGATCCGTATCGGTTAGTCCGTCATCGAGTGTTCTCATCATTCGCATACCTCGGAGCTTTGCGCGGCCACACATGATCAAGTTCCAAGAGTGGTCACGATTCTATTCGCGTCACTCCAATGGCAAGCATCGGCTCGACGTCTCAGAGATCCGGTCGCTATTCGCTCTATCAGATTCTGCAACAGAGCGCATAAGGGGATTTCGAATTCAGCGACTGGCTGCCATTTCTGCGAGGGAGACGCCGATAGAGGTAACGAAGGAAGCGAAATTAGTTCTCCATCTCATACCTCTGAGCCTCACCGATCCATCGTCATCATTTGATGTGTCCCTATTGTCGGACAAGATTACGATATTAATACCGATTTCCGACAGCTTCCCTAGTTTAAGAGACAGGTACAATTTCGATGGATTACTTGTGCACGCCATACTACCAGACCACAGCTTCTCTCCTTCTTATCTACAGGTATTCAGAAACGGAAGCATTGAGGCGGTTCTTGATCTTCGATACTATGCCCATGATAAGTATATACCGGGTGGAAAATATGAACAAGACGTGTTACGATCCCTACCAAGGTTTTTATCAGCACAGCAACAACTTGGGGTTCGACCGCCCATCCTCATCATGTTGAGTCTTTTAGGTGTTTCCGGATATGCAGTCGCCTCGCCATCGTTCAGTCGACGCAGGGGTGACCTCGTCCCCATCGATAGGGACTCGGTGATCATTCCTGAGGTGGTTGTCGAGACGTTTAATCCAGACTACGCTATGGTAATGCGACCAGTGTTCGATGCTGTTTGGAATGCCGGTGGTTGGCCGAGATCGATGAACTACGACTCGACGGGCAAGTGGATAGATCGGCGTTCCTAATGCTGCTCTTGCAGCAGCGGTGCGTGCGCGGGAACGAACGGCTCTTCGGCTCGCGCAAGAAGGGGCTGGGCGGGGAGCACCGGGCCATCTCCCGCCTTGAGGCATGGCAGCTCGTCAAGAACACCTCCGTCCATGCCAGGGTGCGGGTGCTGGCGCAGCGGCCGTCCCCACATGCGCCAGACCAAGAGTCTGCGCTCACTCAGAAGCAGGCGGGCTGGAGCCGGCTGCAGATGGCGTATCTCACCATCGGCGACGAGGAGGCGCGGGAGCTCATGCGCGGCGTCACGGAGTGACGCGTCGCCCACGGGATCTCGGCCGGCCCTCCTGCTACGATGTGAGGTGCTCGCCGAACCAGCGCACCACCCGTTCCCAAAGGTCGCGATAGGCGGCGTCCGACCACATGCCCGGCCAGTGGTCTTCCCTCTCGTACTCGGCCAGCACGACCGGCTTGCCGAGTCGCCGTAGGCCGGCGAATACCGCCTCCGGTTGCGCCTTCGGCACGATGTCCTCCGTCCCGCAGGTCAGCAGCAGCGGGGTGGTGACCCGATCCAGGTAGAAGAGGGGGGAGTTCTCGATGTAGGCATCCCGCTTCTCCCAGAGCGTCCCGCCCATGCGGCCCTGCCCGCTCTCGGCCCAACCCAGCCATGCCGCGTTGCCGTTGTCGCGCAGCGCCGTATACGCGCCCACCAGGTCGTAGAAGCCCGCGTTGGCCACGGCCGCCCGGAACCGGCCCGTCTGCACGAGCAGCCCGAGCGTGCAGTAGCCGCCGTAGCTGTTCCCCAATACCCCCACCCGCTCGGGGTCAGCGATCCCCAGCTCCACGACCTTGCTCACGGCCGGCAGCACCAGGCCGGGGAGCTGGCGCAGGGGGTCGCGCGGCGCCATGGGCATGTCCGGCAGGAGCAACGCGTAGCCGGCGGCCGCCAGCAACTGGGGGTGGACGACGGCCTGGCCGCCGCCGAAGCGGTGGACGAGATCGGAGCCCATGCTCCCGCCGTAGACCTCCACCAGCAGCGGCACGCGCTCGCCCTCGCGGAACCCCGGCGGTAAGAGCAGGGCCGCGCGCAGCGGCCGGCCATCCAGCGCCTGGTACTCGATCAGCCGGCTCTGCCCCAGGGCCAGACCTTCCAGGTCCGGGTTGAGCGTCAGGAGGCGGGCCGCCTCCCCGGCCTGGATGCGCCAGAGCTCCGCCGGGTGGTCCGACGCTTCCAACAGCACGTACAGCGTCTCGGCCGTCGAGACCTCCATGCCGAACACGTAGTTGGCCTGGCTCTTCGGCAGCGTAACGAGCACCTCCCCCTCGCCGCTGTCGGCGTCCACCCGCGCCAGCCCCAGCTCCTTGCTCTCCGGCTGCTGCACCAGGTAGAGCAACTTCCCAGCCCCGGTCCTCCAGAAGCCCGGCGTGCAGGGCCGCTGCACCCAGCGCAGCGGCTGTCCCACCCCGCGCGGTTATACTTGGCGCGCCCCGCTCCCGTCCGCCGCCACCGCCCAGTGCCCCTTTACCGCCTGGCAGGCGATGCTGCCGCCGTCGGCGGACCAGCGCGGCGCCTGTTCGCCGTCGAGCTGCATGTCGGCGCCGACGGGGGTGAGCGCGACCGGCTCGTCGGCACCGTCCACCGCGACGACCCACAGGCGGGACGGCTGCCCGCGCTCGATGGCCGTGTAGGCGATGCGGTCGCCGTTGGGCGACCAGCTGAAGCTGATGCCGTA
>JBPCLN010000052.1:0-26920 GCA_051003235.1 Chloroflexota bacterium | reverse complement strand
GGAGGCATGAGCAGCACCTCTCCCCCCCCCCCCCCCCCCCCCCCCCCCCCCCCTCAGGCGCTCCGCCTCCCCCTCCCCCCCCCCCCCCCCCCCCCCCCCCCCCCCCCAAGGTTCCGGCGCTCGTCCGGGTCGGTCTGCACGTTGTAGAGCTCTTCGAAGCTGCCGTTCTGGTGCGCAATGTACGTCCATGCGTCTGTGCGGACCGCGTGCAACGCCCGCCCCTGGGGACCGAAGGTACCGAAGGCGGCGTCTCGCTCCGGGTCACTGCCGAAGAGGTCCCGCCCCTGCACTCCGTCCGGGACGGCAATGCCACAGCTTGCCAGGATGGTGGGCAGCAGATCTTCCAATCCGGCGTACAGGCGAACCACTCCTTGTGGCGGCTGTCGTCCCGGCGCCCGCACCAGGAAGGGGATATGCCAGGAAGCTTGCCAGAAGATGCCCTTGAAGAAGAAGCCATGGTCACCAAGGAGGTCGCCGTGGTCGGCTGTGTAGAACACGAGCGTATCTTCTTCGAGGTCCAGCTCCCGCAGGGTATCCAGGAGCCGTCCGACGGAGTGATCAATCAAGGCGACATTGCCGTAGTAGAAGGCGATCGAGCGCTTGACCGCCAGGTCAGAATAGGTGTCCCAGCCGTAGCGCCGGCGGCTGCGGGTGTACCACGGCGCGCGGTCCGCGAGATCCTCCGGTCCGCCCCGGGGGGCGGGGACGGTGAAGGGGGTGTACAGGCGGTCATACGGCTCCGGCGGATCGTAGGGGGCGTGGGGCTTGGTGTAGGACGTCCAGAGGAAGAACGGCTGCGCCGGCTGCTCCTGGCGATGCCGGCGCAGCCAGGCAATGGACTCGTCCGTACACCAGGTGGTGTGGTAGTGCTCCAGCGGTAAGGGCGACGTCCCGGTGCGCGCGTCGTTGTTGCCGATGCCGTGGCCGCGCTCCAGCCCTGCCCAGCCGACGCGCTGCAGGTAGGCCTGGTAGTCGTCACCGCCGTACTGCCACTGCCGTCCTTCCTCCGACACCAGCACGTGCTCGAAGCCATGCAACGCTCGGAAGTCGGGTACGAAATGCATCTTGCCGACCCCCTGCGTGCGGTAACCATTGGCGCCCAGGACACCGGGGAGCGTCGGCATGCCCTCGGGGATCGCGCCGCCATTGCCGCGCACGCCCCAGGAGGCGGGGATGCGCCCCGTCATGATGCTGACCCGCGCCGGCACGCAGACCGGCATGGTCGAGTAGGCGTTGGTGTAGGAGACGCCTTCCGCTGCCAGACGGTCGAGGTGGGGCGTGCGCAGCACTGCCGGTCGGTGGGGAGCGGCGCCGGCGTTGGCGCTGATGCAGTCGCCGCGATGCTGGTCGGCGGTAATCAGCAGCACATTGGGGGATTTGGACCGGCTGCTCACGGCTGCGCCAGAATGCCGTTGACCTGCTGCGCCACCGCATGCAGCCCGTCGGCGACGGAGGTTTGACCGGAAAGAATAGTGCCCCGCACTTTCGTATAGGCGCTCCAGACGTCGCCCGAATGGGGTGGGATTTGGACCGACTTGCCGTGTTTGCTGGCGATATCGACCAGCTTACCGATACTCGCGGGTACCGGATTGGCTTTCAGTTGCGCCGCCGTCCAGTCCTGCAGCGCTGTCAGCCGTGACGGCAGATTCCCCGGGTTGACGACCTGATCCGCTGTCTGGTTGAGAATCCACCAACTCATAAAGTTCCACGCCTCCGTCTGGCGCTTGCTGAGGGGCGACAGTCCATGCGCCGGCGCCCCTTTGATCACCGAAAACTGTCCGGCCGGCCCTTTCGGCGGCACGGCCACGTCCCACTCCATCGACTTGAATTGCTGGAACGCCTGGATTTCGTACGATCCGTCGATACTCATCGCGAGATGGCCGGACTCGAACGGGCTCTCGGGGACGTTGAAGACTTTGCTCGCATCGCTCGGCGTGCTGACCTTGTACTTATTGTTCAGATCGACCCAGAACTGGTGGGCGGCGATGGACTCCGGCGAATCGAACAATGCAATCTTGCCATCGTCGCTCACTTCTTGAAAGCCCCAGGAGAACAGAAAGCTGCGCGTGAAGTAGTCGACGTTGAACCCCCAGAAGGAGCTCGATTCGTCCGCTCCCGGCTTGGTGAGCTTCTGCGCGACGTCCAGGAGGGTGGTCTGGTAGTCCATGCTGTCGGTTGGAAAGGGCAGCCCGGCGTTCTGGAAGAGCGTCTTATTGTAATAGAGGACGCCGACGGCCAGCATCGTCTGCCAGGCCCAGTATTTCCCGCTCCCCTGCGGATAGCGGCCGAGCTCCAGGGCGGACTGGACGTACTGGTTCAGGTCGATCTTGCTCGTAGCAATGAACGGATCGAGGGCGGTGAGCACCTTCTTGTCGGCAAAGCTCTGGTTATTATCGAAGTTCACCTCAATGATATCCGGCGGATCGCCCGCCGCCGTCTCAGCGATCATCTTGGTGAGATGCGCACTGGTATTCGCCGTGTATTCGACCGTGATCTTCACGTTCGCATGGAGCTTCTGATAGGGGGCGATCAACTGATTATCGTAGACGGCATGGTTGGTGGGCCGGTCGAGCCACGAGCCAATGCGTAGAACGGCAATGCCCGCGGCGGGCGCGGAGACGCTCGCACCGGGCGCAGCAGAAGTGGTTCCCGTGGCCTTGGTGGAGGGAACTGCACTGGTGGTCTGTGCGATGCTGGCGACAGGAGAGCCGGCATCGCTCACCACTGATCCGACGCTGGCGCTGCTGGAGGAAATCGCACCGCCGACGGTAGTCCCGCTCGTGGTGGCGGTTGCCGCACCGCCGCAGGCCGCAAGCAAGGCGGACCCGGCGCTCCCAATGGCGAGGGCGGCCGCGCTCCGCAGGAGGCTGCGCCGAGTGCGCATCTGGTTCAGCACGTCGATTTCCCTCTCGCGATTCGAGGCGGCGGCCTCGCCTACCTCAATCGTCCGCGTTGTAGCCGTCTCATTCGTCCGGCTATCGATCAAATGTCAGCCTATGGACGCAACGGCCGGCTGTCAAGGCTCAACCGTGCTGTTCCGGCACGCTCGCTGATGATCTCCTCGCCCCACGTCCCGTACCTGCACGGCTTCACGTGAGTCGTAAGATACAATTGAGCCTGCGAATCTGACCACGAGCGGAGGCAAAAATGGCGACAAGGGTTGGGGCGCACGAGGCCAAAACACACCTTGCGGACTTCCTTAATCGCGCCACGTACGCAGGAGAGCGAATTATCGTCGAACGCCACGGCAAGCCGATTGCCGCCCTGGTGAGCCTGGACGATCTCCTCCGCTTGGAGGCTGGAGACAATCGTCCTACGCATCACGCGGAAGAACTAACCAACGAGGCGCGCTTCCGTTCCGATATGGAGGCAGCGGGGCTTATGGTATGGCCAAGCAGACCAGCCGCAAAGAGGCCCGGACGGACGAGAGTCCGCGTAGAGGGAGGCCCCGTGTCCGACCAGATCGTGGCAGATCGCCGTTAGGTTGTCCACCTACTTTGGCGACAGTAGCGGCGTCGTTAAGCTCTATGTCACCGAGATCGGTTCCGAATGGGTTGATGGCCTGACCGACCAGGCACAAGGGCACCAGGTGGTGATCGCACGCATAACCCTGGTTGAAGTAGCGGCGGCGCTCTTTCGTCGAGTGCGGGGAGGAACGCTATCGGCATCCGATGCAGCTCGCGCCATCCAGGAGCTTGGTCACGACCTCACTTCGCAGTTCGTCATCGTCGACCTCACGCCAACTGTAGTCGCAAAAGCACTGATCTTGGCTGAGCAATATGGCTTGCGTGGCTATGACTGCGTGCAGTTGGCCTCGGCCCTGGTGGTCCAACGAGAGCGCCTTGAGCGCGGCTTGAGTCCGCTTACGCTTATTAGCAGTGACGTTGAGCTCAACCATGCTGCGCGGAAAGAGCATTTGCAGGTCGAGGACCCAAATACGCTCCCCTGATAGAAGCTGCGATCCAATGCAGCGCTCAACTTGCAAGCTGAAAGGGGGTCGGTAGTGTCGCCACGTCGCTGGACCACGGCGAAAGGATCGGGAAGCCGTAGATGCTGGAGCAGCCGAATCTTTCCGAAGACAGGGGTGAACCACCCTGGGGAATCGTCGACGACTATGCTTTGATCGTGTACCCGTTCATCCAGCGCCGCAGCGCCATGGAGCTGGGGTTGACCGATCGGCAGCGGATCGAATTTGGCGCCATACTCCGGGCGATTCACCGGACCAGCCTCCCCGAGGCGGTCCGGCGCCTGGTTCCCCGAGAGTCTTTCGTGTCGGCATGGGTGCACGGTGTCCGTCAACTTCAGCACGTGATCGAACAAAGCAATGATCGGGCCCCCCACGCCCGAGCGCTTGCCGCCGTCTGGAAGGAAAAGCGCAGCCAGATCACGCACATTGTCGAACGCGCGGAAGCGCTCGGACGCCGGCTACAGGCCCAGCACTGCGAACTCGTCCTCTGCCATTCCGATCCGCACACAAATAACGTACTGATCGATTCGGACGGGCGGCTGTGGATCGTCGATTGGGACGCTCCGCTCCTGGCTCCGAAGGAGCGCGATCTCCACTTCGTCGTCGGCAGTGTGATCGGCAGAACGGCGATTGGCCCCCGCGAAGTGGGGCTAATTTTCCTGGGATATGGTCCGACGGACGTCAGCGCAGCAACCAGGGACGACGCGATACGGGCGACGCGCCATCGCGATAAGACGGAACGACATATACATGGAGAGGAGCTCGGCGGCAATGCGCTGTTACTACTGCGACCGGATCGCGACTGCCGATCGGCAGTATAGGGGGCGGGAGGCGACGTTCGATACCGGCTCAGAAGCGCCGCGCTGCCCCTGGCACTGGCGGTTCGTCTGCGACCACTGTGGCGAGGCCGGCCACTTCATGACGCGCTTCTACTGTCCAAGCTCCGGACGCTTGCTCTGCGTCGGCGCCGGCGAGACGCAGAGCGTGGAGGAGCCGTTCTGGGCATGGACCTACTGGTGGGAACTGCGCTGCCCCGACTGCGGTGATCGCCACGCCTCACTCGACCGCGCCGAAGCGCAAGGCGACCATCCCTGGCAACTCGAGCCGTCCGCCGCCCGCCACTGGCTCTCCGACGAACGGGAGCTGGCGCGGTACCCGCCGCCGGCATTGCCGTCTCCACCGGCAAGCCCGACGGACGCCGATGCCGATGCAAACTGGAGCGCCAACGCCGACGCCTGGGATGCCGGCTACGACGAGCGCGGCGACCAGAACCGCCGCGACAGCAGTGACGCCGTGCTGCTCGCTTTCCTGGGCGACGTTACCGGACAGCGCGTCCTCGACGCCGGCAGCGGCAACGGCTACCTGTCCCGCCTGCTGGCGAAGCAGGGCGCTCGGATGGTGGCGGTGGAGAATGCGCACCGGTTCCATGACCTGGCGTTGGCCTACCAGGAACGCGAGCCATTGCCGATCGAGTTCCATCGCGCCTCGCTCTCCGCCATGCCCTTCCTGGCCGACGCCAGCGTCGACGCCGCCGTTGCCAACTACGTCCTCATGGACGTTGCCGACTATGTCGGGGCCATGGCGGAGATAAGCCGCGTGCTGAAGCCCGGCGGCCGCTTGGTGTGTGCCATCTCGCACCAATCGACGCTCTTTCGCTGGCACAAGCCGGCGCTCGACTCGCCGCGCCAGGAGGACCGCACGGCCTGGCAGGACGACGACTATTTCCTGCGCGCGCCCGGCTATACACAGTGGGGAAGTTTCCGCCCTGTCCTTGGATTCAACCGCCCGCTGCGCGACTATGTGGCCACCGGCAAGGGCTGCGGCCTCGCCCTGCGTGACCTGGAGGATCCCGAACTGACGGAAGAGGCACGACGCACACTGCCGGCGCACCTGCTGCGCCAGGCCCAGCGTGCAGCGGTATCGTACGTGCTGCGGTTTGAAAAGATGCAGACTCCGCCAACCAGAGCGGTGGCGTTGTCGCCGTCCGTTGAAAAGGACGTTCGCGCTCCCTATGCGCGTGCAACACGGGCTAACGCCGAAGCTGGGGAGCAATATGTCGGCCGCAAGCCGCATATCGCCATCGTCCGCGGCGCCACCCTCAACCACTGGGAGATGCAGAACTATGCAGGATTGACGGACCGCTTTGACGTGACGGCGTTCGGCTCCGATCGGGGTTCGTTCGATCGCGACCGCATGCCGTTCCCTGTGCGCACCATGCCTGGCGTCTTGGACCTTGCCGAGCGGACACCGCTGCTCCGGCGCTGGTACCGCGACCGCTACGAGCGCAACGAAGTGATGCTTGGTCTGGGTCACGCCCTCCACAGCTATGACCTCGTGCACACCGCCGAGACCTTCAACCCGTATTCGTTGCAGGCCCTGCGCGCAACTCGCCGGCGGGGTACGCCGCTGGTCGTGAGCGTGGCGGAGAACGTTCCCGGCAAGTTTGACGAATTCCCCCGACTGCGGACGGCCCGTCGCCAGGTGGCGGCGGCGGCCGATCTGTTCATTGCCCTCACGGAGCGCAACCGGCAGTGGCTGCTGCTGGAAGGGGCGGCGTCGGAGAAGATCGTCATTCACCCCACCGGCGTCGACCGCACGCGCTTCTTTCCCGCGCCGCCCGATCCGGCGCTGCAGGCGGCTCTTGGCTTGCAGCCGCAGCATCTCGTCGTCGTCACCATCGGCACGTTGCAATGGGAGAAGGGCTATTTCGAACTGCTGGCGGCGGCAACGCTGTTGCGCGCCGACCCGGCGATCGGCCCGCACCTGCGTTATGTGTGGGTCGGACGCGGACCGGAGCAGGCGGCGCTGGAGCGACAGGTGCGGGAGCAAGGACTGGCCGACGTGATTCGCCTTGTGCCGTACGTGCCCTACGAGGACATTCCCCGCTACCACCGCCTGGCCGACGTCTTCTGCCTGCCCAGCAATCCGACTCGCTGGATCCGTGAGCAGTTCGGGATGGTGCTGATTGAGGCGATGGCCTGCGGGAAGCCCGTCGTCGGCGCCTCCGTCGGTGGAATTCCCGAAGTGATCGGTGACGCTGGTACGCTAACGCCACCCGCCGATTATGTCGATCTGGCTGCCACCCTCAAGCCGCTGTTACTGTCGGCGGAGCGGCGGCGTTTGCTCGGCGAACTCGGTCGGCAGCGCGTGGAGCAGCACTACGACGCCGCCAAGCTGGTCGGTCAGTTGGCCGACTATTATGCGCGGCTATTGGACGACCGCCCTGTACGGCGGTCATCCAGCCGCTAGGATGGCGGAGAAAGGCTGCAGGATGGTAGACGATTTCGTCTACAAGGAGGCGGGTAATTGAAGACGACGACGGTGCGGATCCAGGATCAGACCCAAGCGAAGCTGAAAGAACTTGCCGACCAGACCAGGGAGTCCATGGTGGAGGTGCTGGCCAAGGCGGTGGAAGTCTACCGGCGGCAAATGATGATTGAGCAGACCAACGCTGCCTACGCAGCGCTCCGGCGCGATTCGGCGGGCTGGCAAGAGGAGCTAAGAGAACCTGCCGCCTGGGATGGCACGATGTTAGATGGGCCGGCGGCCGTCTAATGCGCACCCTGCTACAGCTCTAACCAGCCGCCGTGCCGGTACTTCCTACCTATGTCATCGCCAGTCCAGTACGACACCGAGGGCGTCGCCGGGGTGTTCCTGGAGTAGGGCGTAGGCTTCGGGCGCACGCTGCCAGGGGTAACGATGGGTGATGAGCGCCTGGACATCGGCGCGACCGGCGGCGAGCAGATCAAGGAACAGTTCGCCGTCGCGCTCGCGCGTCCAGGGGTTGCCGAGCGTCGCCACCGGGGGATGGGTGTTATTGTGGGCGCCGATCAGGTGCAGCCCACGTGCGTGGACACTGTCGTGCAGGTCGATCGTGGTACTGCCGCGCGGCGAGCCCAGGAGGACGATGCGCCCCTGGTTGCGGGCCAGCCTGGTGGCCGGCGGGATGACGTCCGCGACGCCGGTCGCTTCGATCACGACATCGGCCAGGCGCCCGCGGGTGGCCGTGCGCACGGTGGCCAGCGCGTCGTCGCCGCCGCCCTGGATCGCCACCAACGGCCCGATCGCGGCAGCAATATCAAGGCGGCGCTGGGCGAGGTCGACGGCGATGACCGGCAGCGCGCCGGCGAAGCGCGCCCACTGCGTCGCCATCTGGCCGACCAGTCCCAGCCCGACGATCACCACCGTTTCACCGAACGTGAGTTGACCCTGGCGCACGCCATTCAGGGTGATCTGACCCAGGGTGCGGAAGGCGGCCGCTTCCTCGGCCACTGTCGCGGGAATGTGGTTGAGGTCGCGCGCTTCGCGGACTTCAAACTGCGTATGGTGCCCACCGCCGGCCACACGATCGCCCACCGCGAAGTCGGTGACGCCTGGCCCGACCGCCAGCACTTCACCGGCCATGCTGTATCCCGGAAGGAAGGGGAAGGGAACGCGCTGTGCCCACCCCGCACGGGTCAGCACGGTCAACTCGGTGCCGATGCTGATGACGCTGATCGTCGTGCGCACCAGCACCTGCCCCGGTCCGGGGTCGTGCTCTTCCCGCTCCTCGATCGCCACGCGGCCCGGTACGGGGAAGACAACGGTCGGCGTCCGCATCGTGCAGCCTTCCTCTCCCTGGCGGGAGGATTGTACACCACTGGCGGTGACCGAGGCGGTGACGCCGCCGTCAAGCCGCCGCTTCGCCCGTCCAATCGAGCAGCACGCCCAGGGCGTCGCCGCGCTCGGCGAGGAGGCGTTGGTACAGGGCAGGCGCGGCAGGCCCGGCCACACGGTCGCTGATCAAAGGGGCGATCGCGATAGTTCCATCGGCGAGCAGATCCCAGAAGATTCGCGCCGCCCGTTCCACGCTCCAGCCGGACTGCAAAGGCAGTTCCCCGAAGGGCAGCGTGCTGATATGGGCGCCAATCAGTTGTAGACCCTGGCCATGCACCGTTTCGTGCAGTTCCAGGTTGACGGGGCCGGAGGGCGAGCCGGCCAGCACGACGCGTCCCTGTCGCCGGGCGAGGTGCAACGCCAGGCCCATGGCGGAAGCGCTGCCGGACGACTCCAACACCACGTCGGCCAGTGCGCCCCGGTTGTGGGTGCGGACAAGCGCGAGCGGATCATCCACGCGGGGATCGGCGGCGACGGTCACACCGCCGGCGCGCGCCGCCGCCAGATGGCCGGGGCGGTGGCCCAGCGCAATCACCTGGCGCGCGCCGACCAGCCGCGCGAGCCGGCAACAGAACTGGCCGATCACGCCCAGCCCCACCACGGCCACCGTTTCGCCGAGTTCGATCCGCGCCAGGCGTATGCCATTGAGCGCTACCAGCGCCAGCGCCAGGAAGGCAGCCGCTTCATCGTCGACCTCGGGTGGGATGGGGATGACGTTGGGCCGCTCCATTGGCGGTCGCTGCAGCGTCAGCAGCGCCGCGCTGCCGTGCGGTGCGTTGGCAACGACACGGTCACCAACGGCGAAGTCCGTCACGCCGGCGCCCAGGGCATCCACGCGTCCAACCAGGCTATACCCCAGATCGCCGGGGTAGCGCGTGATCTTCCGCCAGAAGGCGCCTTCCGGCCACTGCCCACCCACCGTCGTGAGCTCGGTCCCAACGCTGACCAGGCTCGCCCGGCTCCGGATGAGGAGTTGGTCGGGGCCAGGAGCAGGGAGCGCGCGCGCTTCCAATGCTACCTGCCCGGGCCCCTGGCAGACCACGATATGCGCCGTTACCACCTGCGTCTCCTCGCCCTCGCTCCTGAACTTTCCCCCAATCCTGGAGGGGAGAAACAAGCTTTGGAGGGACAGATGCTACCACACGTTCCGCGCTGCCAGCCGTCCCGCGCAGCGCCTTAGTCCTGGCCGGCGCGCGCGGCACGTTCATCGGGCGCAAGGAGGCGCGGCCAACGGCGCCCGGCCCACCTGTACCAATGCAGCGCGACGACCAGCCAGAACGCGCCGATGAAGAAGCCCTCTACGACATCGCTCGGCCAGTGTTCTCCTTCCATTACCCGCGATGGGCCGATGAGCAGCAGCAAGAGGATGAAGATCACGCCGAGCAGCAAACGCAGGGCGGGCCAGCGTCGGGTTTGGAAGGTGAGGAAGAGCAGCACGCCGAAGAAGGCGACAACGTGAACGACGTGGCCGGAGGGGAAGCCGAAATAGTTCGTGACCTGCTTGAGGATCGAGATGCCGTGCCCCTCCGGTCGGGGCCGCTGGACAAACTGGTTCGTCAGATAACTGGAGAGGTCACCAAAAACGGAAGCGCCTGCCGCCGTCAACGCATCAAGCCAGCGGCGCAGGAGCAACAGGAGCACAAACACCACGCCGACGATAATGCCGGCGGGAGTCGGCCAATTGACCCGGCTGACCTGATCGATCCCCATCGCCAGCAGATGATGCGGCAGGAGGAGATGCTGGTCGGCTAACTCAATGTTGATATCATCGGCCCAGGGGCCGGGGTGCGCTTTCACCGCCAGCGCCAGCACTATAGCTGCCGCCAGGAGTGCCGCGCCGGCGACGAAGCCGGCGCCGCTCATTACGGGGCCTTGCCGGCCTCCAGCCAATCCTCGCGGCGTTGGAACGGTCGCCATCACTCTGCCCTCCCCTCGCAGGTGCCGAAATGCAGGAGTCGTGCCAAGCCGTCGGTGGGGTACATCGGCAATCGCTTCATCTCCATCGCCGCACCGCCCCCTCGGTCGCGATCCGCGTGACCTCCTGCTATCACGCAACCAACCACGATCTCAATGCGGTGGCGCACTCCGAAAGCGTTTCAGACGCAGGAATTCAATGTCGTGGGTGGTGCGCCCCTCCGTGGCCAGGTCGGCCATGATCTCGCCGACGACGCTGCAGAACTTGTAACCGTGACCGGAAAAGCCGGCGGCGAAGGAAACGTGCGGCGCCTCGGGATCGACGTCGATGATGAAGTGCTCATCGGGACTGTTGGTGAACATGCACACCTGCAGCGCCATCGTGGGTCCGGCGGCGGCAGGAAAGTAGCGTTCGGTGAAGCTGCGCAGGAGTTCCTCATCACGGCGATGGACCGCGCGATCGACGTGATCGGCATCGGTGCGCTCCGCCAGGTGATGGTAGCGGCCGACCTTGAAGCCCGGCACGCCGTAGACGGGGAAGCCGTAGAAATGGCCTTCTTCCACCCGCAGGTTGAACACCGGGAAGCGCTCCGGCGTGAAGAGTGCCGGCTGGCGGGGCTGAAACCACGCCAGTACCTGCCGTTCGGGCGCCGCCAGAGCGGCAAGCGCGGGCAGCAGCGCTCCGTTCCAGGCGCCGGCGGTGAACACCAGGCGATCGGCGGTGTACTCGCCGCGCTCGGTGCGCAGCCAGACGCGCTCGCCCCGTGGCTCCCAGGTCTCTACCGCTTCCCGGGCGTGTACCTCGGCGCCTGCTCGCTGCGCCGCCACGACGTGCGCGACGATGCAACGCTCGGACAAAAGGAAGCCGCCGGCGGGTTGCAGCACCGCCAGCGTATCGTCCGGGAGGTGATAACCGGGAAACCGTCGCCGAAGTTCGGTGTTGTTGAGTACTTCATGGGGCAAGTGATGGAGGTCACAGGAACGGCGCGAACCTTCGACCACCTGGCTGCCCGGTGGTCCCGCATCGAGCGATCCGGTGGTCACCAGTAACTGCTCGCCGACCTGCGCCTGCAGTTCGTGCCATAGTTCATACGCTCGCCGCAGCAGTGGGACGTAGGCCGGATGCTCCCAGTAGGCGAGACGGATAATGCGGTTCACCCCATGGGAAGAACCGAGAGCATGAGGAATGTCGTAGCGCTCCAACCCCAGGACGCGCCGTCCGCGCCGCGCCAGTTGGTAGAGGGTGGCGCTTCCCATGCCGCCGACGCCGACGACAATGACCTCATAATGGTTGGCAATTGCCGTGGCGGCGCTCACCGCTCCTCACCCCTTCGTTGGTGCATACCACGCTGGTTACTAAAAGGTGGTCCGTAGCGCTATGGCGCGACCGCTGCGCGCGGACTCGATGGCCTTCACCATGATCTCCAGAGCGTGCCGGGCGTGTTCGGCGCTGGCGACCGGATGCGTCCCGGTGGCAAGACAGTCGGCGAGGTGCTTGACCAGAATCGCCCGGCGGTAGCGCTGGCGGTCGCCATCGCCCTGGCCGCCACGGGGGGTGATCCAACCGTCAATGCCCGGCGCCGCATCGAAGCGGAAGATCTCCAGTGGTGGTGCGCCGTCTTGCGTCTGGTTGTTCAGATTGATCGTGCCGGACCGGCCAAAGATCTCGACCTGGGGTCCCTTGGCGGCGTTGACATTGAAGGTGCCATCGATCACGGCAAAGGTGGCGTTGCCAAAGTCCAGCATCAGCAGCGTGTTGTCATCCGCCGTCACCTCAATCTGCTTGCCGGCGAACGGACCGGCGCGCACCGTTCGCACCTTTTCCGTGATGCCGGAGAAGGCGACGACGCGCTGGGCGGGGCCGAGGATGCCCGTGATGTCATGGATGCCATAGACACCCATATCGAGGAGCGGACCGGAGCCTTCCTGATAGAACCAGGTGGGGTCGAGGGGCCAGGCGCCGGCGGCGGGGCCGCCGTGGGAACTGCGCACTCGGGCAAAACAGGGCTGGCCGATTGCGCCGGCCGCCACCAGCCGCTTGGCCTGGACCCGATTGGGCTGGAGCATGCTGGGCGGGGCCACGACGTACTGCACCCCTTTGGCGCGCGCAAGGTCGATCAGCTCATCCGCCTCCTCCAGCGTGGCGGCGATCGGCTTCTCGACAACCAGGTGCTTGCCGGCGGCAAGGATTTGCCGGGAGGTAGCGCCGTGCAGGGGTATCGGCGTAAGATTGACGACAGCATCAATGTCCGTTCGGCGCAGCAGTTCCTCCAGGCTGCCATAGGCATCGGGGACGCCGAAGCGATCGGCCACTGCGCGCGCCCGTTCGGCGGCGACATCGGCAATCGCCAGCGTGACCACCTGGTCGCGCATTTCCGCGAGGCCGAGGAGATAGCCGGTGTTCGACGTGGCGATCGTGCCGGCTCCGAGTAGGCCGATTCGCAACGGTGTATGCGCCATTTCTGCTTCCGTTCCCTGTATCACTCACCACACCGATGGCGGTAGCACCGGCACTCCCGTATCCTAGCCCGCCGTCCGCCGCCTGGCAACCATGTTGCATGGCCGGTTGCTGCTGACTATGATAGTGGCGTAGGCGCGCACTTGTGCTGCCTCAACGAGAAGCCGTCTCACTGGGAAGGAGCAATCTCATGCTTTCCGAACTATCGGCATCGCTACCGCGTCGACGTCTGCTGGCCATGCTCGGCACCGGGCTCGCGATTCCCCTCCTTGCTGCCTGCGGCGGCGCCGCGAGCGCGACCGTCAGCACCGGCAGCGTCTCTGTTGCGCCGGCCACGACCGCCACGTCGGCCGCGCCCGCGGCGACCGCCAGCGCCTCCAGCGCCGCGACGACCGCGGCCGCGAGCGTTGCCGCCACCACCAGCGTCGCCTCAACCTCCAGCGTCGCGGCCTCAACTAGCGCCGCCACGACGGCAAGTTCTTCCGCTGCCGCCGCCGCGCCGGGCAAGGGCAAGACCGCCATCGAGTTCTGGCAGTGGGGCGCGGGCTATCAGACTGGCTTCGAGGGCTGGGCCAAGACCTACAATGATCGCAACAGCACCGTCCAGGTGAACGTCACCAAATATGCTACCAATAACAACCAGAAGATCACGGTCGCCGTCGCCGGCGGCGCGGAGCCGGACGCCTACCTGTCGGACAGTGACGGCTTCAAGAACCGCGCCTACGCCGGGCTGGAAGGCTCGATCGATGACCTGGCCGCGCGCGACAAGACGGCGACCGATAACTTCAAGCAGATGCTGCCTTCGGCCGTGGACTGGTACACCTTCGAAGGCAAGCGCTTCGGCGTGCCCTGGGACTACAGTGCCGGCGTCGTGGTCTACAACATTGATATGCTGCGCCCGGCCGGGCTTGCCTTGCCCTCGGAGCTCGCCAAGGATCCAAAACAGTGGACGTGGGACACGTTGCAGCAGTACGCCACGAAACTCACCGTGAAGAACGGCACGACCCCCGACCGCGTCGGCGCTTACCTCTCCTGGGGTGGCTACGAGAATAGCTGGTACAGCATGGCGCTGGCGAACGGCGGCAGCTACTACAACCAGGCCCTGGACCAGTGTACGATCGGCAGTCCGGAATGCGTCGAAGCACTGGATTTCGTCGTGAGCATGGCCAAGTCGGGGATCATCGCCACGCCAAGCTGGTGGAAGACGATCACCACCCAGTATAAGAAGTCGATGGAACCGTTCCTGGCCGGCAAGGTGGCCATGCAGTACACCGGAGACTGGAATTTCAAACCCATCGTGGACTCGAAGACCACCATCAACTGGGATGTCGCCATCCTTCCCTATGCGCCGAAGACCGGCAAAACGGGCAACTGGTCGAACCTGCGCGGGCTGGTGATGCCCCCGAACGGCAAACACCGCGACGAAACCTTCCAGTTCCTCGCCTACATGGGGACGACAGAGGTACAGGACACGATCACCGCGACGCTGGCGGAAGTGCCGATGCGCATGGACTCGGCAGGCAAGACCTACCTGGTGGCGGCGGTCGCTGGTCCGCCCGCCGGCCGCGCCACGCTCAAGCCGGCGCTGGATGCAACCACGACGGACGGCACACCATACGTCAACGAGGACGATGCCTATAGCAACATGGACACCGCCGGCCAGAAGGCCGTCGATGGCCAGATCAGCGCCAAGGATGCCTTGACGGCACTCCAGTCGCAGATGAACGGTCTGATCCAGGCCGCCAAGGCCAACAAGAAATAGCCCCGGAAGGAACAGCCTTGGACGCGGAAATCTGCCGGAACGCGCTCGACCGCGTGCCGCTCTCCCTGATCATCGATGACTCGACGGCGCTGATTAATCTCAACTACTTCTTTTTGCGCGATCGCAACCGCCATCTCGGTCAGGATCAACGCTGGGCGGACGTACCGGTGGTGACGCCGGAGTCCTTCACGCGGGAATGGGGCGAGTGGTGCCGGGACCACGGCGTGCGCGGCAAGTTCAGCGTCGTCCCCAACCCCGCCAATATCGGTCGCCTCGATCACGGCCTCACGCTCTTCGGCCAGGGGCAACTGGAAAGCTGGCTGCAAATGTGTCGGGAGGTGATCGTCCCGTCCTTCGACATCACACCGGAGATGCTCACCCATACCTACGTCCTGGACCTGGGCACGCTGCAACCGTTGCCTTCCCGCATCTGGGAGCAGATGGAGTGGCGAGAGTTCGGCGAGGCCGATCACGTCGACGAGTACATCGCCTTCTCCTGCCGCATCCTCGCCAACATCGGCCTGCCGCCCCAGGGGGTCACCTCGCCGGGCGGTTTCGGGGGGAAATCCCTCGACCTTTATGCCCGCGTCACTGGGGAAGGTTGCCGGTCAGTCACCGGCAACCCCACCCCCTTCTTCTTCCAGCGGGTGCAGTCAAAAGACGTGCAGGTGGAGACGCCGGTCTGGTATCCCGATCGCCAGGCGGGCACGGCGGTTGGCGAGATTATCGCCTGCACCGGCGACTACACCGGTTCCTGGACCGGCTACGGTGAGGTGGACGCCGATTACTACATCACCGAAGACCTTGCCGGTGGCCGCTTGCCGGCCGTGATCGACGCCGGCAGTCCCTGCGTCTTGTGTAGCCACTGGCAGGGCATGTATGGCATGCACGACGGCGATCGCCGCGGCTTTCGCACCTTGCAGACGGTCGTGGAACGCCTGCGCCAGCGAGATCCCAACGGCGAGCGCACACGCTGGCGGACCTGTAGTGAGATTACCAACTATGCCTGCGTGCGCGAACTGGCGACGGTGCAGGTCGAGGGAGACACGATTCACCTGGACTTGCCGCGCTCCGTACTGGAACTGACGCTCCGGCTGCGGGGGACCCGAGCACGGGGGATTCGCCTGGAGCAGCAGCCACTGCAGGAGGCCGGGAACCAGGCAGGGTTCCAGAGCGGTACCTTCTATTGGGATGGTACGGACACCCTGCTGGCGATCGATCCGCCCGCCGGCAGCAGGACCGTCCAGCTCATCGTCCAAACGGGAACGTGACGGCAATTGCCGTCACGGGATAGCGATGACCCATGACACCTGACGAGGAGACGCCCGATGGCCGTTGACGTCATTTTTTCCTTCGATAGCGAAGACTACGAGACGCCGGAGGCGGACGAGGGGGAGCGGTGGTGGGCGGAGGCATTGCGCCGCCATGGCTTCACCGGCTGTTTCTGCCTGGTCGGGGAGTTGGCGCGGGCGTTGGAAGCGCGCGGCCGGCATGATGTGCTGACGGCGCTGGCGCAGCACGAGATCGCTTATCACTCCGACCTCCACTCCGCCCATCCTGTTCACGCCGAGTATCTGGAGACGATGGACTGGGAGGAGGGCGTGGCGGCCGTGCTGGGGGGGGAGGGCGGGGGAAGTGCCGACATAAGCCGGCTTCCCGGCCAGCAGCCCAGCGCCTATTGCAAGCCGGGGAATAGCTGGGGACCGCAGGTGGCCGCGGCTATGGCGCGGCGGGATATCCCGGTCTTCTGCGACGCGCCGGTCGAGTGGGCGCCCGGTCACCCCCTCCACTATTGCGGTCAGGTCTGCATCAAGTACCACACCCACTTCGACGGTTACTTCGCCGCCACCGACCGCCGGCGGCGCATGCGGGAGGACTTCCTCGCCCAGTTGGAGCAGCGACGCCGCGACGGCGGTGTGCTGGTGATGTTCACCCATCCCTGCCGCCTGATCACCACGGCGTTCACCGATACCTTTCGCGGCGGTATCAACCGGCCACGTTCGGGTTGGGGGCCGGCGCCGGCGCGACCGCGTGCCGAAATTGAAACGCTGATGGCCGACTTCGACGACTTCCTGGGTTGGGTGGCGCGCGAGACCGACGCGCGCGTGATCACCTATCGGGAACTCTGGCAGCGCAGCAAAACCGGCAGCCGCCGGCTACACCAGGCGGCCGTGCACCAGCTCGCTATGGAGGTGAGCGGCCCCTTGCAGCCCCGGCGGATCGACGGCCAGTGGCTCAGTCCAGCCGAGCAGTTGGGCGTGCTGCTGTTCGCTGCGGCCTGGCAACACGAGCATGGCGCACTGCCGGAGGAGACGCCGGTACGACCGCTCCTTGGCCCGAGCGCTCCTCCGCTGCCGGCGGAGCCCGGCACAGTGGAACGGGCGACGCTGCTGGCCGCGGCGGCCGGCGCCAATGTACTGGCCGGTCAGAGCGGTCGCGTGGCTGGTGGGACGCGGTTAGGCGCCGGTCTGGTCGGGCCGGCCGTGCTGCTGCGTGCGCTCGGTCAGGCGCTCACTGCGGCGCCGGAGCGCGTGCTGCTGGAAGGGCGGGAAGACTTGCCCGAGCTGGCGCGGCGACCTGATTTCGCCGGGCTGCACTTTCGCGGCACCTGGAGCATCTTTGCGCCGGAGTTTGAAGCGCCCCGCCTGATCCAGCTCGCCCAACTTCAAACCTGGTCGGCCCGACCAGTGGGTTAGCACAATAGCAGCGTGCCGGCCTTCATCCTCACGGACCTGGCCCGCCCCTTCGACGTGGCGCCTTGAGGCGGCGGAGGCACGAGCGCAGAGCAGCCCGCTACGAGCGTTCTGTGTTATCATAATTACCTCTCGGGCATAAATGTAATTGTAATTACGAAGTCCGTCGTGAACGAAGCCGGACATCGCCTGGCGGTAGAGCAACTCCGGGCTTCGCGTCCGGCGCTTGATTCTGCCGCGGACATTCGCCTTTACCTTGAGGCGACGCACGGCATGGCGTTGCACGCTATCGCTGCCGGGTTCTGGCGCCATCACGGCGTGGACAATGATCAACATCAGGGAATGGCCCGTCGTCTCCGCGATCTAGGGCATCGCCAGATCGCTGATGCCTTCGCCGAGCTGGAGCAGATTCGGACGGGCCGGTGGTACGGAGGGCAAGGAAATGGCGACACCGCACACCGCGCCGATGTGCTTCTGGCACAGATTGAACCGTGGTCCGTGGGATAAGCCGGTCACCGACCGGATCACTGATGCGCTTGATGCCCTGGTGCGACGCTTGCGAACCGATGCGGCGGTGGCCGCGGTCCTGGTCTTTGGCTCCTATGCGCGGGGCGATTTTGGCCGGAAGAGCGATCTTGATCTGCTGATCCTCACGCATACTCGGTCGAAGGAAGAGCGCATCGCGGCAGAGCGGCGGATCATACAAACGGTGGTCGACGCTGAGGCGGAGGCGCGCTTGCCGGTTCACGTCGCGCCACTCCTCGCCGACAGTGCAAAACCGGCTGCCCTCGGCCCCGAACTCTTGCACGACCTGTGGACCGATGGCGTCGTGCTCTTCGGTGAGGCCGCCGCGCTGGCCGCCTTGCGGCCGGGAGAACTGGCGCCCTGGAGCGTCGTGCGCTTCTCCCTTCACAATGTGCCGCCACGTGATCGGGTGCGCCTGGCCCGCCGGCTCCATGGCCGGTCGGAGCGCCCAGGGATTATCCGCTTACCCGGCCTCGACCTGGCGCGGGGGGCAGCGTTTGTGCCGACCGATCAGGCACGCGCTGTGCGAGCTGCGCTGGATGACGCGGGTGCGGCCTACGACATCATCCCCGTCTGGCGCGAGGTTTAAATTCTGCCAAACGCCGGCGCCGTCCTGGACCGAGATCCCGAGGCGTCTCCTTCATGGAGCATGGCACATCACAGCGCCAGCGATCGCCGGCACGGATGGCTTGCTTCTGGTTTAATGGATCGGTATCAAGGCGAAAACCGAAGTACTGAGACGCAGATGGGAGGAGGCAAAGGTGCATTTCACCTGCGGACCCGGGCGCCTGCCCAGCCGCACCGTCATCTCCGGCACCGTGCTGCTCTGCTCGTTAGCCTTAGCAGGATGCCACATTGTCGGACCGGGCCACCAGACAACGTCTTTTTCGGAACCCACGGCGCAGATCATGTTTACGAACGCGGGAGCCGGTGCCGTGAGCCTGGGCGAACCTGATTGTCATCCCGCTTCTCCCGTCTCACCTTCGGCGCTCGGTCCGCCGGAAGCGCAGGGCACGATGACTCAGGGGCAGTTGTGGATGCTGTTCCACGCTGGTCTCCCGCATGTGGGTGCGGAGAGTTCCCTGATTCTGCGCATGACCGGCACCGGGGCGCTCCAATTGGCGGCGGTCGGGCCGGAAGGCCGCCGTATTATTCCGACTCGGGTGACCCAACACGCCGGCTCGACATGGCAGCGCCCCGGTGACGAATGGGACGCCACCTTTGTCTTTCCGGAGAGCGGCTGTTGGCGACTGCAGGCGACCCGACAAACGACGGTTGGGGACGTCTGGCTCGTCGTGCAGCCGTGATTCCGCCGACGATGGTTGCGCCGTCACGTTGCTTTGGGGTACACCAGTTCCCCTGTTCACGTCGGCGCATCGGTTCCGGGCTGCTGCAGTTGCTGCCGCAGCACTTGCGCCGCCCAGGCGCAGGCCAGGGTGGGACGTATCGGCGTGGGGTTCTGGTACCCGACGAAGACTTTGCCGAGCTGCATCGAGAGGGCCATGCCGTTCCCCACCCGATCGGCCTGGCTGGCGCGGCCCACCGCCATGCCCCAACCCAGCGCCGAAGCAAGCCGTCGGTCAATCGGTCCTTGCTCCAGCATCTTCGTCGCCAGTGATCGGCGGGCGGATAACAGGAGGGACGTGCCGGCAGCCGCTTCCAGTTCTCGCAGCGCGGCGAATGCCGCGGCAGGCTGTTTGCCGGCGGCAGAGATGCCCCCGCCCAATTGCAAGCTCAGCTTCGTTACCGGTGCCGCGCCGCCGGGAGCACCGACCGGAATTGGCGCCACGCCGAGGCCGTCTTCCCAGTGCTCGCCAATATCGGCGACCTTCTTCGCGGGGTAGGCAATGGGCAGGTCGAACCAGGTGGCCAGGAAACCGCCCCAGGCCACGGTGGCGTATGGACGGTCTGGGTGCGTGAGCGGAAGCAGCGGCTGGACACTCGGCTGGATAAGCTGGTAGCGGCTGACCAGGTCTTGCCAGAAAGTGACGCCCTGCACCGCCGCCAGTTGATCGACCATAACGGTTCCATCTGGGCCGATCACGTCGCCACCCGCCTGCCAGATCGGGATCTCCGGCGCCAAACTCGGTACGTCGCAGGGCCAGTGGGGGATGCCGGCGCCGCCGAGGCCGACGCGGGAAAGGGTGGGCGCCGCAGCGATGAGCTGCTGCCAGGTCCAGGGCTGATCCGGCGGCGGCGACGTCAGCCCCGCCGCGCGGAACATGCCGCCGTCAAAGTGGAGCAGATGCGGCAACACCGCCAGCGGTAGCAGCAGTTGCTCTCCGTGCATCTGACCAAGGGTAAGCACGGAAGGATAGTAGTCAGATGGGTGCTGTCGGAGGTCCCGCGCCAGGAGGGCAGTGAGTGGTGCGAGGAGGTGGCGACGCTCCAGTTCCAGGAGGTAGCTGCCGCCCATCAACAGGATGTCCGCCGTGGCCGCGCGCTCGGCTAGCGCGTCAAAGTAGGCATTGATGAAAAGCATGCGCTGCCCGCCAGATTGCTGTTGGTAGGCGCCCGGCGCCTGGTCGGCGCTGAAGACGGTGAGACAAAGCGATGTGGCGTCGCTCCGGTGCGATGCCGAGGCGTTGAGTTGATCCAGCGCTGTTCGGATGACCGGCAGCCAGGCGGGCTCCGTGTCGCCCGCCGCCGGCGAGCCGGTATAGGCAGCCAGCACGTCGAGCCTGCGTCTAACGGATGGCGCCGGAACGCGGAACGGCGGGGCAAGCGCGCAGCCTGCCGTGAACCCGGCGCCGATGAGGGCAGCGGCGTAACGCAGGAATGTCCGGCGGCATTCAGTCATTGCATGCTTCCCGATCACCCAAAGAGGTAGATCGAAGATACCAGAGAAGCGCGTGTGATTGGGGATGGCGATCGTGACCCAGAACTCTCCTTCGGTGGTCGCCCGGCTGGCGGCGCATCGGTATCCAGCAAGACGTGCTGGTCGGGCGCAGCGGCGACTCTTTGTTCAACGGGCTGTCCTCTTTCCTTGCATTCGGGTATCCTCGTTACTGATGGCCGGGGCAGGCTGGGGCAGCCGGGAAAACGATAACGCGAGTGTACGTGCCGTGGAGTAGTCGTACCGACCCCACAACCGGGAAGCCCTGTTACGCGCTCACCATTGAGCGTTCCGGCAAGTACCCGGCGGTGTAGGGAGGAGAACGATGGCAATTGTAAGCCAGGTTGACGCAACAACAGCGTCTCCGGCTGGTCAAGGACGCCCTACGGCCGAGGATACGGCGCGTGAGCCGTTGGTTGCGTTCACCGCCGATCAGGTAATCCGCCTTACTGGCCTGACCGAGCGCCAGCTCCGCTACTGGGACAGGACGGGCTTTTTCACCGCCGGCTACGCGGGCAATCGGCTCCGAACGCCTTATGGCCGGATCTACTTGTACCGCGACGTGGTCGGCCTTCGCGCCATCGCAGTCTTGCGGAACGAGCATCATGTGCCATTGCAGGAACTTCAGAGGGTTGGTGCGTACCTCCTAAAGCACCACGATGTCCCCTGGTCCAGCCTGCGCGTCTTCGTGGGCGGGCACCACGTCTATTTCGAAGATCCGCGCACTGGCCTCCGCCTCAATCCAGACGATGCGCGTCAGGTCGCCTTGCCCATCGAGATGCAGACGGTGGAGAGCGACACCCGCGCCCGCGCGTTGCGCCTACGGGAACGCGTCCCAGAGGAGATTGGCCAGATCACGCGCCACCGGAATGTTGAAAGCAACGCCTGGGTGCTGGCAGGGACGCGCGTGCCGACAGCGGCAGTCTGGGAGTTCCACGAGGCGGGATATGGCGCTGACACGATTCTTGCCGCCTATCCCTCGCTCACGCCCCCGGATGTGCAACGAGCGATTGGCTTCGAGCGCCAGCGTCACAAGCGGGTCAGCTAACGGTACGATTGTCGTGTAGTCTGGCATGTATTTCCTGCTCGATGAAGATGTGGACGCTCGCCTTGCTGACGTTCTCCGAGTACGGGGCCATGCCGTCGAATTCGCTCGCGATCGGCTGGGGCGCTCGGCGGCGGACAACCTCATCGCCGCTGCTGCTGCGCGCCTAAGCGTGATCGAGGCCGACCGATTGAGTGCGATCGTTGTCACACGGAACACGCGGCACTTCCGCCGGCTGATCCGGCGTGAAGTCGAAGGGCAGCCCACCCCTTATCCCAGGGCCGGGCTCATCTGTCTCGCTTGTCACGCTCCGAACCAAGTCCGCCGGTTGGAAAAGCTGATCGAGATCATCGAGGCCGAGTTCGCCATTGCGCGGCGCTTATCCGACCCGAGGATGATCGTTGAGATTGGTGACGTGGTCCTGCGGATCCTGCGCTGATCTCTCGCAGCATCCACAAAACGCCCACCGGCAGACTACGGGAGTCTGGTGAGGCGGCCATTATCGCAGCGGTAGCGCATCGAAGCCCCGTCCGTCGTGGTACTACCCTGCAAGTGTCCCTGCGCCGGGTAGACGATGTGGACGGTGCCGGACGCCGGCCAGGAACGCTACCCGGGACCAGTCCGGTCTCACCGGCTGTTGGGAACGGATAGTCGTGACGTAGAAGACATCGATCCCCACGGCAAGATACGCCGCCAGCAAGCCGGGAACCGTCAGGGAATGAAGCCTGGAAGGCGGAATCGCATCCGTGGAAGGCATAGGCGAGTATACCCACCTCCTGTTCCCTCAGTGCAGGGAGGCGGCAACCGCCTCCAGTGCTGCTTGGTCGATGCCGGCGGTCTGCCAGCCGTGAATCGTGACCACGGTCCCGTCGTGGCTCAGGAATAGTTGGCGCTGCGTTGCATCCGGGATCACCGCGAGACTGCCGGCGTGCATCGTCGGCACCGCGCGGAAGTAGATCGCCGGTACGCCGCCAATCGTCAGAGTGTCGGTGGTGTTGGGATACGCTTGCAGCACGACGGTCTCTCGACGATCCGCCGAAGATTCCCAGATGGTGAGGGCATCGGCGGGGTAGGAATCAGACGGGGCCGAGCGTTGCGGGGCGGCCCTGGCATAGATAAGGTTGATCCAGGCCATATCCGGCGGCAGTTTTGGTGAGCTCAGTACCCCACGCGGCGCCAGCACCTTGAGCAGGCGGTAGCCGGTGGGCAAGGTCGCGGGAACGAGCACTTTGAACGGCAAGTGCGGTTGGGCCTCGGCAACCGTACTCTGGACGTTCATGTTGGTCGAGTAGCTGACGTGTGTTGCGGGCGTCGCGGTGCTGGTCGGTTGCGGCGTGACGACCGGTAGCGCCATTGACGCCGGCCAGTTGGTGATGAACTGCACCTGCCAGATTGGGCGACGAGCCTGGGCAACGACTGGACCGGCGCTGACGGCGAGCAAAGCCAGGGCCGCAACGGCCGTCAGTGCCGCTGCCGGGCGGCGGCGCTGGATCGTCGCGTGCAGCGGTTCCCGCGCCCGCAGCAATGCTACCAACAGTGGCGCGGTGACGATGCCGTAGAGGGCCCCACCGAGCGCCGGCGCCAGGATGACACCCGCCACGACGCCACCGAGATGAAAGGCCGGCCCTACGTCGGAACCGCCGAGCATCTCGTTACTGCGCAGGCCACCGACCAGCCAACCCAGACTCCAGCCAAGGGCGCTGGCGAGGATCCACCAGCCGGCGTGGGCGACCTCACGTCGCAACACGCGCCACTGGGCAATCCCCATGACGGCCCCCACCACCAGACCGAACTCACCGCCGCGCAGGACGGTGTCGCCGGGCCAGCCAATCTGCACATGTCCTGCCACGATCGGGAAGAGCAGCGCCTCGGCGAGAAGCGCGCCAACGCACCAGCCGGCGGTCGTCGCCACCACCCACTCACGACTCGCCTGGAGATAGCGACGGATCACCAGCCACTGTGCTGCCCCAACGGTAGCGCCGGCGAGCACGCCGCCAATTATCAGGCGCGACACAAGCTCTGCTACACCGGCATTGCCGGCTGACACTCCGTAGCGGAGGAAGGACGCGTACATGATCACAAGCAGCCCGGCCCAGCCGCCGATGCCGGCAAGAATCCACCATAACCAGGGGACCAGGCGTTGATCTAACAGCAGCCAGCCGGTGGTGGCGGAGCGCCGAGCGTGGGCATCGAGCGCCCCAAGGAAAACATTGCCGATGGTGCGAACCGACAACGACTGCTGTTCGAGCAGCGCGGCGAATTCATCGCCATAGCGGACTCGCCAGGAGCGCGGATAGAGGCGGGCGAGCCGCGCGGCCTGCTGGGTCGTCATCGTGCCGCCAAACGCTGCAAGCCGGCGCCGGCGAACACGCTCAGTCGCGTGAGATGCTGCTGCAAGACTGCCTCACCCATCCCCGTCAACTGGTACGGACGGCGGCGATCCTCGGCCGGCAGCGCCGCGATCAGCCCGCGCTCCTCCAGGCGCACCAGCGCGCCGTAGAGCGTGCCGGGACCCAAGCGCACGCCGGCCAGGAGCGCAATGTCCTGCATCATGGCGTAGCCATGCTTAGGACCATCCGCCAGGCTGGCCAGGATCAAGAGCCCCGGGTCGCTGAAGCGGCCAAGGTCCGGCAGTTCCATCGCATCGTCACCTTCCCTGCACGCCGGTCCATAGTACGTCTACGGATATACCATTGGACGTAATAGTACCGGGTCGGTGCAGAATGGTCAAGCCGGCGAATTCGCCTCGGCGCGGCGCTGCCGTCCGTCGGAGTTCCATTCGTAGCCAGGTGCTTCCCGTTCCCGCCTCAGCGTACAGTGGTCGCGATCCTGACCGCTTCGTCCTCGGACAGGGCCGATTCGATTCGCAGCGTCACGGTACCGTGTGTCCAGATCAGGGTATTGCCGGCCAGCCGCAGGGTCTGTTGGTGCGCCACTCCGCCGGCATCCTGGTAGAGAAACTCGTGCGGCTGGCCGGTCAGCCAGAAGCCTGGTTGCCCGGCGACGGTTACCGGCGCGATGGTCGTGCCGGGACCGGCCATCTTGGAAATAAAGACCTGGTCGGTGCGTCCTTGAAACTCCCCCAGCAACAGCCCAACGCCGGTTTCCGTCGTGACCGGCAGGCCGGCCCGTGGGGGATATACCAGCGTCACTTCCCCACCGGGCGCGGCGGAGGCGACATACACGGCGTCGGGCGGCCCCAGTTGCGCCGGCAGGAGGATGGGAAAGGAGACCTGTTGTTGGGCCGCGGACAGTGCCACCGGCTGCCCCAGGTGGAGGCGGTCGCCGAGGGGTTGCACCGTTGCCGTCGGCGCTACTATCGGTTCGGCGGTTGCCGTCATTGCTGGCGCCGCGCCTGGCACGGCGGTCGACGTTGCCGGGAGCGGTGTGGCGGTGACCGGCAGGCGCGGGGAGGAAGGTACCTGACGAATCTCGATGCCGGGCAGGCCCAGGCGCCCGGCCAGCGCCGTTCGCGCGCCGGGGACGGCGATCAGGACGACGACGAACGCCGCCACCAGCGCGGCCAGGGCAAAGACGAACCGGCGCGCCGCCGGCCGCCGGAACACCGACCGCGACGCCGGCGGCGCTGCCAATCGCTGCCGCACGCTTTGCGCCAGCGGCGGCGTGGGGGGAAACGTGATCTGCCGGCCGAGCGTGCCGAGCCGCCGTTCCAGGTCGGTATCGCTATTCGGCTGCTGGATTTCAGCCATGCGATCCCTCCTGGTCTCCTACTTCGGCCGAACGATCACCGATGATCTGGCGCAGGTGCCCGAGCGCGCGGGAAAGGCGCGATTTGACGGTGCCGCGGGCGCAACCCAGCGTTGCCGCTATCTCCGCTTCCGACAGGTCGAGGAAATAGCGGCAGGCGACCGCCAGTCCCTCTTCCGGGCGCAAACGGTCCAACGCGTCCAGCAGCAGCGTGCGTTCTTCCTGGGCTAGCAGCGCTTCCTCCGGCGAAGGCGCCGTTTCCGCCGACTGCGCGGCACCGGCCCGCACGACCAGGCCGGCCCGCCGCGCGCCAGACGTCCGGCGGTTGCGCGCTTCGTTGGCGACGATCGTGAGCAGCCAGGGCCGGAAGGGGGCGCCGGAGCGAAACCGGGCAAGGTGATAGTACGCCTTGACGAACGCCTCTTGCGCCGCGTCCTCCGCTTCGGCGGCGTCCCTGCTAATCAGGTAAGCGGTACGAAAGGCCAGGTCTTGATGCTGTTCCACCAACAGGGCATAGGCATCGGCATCGCCCTGCTTCGCCCGATCGACCAGATTGCTGCTCTCCAGTCACCCTCCTTCCCCGCCGCGCGCCGCTGCTGGTAGTACAACACAATGGGCGGACGGGTTCCCGTTGCCGTGCGGCTGGAGGTCCCCTTTTTCGCCTAGTGGGTCATCCCGCATTTAGCCGAGAAATGGGTAACATACTGTTAAGCACAGTGCCCGAGTACGGCAATCGCGGCTAAATGTAGCGTGACCCACTAGTAGGTAGTCATGCGGCATTTTGACAGTGGGGCAGAGGATGGGGCATGCTGTTCGCTGGGGTCGTGAGCGGATGGTGGTGAGGAGGATGCCCAGTGAGCAAGCGGTATATCGTGACATTATCGGCCGAAGAGCAGGTGACGTTGGAGGCACTGATCCGCAGTGGGAGGGCAGCGGCGCGCAAGATGACGCATGCGCGTATCCTGCTCAAAGCGAATGTTGCCGAGGGTGGGCCGGGCTGGGCGGACGAGCGGATTGCCGACGCCTTGGACGTGAGCGCGAGCACCGTACGGCGGATCCGTCTGCTGTTTGTCGAGGAGGGGCTGGCGGTGGCGCTCGACCCGCGCCCGGCGCACCGCGTGCCCGCGCCCAAGCTCGACGGGGCGAGGGAAGCGCACTTGATCGCGCTGGCCTGTGGGGAGGCGCCTGAAGGACGCGCGCGCTGGACGCTCCGTCTACTTGCCGAGCGTTTCGTCGCGCTGGGGCACGTGGAGGCGCTCTCCCACGAGACGGTGCGCCGCACGCTCAAAAAAACGCATTGCCGCCTTGGCTGAAAGACTGCTGGTGTATCCCGCCGAAGGCGAGCGGGGAGTTCGT